>JAUNPJ010000043.1 GCA_030536755.1 Eubacteriales bacterium | reverse complement strand
ATTGCTTTGAAAACACTGTTTGAGCGCATAGCGCGAGTTCGTTTGAAAAGCAATCCATAAGCGGCGCAGCCAAACAAGAAAATCAACAGGTTGACTGCACAAGCGGAGAGATCGCACTTGATGCGGAAAGCCTCCCCTGTGCAAATGGCTGTTCGGAAGCCCCAAGCCAAACCCTGCCGTTGGAAAGTGTTCCGTTGAACAGGAAAGTGGTGCACATACGACCACCCCGACAAACAGAAATTTTTGAAGAATATTTTTTTTGATTGCGTCAATACTATTCGTGTTCAACAATACAATTCAAAGGAGGCACTCACATGAAAGAAATTTCCATTCTTGATCTGCAGAATCTCCGCCACCTAATCGGTGGATTCGAGACAAGCCACTGCAAAATGACGGACTACGCAAATCAGGCTCAGGATCCTCAGGTAAAACAGATGTTCCAGGACGCAGCTAACTGCGCCATGCAGCATAAGCAGGAACTGATGAAATTCTTATAGGAGGAAGGCAGAATGAACGATAAAACAATGGTATCGGATGCATTGGTATCCATCAACAACGAACTGAAAATGTATGCAGACTATATTTCACAGTCCGAGAACAAAGAACTGAAACAGACTTTAAAGCAGTTTCGCAACGAATGCGAAATGTCCCAGGAAAAGCTTTATAACCTGGCAAGAGAAAAAAGCTTCTACGTGCCTGCTGCAAAAGCAACACAGGAAGAAGTGCAGCATGTAAAATCTATACTGACACAGTCAACAACGATGTAATTTTTCTATTTCTCTCACTTTTTGTGCTTACAGAAAAGGAGGCTGCCGCCGCAGCCCCCTTTTCTATTCCACATCCACCGGATGATTCTTCATAATTTTAAAATACATCACAAGCAAAAGTGTATCGGCCAGAACCCATGCCACCGGACTCGCCAGACAAACACCAAGATAACTCTTATAGTGTCCCGCAATCAGCGCAACGATCGCACGCCCCACCAGTTCTGCAACACCTGCCATCATCGGAAGCACGCCATAACCCATACCCTGGATTCCATTTCGATAGGTATTGACAATAGCAAGAAACATCAAAAATATGGAAATGCATCTCAAATACGTGTCTGCATATCCCATAATTTCTGTTACATTATCCGATACAAACAGGTATACCATGTATTTTCCGCCGAAGACAAACACGGCCGCAGCAAATACGGAATACACGGCTCCAATGATTGTGATCGCACGAAATCCCTGACGGATTCTTGTGTATTTTCCGGCACCACGGTTCTGCGCACAGTAATTCGTCATCGTAACACCCATCGCCACATACGCCTGTGTCAGAATCTGTTCGATCTTAATGGCTGCTGTATAAGCTGCAACTGCCAGAGAACCAAGCGTATTCAATGCAGCCTGCACCATCATGGTTCCAATCGCTGTGATGGAATACTGAAATCCCATCGGGAAACCGATTCCCATCTGGATTTTTGCCAGATGACCGTCAATCTTCCAGTCATCTCTCTCCAGCTTCAAAATAGGAATCTTTCTTATAATATAGACCAGACAGCACAATGCCGAAATCCCCTGCGCGATAACCGTTGCCCATGCCGCACCAGGCGCTCCCATTTGGAACACAATAATCAGAAGAAGATCCAGCAAAACATTCAATCCAGCGGCCAGAATCAGAAAATACAGCGGCGTTTTGCTGTTTCCAATGGCTCTTAACACACTGGAAAAAAGGTTGTACGCGGTCTGGGCAAAAATACCGCCGCAGATGATCATAATATAATGATAGGCATCCGCAAAAATATCGGCAGGAGTATTCATGAAAATAAGCAGCTGCTTCATACAAAGCATACTCAATGCCGTCATAACTGCAGACACGATTGCAGAAAGTATATAAGCGGAACCCACCGTCTTTCGCATTCCCCTCATGTCCCTTGCGCCAAAACGCTGCGATGTCAAAACTGTAAACCCTGCTGTCATTCCCTGAAGGAAACCTATCAGCAAAAACATAATTGTTCCCACAGAACCAACAGCCGCCAATGCCGTTGTACCCACAAATTTTCCAACGATGATCGTATCGGCCATACTGTAAAACTGCTGAAACACATTTCCCAGAAATACCGGGATCGTAAAACTGATAATCATTTTCGACGGACTTCCAACCGTCATATCTTTTTCCATAATCATACTCCTCCTCTCCAAATGTACGGCTACATTTTTTTACAAACCCGGTAATTATAGTTGGAACTCAACCTATTGTCAATATGTTACAAAAACAAAATCCATTTTCGTCTATTTTTAAGGTTTTCCTCAAAAAACAGGGCATTTTCTTGTAATTTTACACATATTCCTATTACATCCGCTCACTTTTATTTGCGTGCATACAGTATAAAATATGCACAAAAGCACGCAAAAAAAGGAAGCCCTGCATTGTATGCAGAAGCCTCCTTTTTTCTTACACAATCTTATTTATTCAGTTTCGCAAAATACGCTTTTGTTTCTGATACAACAACTCCGCTCAGAGAAATCAAAGCGATCAGGTTCGGGAATGCCATCAACGCATTGAAGATATCTGCAATGTTCCACACAGCCTCTACCGTCATGTATGGTCCCATAAATACTGCCAGAATGTACAGCCATCGGTAAGTCTTTACAGCTGTCATATTTCTGTTGGACAGATATTCCAGACATCTCTCACCGTAATAGTTCCATCCGAGAATTGTCGTAAATGCAAAAAATACAAGACAAAGCATCAGTACAAAAGATGCAACCTGCGGCGGGAACGGAAGTCCCTTCTGGAACGCAGCCATCGTGATTGCCACACCTTCCAGCCCTTCTACATTCCATGTGCCTGCCAGCACGATAGAAAGACCTGTCATCGTACAGATCACGATGGTATCAATAAAAGTACCTGTCATGGATACCAGACCCTGACGGGCAGCGTCGTGTGTCTGAGCTGCTGCAGCCGCGATTGGCGCACTACCAAGACCAGACTCGTTTGAGAAAATACCACGGGCAATACCTTTCTGCATAGCGACAACCATGCTTCCCATAGCACCACCGGCCAGTGCGCTTCCTGTGAATGCGCTCTTTACGATCGTAGCAATCGCTCCCGGAATTTGTGGAATATGTGTCAGGATAATAATTGCCGCAAACACAAAATACAGCACTGCCATAAATGGCACAATCACCTGTGATACGCTTGCGATTCGTTTCAGACCACCGATGACAACCAGACCTACACACAGTGTCACGATCAGACAGGTAATTACCGTTGCCCAGGAATAGGTATGTCCGAACAGTTCTACTGTGTGAGCCATATTCGGATCAAAGAAATTGGTAGATGCAGATGCGATACCGTTTACCTGTGTAAACGTACCGATTCCGAACAGACCTACACCAGCTCCAAAGAAAGCAAAAATCTTTGCAAGCCATCTCCATTTCACGCCCATACCGTTTTCGATATAGTAGAATGGTCCGCCCAGTACGTGTCCATCTTCGTCAATCGTACGATACTTGATTGCCAGAAGTCCTTCGGCATATTTCGTTGCCATTCCGAAAAATGCGGCAACGATCATCCAGAATAACGCTCCCGGTCCGCCTGCAGCAATTGCTGTGGCAACACCTACGATATTACCGGTACCGATGGTCGCAGACAAAGCAGTACAGAGAGCTCCAAAACTGCTGACCTCTCCCTTGCCATCTTCTTCATTTTTCACCATGTACTTCAGGGCTCTTCCAAGATGTCTGACCTGTAATAATCCAAGTCGGACGGTTAAGTAGATTCCTGTCACCAGGATAAGAATGATCAGTGGCAGTCCCCAGACTACGCCATCAAACCATGTGATAAAGTTGTTGATTGATTGTAACATATGAAATTCTCCCTCCATCCTTTTGCCTGAGTGATTAGCGGCATCTTGCCGGGTACACCTTCGGCGCCCGCTTTTTGCGGGACTCTCCTGAGTTTTTTACGCAGATCCCCCCTGCGCAATGACATTACTCTATCATATGAAAGGAGAAATTTCAACAGTCATTTACAAGATTTGGCATTATATGCAATACAGAGCCTCTTTCCTTGGTACTTTTGCTGTTTTTTGTCACATTTTGTCGGTATCAGACGCTCTTTTTCTGATGATAAATTTGAGATTTTTGTATTACCTGCATCGCAGACATCACGATCATAATCCCCAGTGCAATGGAAGCCGCCTCCTGAAGCACAAGCTTCAGATAAGCCTGAAACAGGATCGAATGCCCCTGCACCATATAAAACATCGTATAATACAGATTTCCTCCCGGTATCAACGCGATTACCATCGGCACCAAAAGTACCGTTGCCGGTGATTTCACAATCCTTGCCAGAATTTCGGCAAACACAGAAGCCAGAACAGAAGCCGCAAAAAGCGCAATCATTTCCTGCCCGGTTGCATATTTCACTACAAGAAATACGGTCCATATCACCGCTCCGCCGGTTCCGACAAGGAGTAGTTTTGTTTTTCGTATATTAAAAAAGATTGCAAATCCAATCGTCCCCAAAAATGCCATCAGAATCTGAATCAATTCGTCTCCCATAATTTCCTCCTAATACGCCAGCAAAGTCACGGTAAACCCGACCGCCAGCGCAATTGCCGTCAGTACAGATTCACACAGTCTTCCCGTTCCAGCCATCACATCGCCGTTGATCATATCGCGAATCGCATTTGTGAAGGCAAGTCCCGGAATCAGCGGCATGATATTTCCGATTACAATCTTGTCTATGTTTTGCCCAAGTCCGATTCTGACAAGAGCAACCGCAGCCGCACCACCCAAAAGAGAGCACATCAGATTCGATACAATGTAATTCATATTTATCCTGCGGTTAAAACGTACCAGAAAATACAGCAAAACTCCAATCGGCGCCGATGCGGCCGCATCCCAAAAGCTTCCCCCGAAAAACACCGTAAACGAAGCCGAAATCAACGCATAGGCAAACACATAAATCCCTTTGGAATATTCGGATACTTGGCAAATTTCATCAAGTTTCTTCTGTATATACTGTTCATCCTGCGGACTGCTGCACAATTCTCTGGAAAGCTCATTCAAAAGCTCCAGTCTTGTAAAGTCCGTATCGTGTGTATGGATTCTTCTGGTCTGGGTAATCACATGTCCCTCTGCCGTCGTTACTGTAACTACAATACTGGTCGTAATGGAAAACACATGGATTTCTGTCATTCCATAAGCGCAGCATATTCTTGAGATGGTGTCCTCCACACGGCTCACTTCCCCGCCTGCAATCAGCATCAATTCCCCGATTTCCAGAATTTTTGAAAGCACCAGTTCGTTCTTCATCGCGTTCTTTTGTCCCCCTTGACAATTTCATTCCATTATAGTTTTCTTCCATGGAAATAGCAAGTAAAATTATGCGGTTATATATATCTTTTTCTTTGTGTTTGATACTAATTTTCCTTTTCGCGCTTCTGTTCCAGTCTCAGATTTACTACAAGAGCAAATGCAATGATTCCATATGCCAAAAAACTGCGAAAATACTCTCCAAGTGATGCATTTGAAAAGGCATTTCGTCCTGCAAGAGGCGACAATATAAATAATGTATGAAGCAAAATCACCCCTACAAATGCATTTCTTACACTGGCTTTTCGAATGCTTGCACCACCCGCCAGCAGAGCTGCACACGCAAATTTTTCTGTATCCAAATGCTCTGTATATACATTCAGCGACCCGATATTCTGTAAATACACAAACTGTCCCAATGCCGCAATCATTGTCGAAAGTATAATGACAACGATTCTTGTTCGATCCACATCGATTCCTGTATTTGCAGATTTTTCCTCACTCATACCAACCGCCTTAATTTTCTGTCCGAAAGGCGTATGCATCAGATAGTATATGAAGCCTCCGCACAAAACAATAATCGTAAGAAGCAAAACCGATATCTTCGCTTCTCCAATCTGAAATACACCCACGCTGTCAAATACTTCCTTATAAGTTTTTAAATCTACCATATTTTTCACGCCAATTCCCGTAGATAAAACAAGTTTTTCATTATAAACGTGAATCACTGTCCCGAATCCTGCCACAAATATAAGCTGATAAATATAATTTGCCAGAAATCCAACAACGATCGATGTTACCATTTCTTTTCCTTTTACTTTATTTAAAAGATGCCCGATCAAGCTTCCGATGATTGCCGAAACGATCAGCGAAACCACTAATACAACTGCCGCACCTTTTGCTCCTGTAATATTGAAATTCAATACAAAAATAAAAACTGCCTGTGTAATCATAGTTCCGATGACGACAGCAAAATTCAATCCCATTCCTGCCATGATTGGAAAGATCAATGCAAGAATCAAAATGATATTTCTGATAAAACGCAAGGATACCTGTTCTACAAGAAACGATAGACTGACATCCGCCAGAAAGAAACACAGGATACTGAACAGGATAAACGTAGCAGGTACAATCATTTCTTCTTTTCGAATTCTCTTTCTCATCCTTATTTCCTCCTCTTTTGCTTCAAAAATGCATACAAAATGATTCCGTTCGTAATAATCATACGGACAATCTCCGACATTTGCGGAATCAGGATTGCATTCGCAATCGGAGCAGACAGAAGATAAATCGTCTGATATAAATACGTTCCAAGAATTGCGTGAAAGATCGTTGCCCGCTTGCCGATGCAGCCGCCAATCAAAATAACAGAAACTGCCGGGAATGTATGAGACAGTGGCGCATTATACAGTTCCACAAATCCATACGTCTGCGCATACACACAAATTCCTACAGCACCAATTACGGTTGACAGTACGATTGCTGTTGTCCGCACCTTATTAATTTTGATTCCGGAAAGCTGACAAAATTTTTCATTTTCTCCTACAGCTAACATCACCGTTCCATATTTGGTCTTAAAAAAGAAATGGATCAATAAACATATAATCGCGTATACCCCAAGCAATCCAAGCGGAATTACTATTTCCCCAATCTTAACAACAAACAATTCATTCAATACATTTCCAAAGTAATTTTCAAGGCTTATTTTAGGGCGAAGTCCCTCCCCGCCCACGGGGTACAACATTTCCCGATTGGAAAACGGAATCACTGTCCATACAAAATTCATAATCGGAATAAAGGAATAACCGATAAATATGGCAGCAATGTCTTCTTTTCCCTTTACCATATTTAATATTTTCGCATAGAGCAGTCCGAACACAACTGCCGGAATGATTGACAAAAGGATGGCTGTGATAAATCCGAAAATTCCTGTCACTCGAAGCTGAATCGCCATACACATGCCCAAAAGTCCTGCAACAATTCCAACAGGAAGGCCGAAATTCATCCCCACTCCCGCATTAATCATCGGAATCATTGCCAGTACAAGAACACCATTCATCACAAACTTAACAAACGATCCGCTGACGAGTTCCGGAATGTTCATCTTTAAAAATCCAGCCAGAACAAACAGTGACAGCATAAAAAGTGAAATAATGATTTGCGGCAGTTTTATTTTACTTTTCACTGTTCTTTTCACCTCCTGTATATGCAAATGCAAACTCTTTTTCAGACGCTTCCGGCGGCAGAATACGCGAAAGCTTTCCTTCACAAAGCACAGCAATTCTGTCACTGATGCGCTTTAGTTCCTCTAATTCGCTGGATGCAGCTACAATTGTCATGCCCTGCTCCTGATTCATCCTCACCAACATGTCCAATATTTTTTCTTTTGCCCCTATGTCGACTCCTCTTGTGGGTTCCATCACAAAAAGCACCTTCGGATTTACCGCAATCGCCCTTGCAATACAGACTTTCTGCTGGTTTCCTCCGCTTAACTCTCCAGTGTTTTGATCCATGCTCTCGCACTTTATGTCCAGTTTTTCTATTTGTTTTTCTGCATATGCCCGTATTTGTTTCCAATCTCGGATTGGCAAAATGCCAAACGCTTTTTTTTGAAACATATGTTTTCCATAAAAGCCGGAAAACATCATATTTTCGCAAATAGAATGTTCCAGAAGAAGCCCCATATTTTTCCTGTCATCCGGAAGAAGAAAGATGCCTCGCTCTATTGTTTTTTTCACATTCCCGATATCCAGAGGCAGCCCTTGCAGCACTGCCTGTCCTTCTACCGGAAACATCCCCATGACTCCATATCCCAGTGCCAGCTTTCCATGTCCGGAAAAACTTGTGATTCCCAAGATCTCGCCTTCGTATACATCAAGGTCGATTCCATGCAAAGCCTCCCCCGGCATATGAACCGAAAAATTTTGAAAACTTATGATTTTGTCTTTCTTTCGATTTCTTGTCTCTTTCTTCACAGTGCAGATGTCATACCCGATCATATCTTTGGCCAGTTTTTCCATATCCAGTTCTTCTTTTTTATATTCTGATACCACTTCGCCATCTCGAAGCACCGTAACGTGATCGCAAATTTCACAAATTTCATGCAGACGATGCGAACAAAAAAGAATTGCCGTTCCTTTTTGAGCCAAGTTCTTTAAAACTTTCATTAATTTCCGTGCATCTTCCTCGTTTAAAACGGCGGTAGGCTCATCTAATAAAAGAAGCTTCAAGTCCTGTTTGTCTACTTCTCTTGCAATTTCCACAAATTGCTTGGCATTTACCGATATATTTTTAATTAAATACGAACTGTCAATTTGAAAGCCAAGCTCCTCTAAAATTTTTCCGGCATCCTCCTGATCTTTTTTCTTATCCAAATAAGAAATTTCTGGTTTTAATATACGGTTAAACTTCTTTTTTGTATTTTCTCTGGTAAGTTTAATGTTTTCCGCAACTGTCATTTCCGGAATTAAGATAAATTCCTGATGAATCATCCCGATTCCCCGCGCAATAGCATCCTTTGCAGAACGAATCTGCACCTTTTCCCCATCATACCAGACCTCTCCCTCATAACCTCCCGTCTTCTCAATCACACGGCTTCCAAACAGAATGTTCATTAATGTACTTTTTCCTGAGCCATTCGCGCCTATTAGACCGCAGATTTCTCCCGGCTTAACAGACAAATGCACCTGATGCAACACTTGATTCTGTCCAAAATATTTATTCAGATTTTCTACCTTTAAGATATATTCTTCCATTTTCCCCACTTCTTTTCACAGCAAAAAGGAGCGAAAAACTTCCGCCCCTTTCTGTCAGATTTTAATAATAAATAGATTCCATGATGAACATGTAATAATTTTCGTAGTCTTCATACTGCTGGAAATCTACCTCTAAACCAAACTTATCTTTTGCAAGATTTCCAAGATTCTCCGCATTGTTCGGATCAAACTCACTGTTTGCGATCATTTCCATTGCAACTTCCACA
Organism: Eubacteriales bacterium; assembly: GCA_030536755.1. Taxonomy (GTDB): domain Bacteria; phylum Bacillota; class Clostridia; order Lachnospirales; family Lachnospiraceae; genus JALFVM01. The sequence goes on along the minus strand of JAUNPJ010000043.1, from coordinate 23,957 downwards.
CCAAACTTCGGCAGGAAAATGGTCACTGGAATCGGCCATCCGGATAATCTTCCCTTCATGCCCTGTGCATCCACTTTTTCAGCAATCATTTCATTGATCTTATCAAAGTTTGTAGCATCTTCCTCTGCAATCTCCAGTCCTAAAACAGTAGGATATGCCTGTGTAGGTGTCGGGCAGCACTGCTCTGCAACCGTATATTTTAACTCTAACGCCTTCGCAATAATCACATCATACATTGGACAGTTTGTACCAAAGATATTTGTATCTACTCCGTACTTCTCGATCTGTCTCGGAATATCTTCCTGCAAGAACTGCTGCATTGCTTCCGGTCCATTACCTGTCTGTGGATCAGGAGTAATCACTTCTACAAATTCCATTCCCAGTTCTTCACATGTTTTTTTCATCTGATCTCTTCTTGCTGTAATCGTTGGTTTCGCAAGATGTGTCGGGAATGAATAGTGAATAAATGTCTTTGCTCCCATTTCATACGCTTTTTTCGGAATCGTCTCGCCTCTTCGAATCGCATCCATATCTAAGTTCAAATCAATATTCTCAGACATCATATCCGGCTCATCATAAATTGCTGAAGAAATCGTGATGATATCCGGATTTTTTTCTTTGAGCTGCTGGAAGGCCGGAATCAATCCTGACTGTCCGGAGCTTACGATGACAGCTTTCATGAGCGGATCATCTGCTGCTGATACAATCGTACTGATGCATCCCTCAATTTCCGTATCAAATTTTTCCGGAAGTACAAGATGTTTTACAATATCAGGATATTGCTCTTCTAACTGCTCACCGGCACGGAATTCATCTTCACTGACAGACAACGTTGGTGTCACCACCGCAATATGATACGCTTCCTCTGTCTCTTCTGTTTCCGTCTGCGCAGTTGTCTCTTGTGTTTCTTCTGTTTGTTTGTTTCCGCATGCTGTAAGCAACATAGACGCCATCATTACAAGCACCAGAAAAATGGATAGTTTCTTTTTCATTTTTTCCTCCCAATATGCTTTTTCCTTAGATGATAAATCATAATAAAAGTATAAATGAAGCACTCAAAACATGTCAAGCAAATCAAAGTTCTCCATTTATTGTTTATTCATGACATTCTATAATATATATTATTTTTATCTATAAATATTTTCATCAAATTATTGATAGACATATTTCGTCAAAAAGAGTATTATTAATTCTGAAAATCTTAAAGAAAGGATTGATTGACGCGCTATGAAAACATTGAAAAAATCGCAAAAGCGAACTGCCGCAGACAACAAAGCGCTGCGCGATACCGTAGCTGGCATGATTGAGCATGTATGTGCCGAAGGTGATGCGGCACTTCAGGAATATAATTCAAAATTTGACGGATGCAACCGTAAAAATCTTCGCGTATCACGCGAGGAAATTGAAGCAGCTTACGAAAAACTGGATGCACAGGAAATTGAAGACTTAAAAACGGCCTTAAGCCACATCACAGCCTTTGCCCAGGCACAGAAAGACTCTATGAGTGAGGTAAAGAATTTCAGTCCTGCACCGGGCATTTTCCTCGGACATCGCATCATTCCGGTACAGTCCTGCTGCTGCTACGTTCCGGGAGGCGGCTATCCTCTGTACTCTACAGCACTGATGCTGATCGGACCAGCAAAGGTTGCGGGTGTCAAGCGCATTGCTGCCTGCTCTCCTGTTATGAAGGGAACGGATCAGATTCACCCAAAGACTCTCGTTGCCATGGACCTTGCCGGTGCCGACGAGATTTACACCGTGGGCGGTGCCCAGGCAATCGCAGCCTTCTCCTACGGAACTGAGCAGATTTCACCGGTTGACATCATCGTAGGTCCTGGAAACCGTTTTGTCACAGAAGCAAAACGCCAGTGTTACGGCCAGGTTGGCATTGACTTTGTGGCAGGTCCAAGTGAAGTGCTTGTCATTGCAGACGGAACTGGAACACCGGAAATTATTGCAGCTGACCTTCTGGCTCAGTCTGAGCATGACCCGAATGCAAAGGGAATTCTTGTCACGACAGACGAAGCATTTGGAAAAGCGGTGATCGCAGCGGTAGAAAAAGAACTGGAAACTCTGGAGACAGCCGGTATCGCCAGACAGTCCTGGGATACCTTCGGTGAGGTACTCCTCGCAGATTCCATTGACGAGGCCATTGATATGGCAAACGCATATGCACCGGAACATCTGGAGCTGAACCTTGCCCATACCGATTACGCAGTGGAAAAGCTTTACAATTACGGTTCTCTGTTTATCGGAGAAAATACCGCAGAGGTATTCGGCGATTATGCGTCCGGAACCAACCACACGCTTCCAACCTTAAAAGCAGCACGCTATACCGGCGGTGTCTGGGCAGGTACCTTCCTGAAAGTATGTACCCAGCAGAGCATGACTTTGGAGGCTTCCAACGCAATCGCACCTCTGGTAAACCGCATGGCGAAAGGAGAGGGATTGATGGGGCACGCACGCGCTGCAGCAGCCCGCATCAAAAAATAAATTTTATACTTTAGGAGGAGGGGTACATGTCACGTACATTGATTGATTTTGTAAATATTTCCAAATCATTTAACAACAACCTTGTATTAGACGAGCTAAATCTGTCCGTGAAGGAAAATGAATTTCTTACATTGCTGGGTCCCAGCGGTTGCGGAAAAACAACCACCCTTCGTATTCTGGGCGGATTTGAGACACCGGACAGCGGTCAGGTTATTTTTGACGGAGTAGATATCACAAACCTGCCGCCCAATAAACGAAATCTGAATACCGTGTTTCAGAAATACGCTCTGTTTACTCATATGACCATCGCAGAAAACATTGCTTTTGGTCTGAAGATCAAGAAAAAATCAAAAGCTTATATTGATGACAAGATCAAATACGCCTTAAAGCTGGTAAATCTGGATGGTTTCGAAAATCGTCAGGTTGATTCGTTAAGCGGCGGTCAGCAGCAGCGAATCGCCATTGCACGAGCGATTGTCAATGAACCAAAGGTGCTTCTTCTCGACGAGCCGCTTGGCGCTCTTGATCTGAAGCTTCGCCAGGATATGGCATACGAGCTGATCCGATTAAAAAACGAGCTTGGAATCACCTTCATCTACGTCACACATGACCAGGAAGAGGCATTGACGATGTCCGATACCATCGTTGTTATGAACCAAGGCTACATTCAGCAGATGGGATCTCCAGAAGATATCTACAACGAACCGGAAAACGCATTTGTTGCTGATTTCATCGGAGAGAGCAACATTCTTCCAGCCATCATGCTGGAAGACAAGCTCGTAGAAATCCTCGGTGCCCGTTTTGCCTGCGTGGATGTCGGCTTTGGCAAAAACAAGCCGGTGGATGTTGTCATTCGTCCGGAGGACATCGAGCTTGTCAAACCGGACAAGGGCATCATCAACGGCCGTGTCACCCATCTGATCTTCAAAGGAGTTCACTATGAAATGGAAGTCATGGCAAACGGCTTTGAATGGCTCGTTCACAGTACCTCTATGTTCCCGGTAGGCACAGAAGTCGGTCTCTGGGTAGATCCTTTTAATATTCAGATTATGAACAAACCTGAATCCGAGGACGAGGAGGCCGTGGGAGTCAATGAATAAAAAATACAATCGTTTTTTGTCCGGACCATACGTGGTGTGGTCCACCGCCTTCATTTTGATTCCGTTGGCTATGATCCTGTACTATGGACTGACCAACGAAGACGGAGCCTTCACCCTGAAAAATCTGGCTTTGATGGGTTCTGCTGAAAATCTGAAGGCACTGGGTCTGGCACTGCTTCTGTCCTTTATCAGCACGGTCATCTGCCTGCTCCTTGCCTATCCTCTGGCTATGATCCTGGCGGAATCCTCGATGAGTCAGAGCAGCTTTATCGTCGTGATCTTTATTCTTCCCATGTGGATGAATTTCCTGCTGCGAACACTGGCATGGCAGACGCTTCTGGAGAAAAACGGCGTCATCAACAGCGTTCTGGGGCTGCTGCATCTGCCGGCCTTACAGATCATCAACACACCCTATGCGATTATCCTGGGTATGGTTTACAACTTCCTGCCCTTTATGGTGCTTCCTATTTATAATGCACTGGTTAAGATTGACAAGGATATCATCAATGCAGGACGCGATCTGGGGGCCAATGGATTTCAGGTATTTTGGAAAGTGATGTTCCCATTGAGTCTTCCCGGCGTCATCAGCGGAATCACCATGGTGTTTGTACCTGCACTAACCACGTTCGTCATCTCCGATCTTCTTGGCGGAAGCAAAATCCTCCTGATCGGAAATGTCATCGAACAGAAATTCAAACAGGGAAGCAACTGGAATGCCGGAAGCGGACTTTCTCTTGTACTGATGATCTTCATCCTCCTGAGTATGGCTGTGATGAACAAATATGACAAAGACGGGGAAGGAGGAATGTTCTGATGAAAAATGCAGCAAGAAAATTGTACCTTACCCTGATTATTATTTTCCTGTATGCACCGATTGCAACCCTGGTGGTGCTGTCGTTCAACTCTTCCAAGACAAGAGCAAAATGGGGTGGGTTCACCTTGAAATGGTACTCCTCCCTGTTCTCCGACACAGCCATCATGAACGCGCTGTATACCACACTGACGATTGCTCTGCTCTCGGCATTCATCGCCACTCTAATCGGAACGGCAGCCTCCGTTGCCATGCACGGTATGCAGGCCAAATACAGAAATTATCTGATGACGGTAACCAACATTCCCATGCTAAATGCAGACATTGTAACAGGTATCTCTTTAATGCTTCTGTTCATTGCCTGCCGCGTTACTCTCGGTTACAGCACCATTTTGCTGGCACACATTACGTTTAATATCCCTTATGTAATCTTAAGCGTGATGCCAAAGCTGAAACAAACGAACAAACATACGTATGAAGCAGCGCTGGATCTTGGAGCATCTCCGGTGTACGCCTTTTTCAAGGTTGTTTTCCCGGATATTCTCCCCGGAATTCTTTCCGGATTTCTGATGGCATTTACGATGTCCCTCGATGATTTCATCATCACCCACTTCACGAAAGGACCGGGGGTGGACACGCTGCCGACGAAGATTTATTCCGAAGTGCGAAAGGGTATCCGACCGGAAATGTATGCACTCTCCACTCTGCTGTTTCTGACGGTACTGGTTTTGATGATCCTGGTTAATTCCTCTCCGAAAAGCGAAGAGAAAACTTCCAGAAAATCACAGATGACTTCTCTGGTACTTCGCAGAGTCATTCCTGTTGCTCTGGTCATCCTAATCACAGGAGGCGGAATTTTCTACGGCTCCCAAAACAAAACCAGAAACGAGAAACAGGTGATCGTCTATAACTGGGGCGAATACATTGATCCGGAAGTGCTTACCATGTTTGAGGAAGAGACAGGAATCAGCGTCATCTACGAAGAGTTTGAGACCAACGAGATCATGTACCCCAAGATCAAATCAGGGGCAATTGCCTACGACGTCGTCTGTCCTTCCGACTACATGATTGAACGTATGGTAAAGGAAGACTTACTGGCTGAGATTAACTGGGACAATGTACCGAACATTAAGAATATTGATCCTACCTACATGGATCAGTCAAAATCCTTTGACCCTGACAATGCCTACTCCGTACCTTACTGCTTCGGAACCGTCGGCATTCTTTATAACAAAACAATGGTGGACGAACCGATTGACAGCTGGGATGTCCTCTGGAATCCAAAATATACAGACAACATTCTCATGCAGGACAGCGTCCGGGATGCCTTCGCCGTTGCACTGAAACGCAAAGGATATTCGTTAAATTCCACAGACGTCAACGAACTCGAAGAGGCAACTGCTGATCTGATCAAACAGAAGCCTCTGGTGCAGGCCTATGTCATTGACCAGATACGTGACAAAATGATCGGCAATGAGGCAGCCATCGGCGTCATCTATTCCGGAGAAGCCATTTACACACAATGGGAAAACGAAAATCTAGAATACGTCATTCCGAAAGAAGGATCCAATGTATGGATCGATTCCTGGGTCATTCCGAAAAATGCCCAGAACAAAGAAAACGGTGAGAAATTCATCAATTTCCTCTGCCGCCCTGATATCGCACTGATGAACTTTGAATACATTACTTATTCCACACCAAACAAAGAGGCGCGCGCGCTCATCGAAGACGAAGAGCTGCGAAACAGCACCATCGCTTTCCCGACAGCCGATATGCTCAAAGATTGCGAAACCTTCCGTTTCCTCGGCAACGACGCGGATGCCTTCTACAATGAACTGTGGAACAAAGTAAAAGCACATTAAAAAAGGACTGATTTTATGCAAAAGAAAAGTGTCTGGAACACTTACACAGAAACACAATTAACGGAACTGGAACAGCTCGCAAAAGACTACCGCCATTTCCTCAATGTCGGAAAGACAGAGCGGGAATGCGTCAAAGAGACAATTCGTCTCGCTAAGGCCAATGGATACGAGAATCTTGATGACATCATTGCACGTCAGGGTTCTCTCCAGGCAGGCGATAAGGTTTACGCTGTCAACATGAATAAGGAAATCGCTCTTTTTACCATCGGCAGCGAACCTCTGGAAAACGGTATGCGGATTCTGGGAGCACACATCGACTCCCCCCGCCTTGATTTAAAGCAGAATCCACTCTACGAGGACAGCGAGATGGCACTACTTGATACACATTACTACGGCGGCATCAAAAAATACCAGTGGGTGACAATCCCACTGGCGCTTCACGGTGTCGTTGCCAAAAAAGACGGCAGCGTTATCGAGATTTCCATCGGAGAAAAAGAGGATGATCCGGTCGTATGCATTTCCGACCTTCTCATCCATCTGGCCGGAAAACAGATGGAGAAGAAGGCCAGCGAAGTCATCGAGGGAGACGATCTGAATGTCCTGGTGGGCAACCGTCCTCTCACATCCGATGAAGATGAGGAGCTGAAGGATGCCGTTTCCGCTTATCTCCTTCAGATTCTGAAAGAGCAGTATGACATGGAGGAAGAAGATTTCCTCTCCGCAGAGATTGAAGTCGTGCCTGCAGACAAGGCAAGAGACTGCGGCATGGACCGCAGCATGATTCTGGCCTACGGACAGGATGACCGCATCTGCGCCTACACCTCTCTTGTCGCTATGTTGGAGGCTGGTCCACAGGAGAAGACCTGCTGTTGTCTGCTGGTCGATAAAGAAGAGATTGGAAGCGTCGGTGCCACAGGAATGCAGTCCGCATTCTTCGAGAATACCGTGGCGGAACTGATGAACTGTATGGGAAGCTTCTCAGAGCTTGGTCTTCGCCGCACGCTTCGAAACAGCAAAATGCTTTCCTCCGATGTCAGTGCCGCCTTTGACCCGAACTTCCCGTCCTTCTTCGAGAAGAAAAATGCAGCACACTTCGGTCACGGCCTTGTGCTCAACAAATATACCGGCTCCAGAGGAAAATCCGGCTCCAACGATGCCAACGCCGAATACATCGGCCACCTGCGCCGCATTTTCGACGACAACAACGTGGCTTTCCAGATGTCAGAGCTTGGTAAAGTGGATATGGGCGGCGGCGGAACCATCGCTTACATCTGCGCTCTGTACGGCATGGAGGTCATCGACAGCGGCGTGGCACTGCTGAGTATGCACGCCCCGATGGAGATTTCGAGCAAGGCAGATATCTACGAGGCAAAGAAAGGCTATCTGGCATTCCTGAAAAATGCATAACGCGGGACAGGGGGACGGTTCTGTGTCCGGGTTGTATCCCGGACACAGAACCGTCCCCCCTGTCCCACAACTACTTATAATCAATCTTTATATGATACTCTTTTTGAATCAAAGAACTCAATTTTCGCAAATCATCTGCCCCCCAGAATTTTGCCACATACATTTTACAATCCGGCAAGACAATTTCCAATGACCACTGATCCGGATGATCTTTTGAGTATTTCGTTACATCATAATTTTTATCTCTCTTTTTTTCCATACCGAGATACGAAAAGAATGCATATGAAAACTCTTCAATGCTTAATGTCTTATATTTTCCTTTCACAATCAAATTGTTATCATATTCAAAATCCTTTTCAAAGTATCTTGGTTCACTTCCCAATCCTGCCACTTCGTCATCAAAAAGAATGACTTCTCTAAGCCAGTTAGCCTTAAATCCTTGGACCTTCTTTCGGAATTTTTCTGCATCTTTTTTGTTCCAGACAGTTCCATAATTTTTTGCTAAATCTTCAATAATATCCCTGCATAACTTTCCAATACTATTCTCTGTGAAACTCTGGTAGATGACTGTCTGTTTTGTTTCCAACCGTTTATATTCGTAAATATGTTTACGTGAGCTTCTCGTAATATTTTCCACTGTCTTTTTTAACTGCTCATAATTTACTTTTTCCTCCGCAGACATATGTTCTTTTATTTTCTCATACTCAGGAAGTAAAAAAGAATAAACATATGCCAAAGATCTCCAAAATGCTCTTTCCCGTTTATTAAGTACAAATTCTTCCGTTGGGAGCAAGGAATTGAAAATCTCTATAATAACCTTTTGAAATTCATTGTGATTCCACAATTCCCTCGCATAATTCCGTTCTTTCTGCGATAATGCCATAACCAGATAATCCTTATTGTTTTCTTCCAGCCTTGCCTGTCCAAGACATCGAATATATTCATCGAATCTACATCTTGCCTCCTCATTTATACAAATATTATGTATCGGTTCAATCACACCATCCAGAAGATACTGATAATTCAAAGCAATAAACTGCTTACTCATCGGAAGTATCTTTTCTGATTTCTGCTGTTTCTTATTTAGAGCATCTTTAATTTCTGAAGTTTTGCAGGCATTTAAAAAGACACAACAGATAATAAAGTCCTGTTCCTGTGCGTTAGAAAAATCAATTGTGGCATTGTCATCGTCAAACAATTCTTTCATCTTCTTTATCAATGTTTCCAAATTAAATACAGCATTTTCGTACTCCTTTGTTTGATTCGTGTGTTCGGTACTCTTGATCTTATTCTCGATCAAGAGTACCAGATACTTCGTTTCCTGTCGAAAGAGGATTCTGCATCCCAGCATAATATCCGCTCTGCGTTTTTTGTCAAGGACTGCTTCTGTCTTAATTCTCAGATCTTCTATTTTATATCTTCCATACTTAATCTGTTCAAGATATTCCTTATTCTGCCAAGAAAATAAGTTCATTCTGTGAAGATCTCTGTGATTTAAATAGACTTCATTTTTTTGATATAGTTTTTGTTCTGCAAGGCATATCGTCTCCAAAAGCCTTTCCAATGGCACTGTCCCCAATCCATGCGTACTTTTATCATTCAACATCCATCTAATAAAGCTACTATGAGTATTTTCCTTTCTTGCAACATCAAGAACATCCAAAAATGTTTCCTGCGTATAATACTTATTCAATTCTATAAACGCATTACTTTTTTTTAAATTTAAATACTCTTTATAATCCAAATTTACTCTCCTTCATTTGTTTACTCGTTATATATTCAAGAAAATTTACTCATTCCTGACATCTCCTTATTGATAATTTTCTAATGTCTGTTTTAAATACTCAATATAGTGTTGCCTCATATCCTTCGGGCTTTCAAGTACTATTTGAGGTCCATGCGCTGCCAGCCATTGATAAAAACCTTCATTATTTGTAACATTAACATTGACTACAAATTCATCTGGACCACTATCTGTCATAATAATATCTTTACCAAACTTCACCATTAAATCATGCCTGCATCCATTCATACACCGAAGTCTTACCATTGTTGAAGTTCCAGTCCACATATTAACATTTTCTCGAATATATTCCCCTATCGTCTTAGACACTCCAATTTCTTTCAATTCTATAATTTCTTTCATGGGACGAATTCGTCTATCTATGATTTCCACATTTGCCATCATTTCAATACGAAAATGTGTTACATGATCATGTGTAATCGGATTTCCCAAAACAAAGTATTCATCTCCCACTAAGGCTAGATAATACGGACTGATTTGATATACATAACCATTCCTTTTGTAAATTTTTTTATTTCCTGAGGTTAACTCATAATACTGAAAACGAATCTGTTTCTTTTCAGTAATCGCCCTCATCACTAAATCGTACTTCAATTTAAATTTACCATCAACAATTTTAAGTGCCGGATCCATAATAATTGTTGCATCAATTAACTTTTCGCCCTCTTTGGTTGCCAGTTTTTTCAATTTCTTAATCAAAATACGACTTTCTTCCAAAGTCATAAATTTTGCACAAGCTACTGCATCTACCAACATTTTAAGCTCATATTCTTCAAACTCCTGATCTGACATATACCATCCTTGATTATGATTTTCACACTTCATAATAGAGTATCCTGCCGATTCAAGACATTCCAAATCTCTAACAATAGATTTACGCTCTGCTTTAACTCCATAACTAAGAAGTTCTTTCGCAATCTGAGTTGTATTAAGTGGATGAAATTCATCTGTTTTTCTCATTATATCTAATATACATATAATCTTTAATTTACTATTTCCTGTCATCTTCTAAATATATCCATTAAATTTTTTCCAAGCATCTTGCGCTTCTTGAATTGTAGTTTCTTTGTTTATTTCCATACAAAACACTTTTGTTGTCTCTTCCCTTAATTGCAATATTACATTTGAGTTTTTCACAAAAAACTCATTGTCCGCAAGCCACAAAAATAACCTTTCCATTTTCTTTTTACTAATCAATATGTTTCCCTGTTCATCAATCAATTGAAATCTTTCTGTAAGCATAAACATCTCCTATCTAAGTTTGATAATCTCACACACCACCAACATTTTATCTTCAAGCTTTTTAAAAGACTTTTTTATTTTTGTAATTCGCCGCTCTCTGTTTAAATAATTTTCTTTATTCAATTCAGACGCCTCACCCCATTGACCTTCAAAATCACCTATATATTTATCCACAAATGGAATAATTTTTTTCTGAAATATATCCAGCCACCCATATACTCTCATTATCCTTGATATTTTCTCTTCTCTAATCAATTCTTTCCAAAATCGACCAAGTTGATCAAGTTGATCAGAAAAAGCATATTTCTCCAATATTCTTTTATATTCCCAATTATTATAATCAGATTGTCCATTTTCAACAGAAAAATAAATATGGTTGCACATACAATTATCACCTTTAATTGTGCTCATAAGCATACCAAAACAATCATTTTTACATCTCATATCGCTTTGATTTACCAGTTGTGCCACATTGCTCCAAAAAATCCAGAATGCATCTTCCTGACTTCTCACAATGCCGGTCATACTCTCCATCAATTCCTGATAGATTTTATGCATTTTCAAATTAATTTCACCCATACTTAATCCCCCACACATTATTTCTTTTTTGTTCTACTCTTATTTTACACGATCTGCTGTACCAAATGTATCCCAACTCTATATAATGATTCCACACCTAAAGGATAGGGGATGCTATACAGGCAGCACTTTCACCTTGCTTCCGCTTTCCTCTAACACCAAAAGCATCGCCGTACAAACCGGAATTAATGCAATCCAGGAACCTTTCAGCCCAAATGCCTGACAGGAAAGGAATGATACCATAACGCCGATATGATAAGAAATCAATACTTTGCCAAAAAACTTTCCCTTACGCAGTGCTTCCTGATCTTTCGTACAAAAATATTCTGCAAAAGATGTCGTACATTGGCGAAGATTATTGGTAGAGAAAATACTGGAACTGACAAATCCATCTGCTCCCTTAAAAGAACACCACTGTATCGCGGTTGCAAAAAACAATGGATACAGCGCAAGAAAATGATTCATCCCTGCGGGAAAGAACCCGACAACCGTTAATGCAATAGCATCCACAATCAAACTGAACAGCTTCATGTTAATCTTTTTTATCTTATAAGGAATGAATACCGTACTCATAAGACCTGCTGCATAAACAAGCAAACCAATGATGCGCACCAGCCAGTTGGAATCTGCTCTTCCCGCTGCATCCATTGCAATAGAAATCATGTTTGCAGTCTGTGCCGAACCAAACAAATCACAGTGGTTCAGGATGGCATATCCCCCAATAAAACCTCCAATCAATGCCATATTAAAATGTATCCATCTCTCCATATTTTCTTTCATTTTTATATCCTGACTTTCCCAATTTTCAGCATCTTTCTGTTGCTATCTGGAATTATAATACGCTCAGAATATATTGTAAATTTGATATTTTATTTATATAATATAATTATCTTTTATATTTAAGGAGTTTTTATCATGAATCTTACAGATATCCAAACCTTTTTAACCATCGCTTCCGCACCTTCTCTGTCCAAAGCAGCTGAAATTTTGTACATATCCCAACCAGCACTCAGCCATCGCCTGCATGCTCTGGAAAAAGAACTCGGTGCAGAATTAATTGTAAGGCACAAAGGAATACGTTCCATTGAACTGACCCCGGCAGGACAACGTTTCGTCCCTATCGCACAAAAATGGGAACAGCTCTGGAAAGAAACACAGTCCATCCATCTGGAACGCCCCTCCACACCGTTTCGTATCTCAAATGTAGACAGCCTGAATCTTTTCTTCATGCCCAGAGTGACAGCCAATTTTCTAAAAGAGAATCCAAGCTGCCGTCTGAATCTGGTCACAATGCGCTCCAATGCCGCCTATAAGGCTGTGGAAAACAAAGAGGTGGATCTTGGTTTTATTACCAATCCGCATTTTTTCAAAAAAGTACACACCATTCCTTTGTTTAAAGAAAATCTCGTATTCATCTGCTACAAAGATGCTCCGTATCAATCTCCGGTTCTGCCCTCAGAATTAAACAGCACCGACGAAATCTATATTCCCTGGAGCAATACCTTTCTTATGTGGCATGATTACTGGTTTGGAAGTCATTCCGATTTAAAAGTATCTCTGGACAATATGTCTCTTCTGGAGCAGCTTCTGAAACTGAAAAATGCCTGGGCAATCGTTCCTGCTACCGTGGCACAGACACTCGCAAAGAAAGACTGCTTCCGTATTGTCCCTGTACAAAATCCACCAGAACCACGCACCTGCTATGCCATTTTAAATGACCAGCATCAGCCCAATCCGTTACTGTCTGCATTTATCCAGGAACTGCGCTGTACAGCAAAACAATTTACCGAAATTTCTCTTCTTACGCCACAGCCATTTTCTATATAGGAGATGACACATGTTAATATACCTAGACATTGTCATAAAGATCTTACACAAACTGTAAACCGTTAAATTTATTTAGTTGACAATTAAACATCTATTATGATAGAATCTAAAGTGCTTTATAAAATTTCAAAGAAGGTATTACTATTATGATTTCTGAACTTCAAACAATTGAGAATCCTGTAATTTCCCGTGAAGAAGCAATTCAGATTCTCAATACTCCAGATGAACAGCTAAATGAACTTATCGCACGTGCTGAGAAACTTCGCAGAAAATATAAAGGCAATCATGTCAGTATTCATATACTAACAAATGCGCGAAGTGGTAATTGTTCTCAGGATTGTGCCTACTGCGCTCAGTCATGCCGTTCCAAAGCAGAAATTGAAAAGTACAAATGGGTATCTGACGAGAAACTTTACCAGGACAATGATCTTGTAAATGAAAATCACTTGTCCCGACACTGCATCGGACTTAGCGGAATGAAATTTGCAGATAAGGAAATTGAAGAACTGGCAAAGCGTATCCGTATCATGAAAGAAAAATGCACCCACCTTTGCTGTTCTATCGGATTCTTGACAGAAAAGCAGGCGAGAATGCTTAAAGATGCCGGACTTGACCGAATTAACCACAATCTAAACACCAGCCGCTCCTACTACAGCAATATTTGCAGCACCCACACCTTTGAACAACGTGTGGAAAATATACATATGCTGCAGCGACTCGGATTTGAAATATGCAGCGGCGGTATCATCGGTATGGGAGAAAGCAAGGAGGATGTTGTAGACATGCTTCTGGAACTGCGTGAAATTCGCCCCGAAGCTCTTCCACTTAACTTTCTGCTTCCAATTCCGGGAACCCCTCTTGAACATACAGACATCTCCGTCCTCACTACATCTTACTGTATGAAGGTTCTATGTCTTGCAAGACTTCTGCTTCCACAGTCCGATATTCGCTGTGCTGCAGGCCGAGAAGTTTATTTCAAAGGAGAAGAAAAGAAACTTCTAAGCGTCGTAGATTCTATTTTTGCATCTGGATATCTTACCGCAGACGGACAGGGAATCGCAGATACGATTAAGTCCATCACTGACGCAGGATTTACTTATGAAATTGAATCAGCATAAAAAGAAATCAGTTATAACTATGAATAAACAACATACCAATACTATACGAAATACAAAAACCTATACAATGGCAGTAACTGCACTGATGACAGCAGTTACCTGTATTGTCGCACCTTTATCCATTCCCATTGGATCAGTACCTATTTCACTTACAAATTTTGCGATTTATCTGTCGCTTTATGTCCTGAATTGGAAAAAGGGAACAATCAGCTACCTGCTGCACCGAAAATCAGAAAACAACTGGATATGATTGTAAAGTGATAACATGCCCCCACTGAAGTCTCAGGACTTTGAAGTGACGGTTCTTAATTACAAGAGATGTGCCCTAGTGTGACGACAGATTGATTTCTAAAGCAAAGTGTGATACCATATACATATCAAAATCCATTTACGAAAGAAGGAAATTTATATGGGACGTCATACTCAATATACAGTTTCTCTCAGTCAGGAAGAGAAAGAAAAACTTTTGGCAATGAGCAACGATAATACTCTGTCTGCACGTGTTTCCAAACGTGTTTTGATTCTTCTGGCTCTGGATAATAAAAACAATTCCAATTTAAGCCACAGACAGATTGCTTCCGCATTAAACACAACCGTAACTACGATTGTAGCAACGGCACGTAATTATTCCCAGAACGGACTGGATTCTGCGATCTCTCATCATTTTAATCCTTCGTCTGTTCGTCCACGTAAAACAAATGGTGAACTGGAGGCCCATGTGATCCAACTTGCATGCGGCGAAGCGCCAGAAGGTCATGCCCGCTGGACACTGGAACTGCTGACAGAAGAAGTGAACAAAAAGGGCGTAGCTGAACCAGTCAGTAAGGAAACCATTCGTGTGATGTTAAAAAAAATGAACTTAAGCCTCATATGAACGAATACTGGTGTATCCCACCCAAAGAAAATGCCGAATTTGTGGCCTGTATGGAGGACATCCTTCATATATATTCTCTTCCGTATAACAAAAATCTTCCGGTTGTTTGCATGGACGAAAAACCATATCAACTTCTCGGAGAAGCAAGGGAACCTCTGGAAATCAAACCCGGAGATGTCAAAAAGCTGGATTCTGAATATATCCGTTGTGGAACCTGCAGTATTTTTGTATTCACAGAGACACTTGCGGATTACCGCCATGTCAGCGTCCGTCGGCAGAGGACCAGACAGGACTGGGCGGAAGAAATCCGTTATCTTCTCACAGAAGTTTATCCAGATTATGAAAAAATAATTCTTGTCATGGATAATCTGAATACACATACCAAAGCATCTTTATATCAGAGTTTTCCTGCCCCGGAAGCCGCTGCACTGGCAAATCGTCTCGAAATCCACTATACACCAAAACATGGGAGCTGGTTAAATATCGCAGAAATTGAATTAAATGCTATGACCAGACAATGTCTTGACCGAAGGATTGATGATATCCAGAAATTATCAGAAGAACTTTCTGCATGGGAAAGCAGACGAAACCGAAATCGCAGGAGTGTCAATTGGCATTTCACAGCAGAAGATGCAAGGACAAAACTTCGTTCATTATATCCAAAGTTTGACTCATGAAAATGGGTCAGACTTGAGAATATTTTGTTTTAGAAATCAATTTGTCAGCACACTAGCGTCCTCAGAGGCGAACGACGAAGGGGATAATAAAACTGTACCTACTGATTTAACAAATGAGAGTAAAACAGAGTCGGAAAACGCAAAGAAGCCAGCTAATAAGAAGACTGGCATTATTGTTGCTGGTGTCATTTGTGCTATCGCTATTATCGCGGTGGTTGCTTTTTTTGTTACTAAAAATTCCCGAGATTATGCTAAGGCCCAGGAATTATTAAACAACCGGAATTATGTAGAGGCTGAAGCTATTTTTGCTGAGTTAGGAGATTATGAAGATTCAGCAGAGCTGGTAAATGAATGTAAGTACCAGGAAGGAAATGTAGCATTTACGAGCGAGAATTTTGAGGAAGCTTTGAAAATTTTTGAGGGCATCCAGGATTATAATGATTCTGAAGATTGGGTCGAAAAATGTAATTATGAATTAACCGTTGATGGCAAATTCATGAGAGCACTTTCAAAAGGCTTAATGGCTCGTTGGGATAAAAATGATGAATATGAGGAAAATGGTGAAGTAGGAGAAGATCCAGATAGATATCGAGAATTTTGTCAGATCGAATTAGATCAAGTAGAACAGTTTTACGATCAAACCTTTGACAATACTGAACTTCAAGACGATGCAAGACAGTATATTGATTATCTGAAAGAAGCTCAGGAAGCAACAAAACAGTACACAGTTAATTATTCAGCATATTCGGATAAATGGGGTAAAGTTTATGCGAATAGAACAATTCTTCTTCAAAAAATGATTTCAGAATATGGATTAACTGTAGATGAAGAACATCAGGATACATTAGATGATCTTATGGTTGACGCAGAAGCAGTAGCAGCAAATAACAAAGTTAAGGCTGATGTCGCTGAGATGTGCCAATCCTTTGAAATAACTGTGAAAAAAGATGAGTGGGGATATAAAACATTTGGATTAAAAATGAAAAACACTACGGATCTTACGTTTGAGTATTTCTATGTTGATGCTAATGTTGTTGATGCTAAAGGAAGCATTATCACTACTGGATCTGGTGGAAATCTTGAAAGTTGGAAGCCTGGTGTAGAGGCAAATGCCGATTTTTGGATTGATGATCAGGATGTGGAATTGGATAACTATAATGTAGAATTCACACCACATTATTCATCAGGCAGCTATTATGAATAAGTAATATCAGAATGAACCACATTGGGGTCAGGTAGTGCTCTCGACAAGTAAAATGCTGGCTGGAAGAATTGTAATTGCATAAGATTATGTTATAATGCTCTGTAGGTAGAAAAGCCTACAGGGCATTATTTTTTTGGTGCCTTAGGAAGATGGAATAAAAGAATAGGATAAGCGGGTATGTCTATTAAAGAAAAAGAACGAGAACTCTTTAAACACTGGAAAGAGAGACGAGGTTATGATTCTTTTGTCGCAGATGGGATATTTGATGAAAATGTTTGGAATCAACAAGAAATAAAAATTACCTTTGTATTGAAAGAAGCGAATTGGAAGAATCATACCGTAGATTTATGCGAGTGGATTATGTCAGAACCAAAATCAACCTATTGGAAAACATGGAACAATATTGCCAGATGGACCAAAGCTCTTCTTGAAAAGGGGGAATATCCTAAATATATTTCTAAAGCAGATAAAACATTTTGGTTATCGAAAGTGAGTTTTATTAATCTCAAAAAAGTTGGTGGCAGCAGTCGGGCGAATGACGAAATAATTCGTTCCTATGCAAAAAATGATAAAGGGTTTTTGCTGGAACAGTTGTTGTTATATAAGCCAGATATCATCATTTGTTGTGGAAGAGGTACTGGAAAGAATGCTGATTTATTGTACGAAGAAATATTACCTAAAAATGCATTAAGTGAGTGGAAACAAACAAAAAATGGTTTTAACTACTTTTACTGTAAGTTTGATGAAAAAGATAAGTCAACACCTGTAGTATCTTTCTATCATCCTCAGAGAATTGCAGGACATGAATTATTTCAAGATTGGTATGAAAAAATGGTTCAGATTGGGGAGCAGTTAATTGGGTGATTTTCTACTCGATTAATTGAAACATAAGGGTCAGTCAGGATGTTCAACTCATTTCACAAAACATCAGGGGTCAGGTAGTGCGCCCAGCTAAGGGTGCGTAATCCGGCAGGTGGAAATCCTGTCGAATAAGCTGTTAGCCACAGCATTTGAAGCGAGTCTTGGGTGTATGGCGGTAACGTCATATGCTAAGCGTAGACAGCAAGGTAATAGGGATAGCTATAGAGCACCGAAATCCCATAACTCAGAGTGCCGACTCTGTTGTCTGAGGGGAAGGCAACACACGGGTTTATCGTAATGGCGAGATTTCACGTGGCTCTGCGGTGTCGGAGAGAACTATTCATGTTACACAAGGATTACGTGTCAACTGGGGAGAACCTGTATTTTCCTTCCAAAATGTCTTTTGAGTACCTGATCCCATTGTCTCTCCCAGACGGATGACCGCTAGGTCTATGACCGGAGCGTGTTCCCTAGCATTTTCGATGAGACGGCAATGTCTGCATATGCTGAGAATACAGAGGCATATAAGCAGTTGTTCCTGGATGCAAAGAAATACCATACAGTGCAGGCCGCATTAGCAGGCAAGCTATATAGGGAATTGCATTCATAAAAAAAGAATTCAAGGAGGCAGGAAGCATGTCGAAACAATTCAAATGGGCAGACTTTTATATGGAGTTCGCCACCAAATTATTAGAATACAGGAAAGATAGGAGTGTGCTTATTGCGAAACTTCAAGCGGTGTATTCCAATATCGGGATGAAATTGCCGAAACTGGAAAAAGATAATGTTCCAAAGGATATTGATCCGTTCACTGTATTCGGATTGTTTAATAAAGGTATAACCGACACTAATCGTATTACGATTCTAGGCGGTATTGCCTTGGAATTCGGTATCACTGCAGAAATCCCTGATGATTTCTCAGGCATACCGGTATTGAACAACATGATGGCTACATTCTATGCTTTTGAGGGTGATGAGCGCCGTAAGGACGATGATATTGATAATCTTTGGAAGGTGTTTGAAGCAGCTATCAATTTTGCTGATACTGACACACAGGAAAATCGCAGTCTGTTCATGTCTGCTTATGATCAGGTCAAGTCCCAGTTTGCTATTCGTTGGAATTTGACAATGGGACTGTACTGGATCCGTCCATATACTTATATCAATATGGATTCACGCAACAGAGAATTTATGAGCAATCCAGCTAATATCTCCGCTAATGTGGTCGCAGAGATGAAGTCTATGAAGTCCGTTCCGACTGCGGAGAAGTATCTTTCAATCCGTGATAAGTGCAAAGCAGCCATTGAGTCCGGAGAATATGGTTATGCTTCTTTCCCGGAGCTTTCACATAAAGCATGGATTGTGTCTGTCGAGAAGGGTGAAATGGAGAAGAAAGCTAAATCTGGAAAGTCAAATGCGGCATTCCTGAGATGGTTTGGACCCGTCCTTCAGGCACTTCGGGATCTTGGAGGGGCAGCGACACCTGAGGATACAAGAAAACGGATCATTGAGAACGAGCATCTTTCCGATGAAGAGGTAAATGCCACACGCGGTAAGAATAACGTAAATAAATTTGAGAATGAGGTTGCTTTTGCCAGAAGCTATTTGGTTAAAGCTGGGTATATTGATAATAAAGTGTATGGGATCTGGACGCTGACGGAGAAGGGGCAGTCTGTTGAGATGACAGATGAATTGGCATCCGAGATCTTTAAAAATGGTGTTGCAGATAATGCTGCGAAAAACAAAGAAAAAAATTCTTTGGGTGATGCGGATGTAGATACCGTACATTATTGGCTCTATGCACCGGGTGAAGGTGCATCCATGTGGGAGGATTTTTATGCTGCAGGCATTATGGGACTTGGCTGGGATGAGCTGGGTGACCTGAATACTTATGCCAGCAAAGAAGAGATGGCACAGAAGCTCCGTGATATTCATGGAGGAGATTCATCATACAAGAATTCTGTTCATGCTGTATGGCAGTTTGTTCATGACCTTAAGCCTGGAGATGTGATATTTGCAAAGCGTGGGCGGAGTGAGATTCTTGGCCGTGGCATTGTAGAATCTGATTATGAGTATGACGAAAATCACGATGGTGAATATCCGAACATCCGCAAGATAAAGTGGACGCATAAGGGCAACTGGCAGAGTGAAGAGATGTTTGCCATGAAGACCTTGACGGATGTGACTAACTATACTGATTTTACCAGTACATTTTTTGAGTACCTGACCCCAATGTGGTCTCTATGATGAAATCATTATTCCAGAGAAACTGTGCGGCGTTCACTACAAAGCCGCGATTCAAAAGCGTAACCGCTGGTTGGTGGACAGAGCCGATTGCCTGATCGCCTATCTGTTCCGGGATTTTGGCGGTGCCTATGAAACCGTCAAATACGCGAAAAAGCAAGGCAAGCCGGTCATCAATCTTGCAGAGCAGAAATGAAATTGCACATTTGATATTGCCCTGCCCTATGGGTATAGTAAAAGAAAAACAGGAGTGAAAACTATGAGTGACACATATTTCGATTTGCCCTCCCGCTTGGAGGATTCCTTCCCGGAGATCGACAGCGATATTGTAACGGATCTGCGGAAAACCAGCGAAGAATACGCAGACATTCAACAGCAGATCTCTGACCTGAAAAAGCGGTTCCCGTGTATTATGAAAGTGATGGAGGACAAAGGTGAGATTCATCTGACCGCAGAGGAACACGCTGCCTTTGTTCAATGTCTTCGGTTATCCCGAAAGCTGGATGATATGGAGCGCCTGCAGCTTTACTTCCGCGGACATACGGATGCGGTGGCTTACCTCAAAAAAATCAAAGCAATCTGATTTTAACGGCTCGGAACAATCCGGGCCGTTTCTTGAATTTAGAATAAAGCTGATATGGGTAGAAATTGAGAATACTTTGAACGAGGAGATATTTTGATGGCAGTAAGTACCGGTTTCTGTTATAAGAATAATTGAGCAATCATAAAATGTAACGAATAATGTATATTATCCGTTATAAAAAAGACGGCCATTGGGTATTTTTTGTTGTATGTATGATGCTTCTTTTGGGAATGCTGAAAATATATCTTCCCATGCAGTTGCAAAAATGTAACGAATAATATATAATATTCGTTACAAAGGAAAGGGGTGAGGGACTATGGCAAATGGATATATGAGCGGAATACGCGAAAGAGTTCTTTCTGCTGAAGATGGTACTGTTTTCGTAACATCGGATTTTGCAGATATTGCAGATACCAATACAATTCGCCAAAGCATCTATCGTCTTGTAAATGATGGAACGTTAAGGAGAATATTGCAAGGTGTTTATGAAAAGCCAAAATACAGTAAGTTGCTTGAAGAATATGTTGCAGCGGATCCAGATGCAGTTGCAAAAGCATTGGCTCGAAGCTATCACTGGACTGTTGCTCCATGCGGAAATACAGCCCTTAACCTACTGGGCTTATCCACACAGGTAACTGCGGTTTGGTCCTACATTAGCGACGGTCCATACAAGACCTATGAGTGGAATTCTACGAAGTTGGAGTTTAAGCATAGGACCAATAAGGAAATCACCGGATTATCTTATATGACAAGCTTGGTTATTCAGGCATTAAAGACACTTGGAAGGTCCAATGTAACTTCAGATATTATAAAAACTCTTTCAGAGAAACTGTCTGATGATGAAAAGCAAGCCTGCTTGAAAGAGGCAGCGGAATCTACAGATTGGGTTTATGATACAATTCGGAAAATTTGTGGAGGTGACATACGGTGAGAAATATAGCACGGTTGTCGGAGAATGACCGGCGGGAGCTGTTCCGAAATACAGCAGACAAGATGGGCCTAAATGATGCCATTGTGGAAAAAGACTTTTGGGTATGCTTTACGCTGGACTATCTGTTCCATCGCTGTCTATGGAGAAATTCGATCACATTCAAGGGTGGTACAAGTCTTTCTAAAGCGTTTAATCTAATTAGCCGTTTTTCTGAGGATATTGACCTGATCTTGGACTGGCGGGTATTGGGCTATGGCAAGGATGAACCTTGGGAAAAGCGCTCCAACACTAAGCAGGATGCCTTCAACAAAGAGGCCAATGCACGGGCAGAGATTTTTCTTGCAGAACAATTTTGCCCAACTATTAAGACAGAAATATCTCGTGAACTTGGCTGCGAGGCAAACATCTACATAGATCAAAAAGAAAAGCAGACCGTTATTTTTGCTTATCCACACCTGTTTACAAACGCATCGACTTTGCAGGTCATTCGTCTGGAAATTGGTGCATTGGCAGCGTGGACCCCGGCAAAAATTGCTAAGATTGAACCTTATGCTGCGACCTATTATCCGAAAATCTTCGAGCAAAAAGATTCGGCAATTCTGACAGTTGCTCCGGAACGGACTTTTTGGGAAAAAGCAACGATTCTGCATCATGAAGCAAACAGACCAGAACATCTGGAAATGCCCCAGCGATACTCACGGCACTACTATGATCTGTACCGTATGTCTATGACGCCTGTTAAAGATGAGGCTTTTGCTCGGGCGGACCTATTGAAAACTGTGGTCGATTTCAAAATGAAGTTTTATCCGAGAGCATGGGCAAAATATCCAGAAGCTGTTCCGGGAACGCTGAAGCTGATTCCACCAGAGTTCCGTTTTGTGGCCCTTGCTGCAGATTATGAGGACATGAGGGATATGCTCTATGGTGATGTTCCTTCCTTTGAGGCAGTTATGGAAGTGATCAGGGAGTTAGAAAAGGAAATCAATTCACTGTAAGTTTCTATGAAATCTCAATCGAAGGGTAGCAACTGTATACAATAGAAAACAAATAGCACGAGAGATGAGGTGAATAATTCTTGGATGCAAGAAGCGGGTATATGTTTGAAAACATTATTGCCAAAATATTTAGTGAAGCTGGGTATGCCATACAGCAAGATGTTCAATTAGAACAACGATCAGGGGATATTGATATTGTAGCTGAGAAAGAGGGCAACAGCTATTGTATTGAGGTAAAATACTCACAGCTAATTGAAAAAGCTGTTGAACGAATTTATACCATTGGGCAATCTTGTGGAATGACACCGATATTGGTAACAGCGTTTCAGATTGACGAAAAAAAGAGAAGCCATTATCAAGAAGAATATCCAGATTTAATTCTGATAGATATTGCGAATTTGTTATTTGCTGTACAATATCGAACCGAATTGCGCAACGAATTAATAGCAATATTGCCATTTACAGTTGCTGACATAGAGCCGCAAAAAGGATTTGTTCAGTTTGACAGTTTTCAACATGATGATTACACGAATTCATTAATTGCAGAGATGGCTCTATGTGAAGCAGGAAAGCCGATGGCGCGAACATATGAGGTATTATGCCAGAAGCTTTTAGAGAATATTTTTTCTGAAGATTTAGCATTGTGGAGCGAACAACAAAAATCAAATAATGATTTGTATAGGTTTGATCTTCTTTGCCGAATCAAAGATGAAAATCAAAAAACATTTTGGTCAATCCTTGAAAGATATTTCAAGTCGAAATATGTGATTTTTGAGTTCAAGAATTACAAGGAACCTATAACTCAAAAAGAAGTATATACTACAGAGAAGTATCTATACGCAAAGGCTTTGCGAAGTGTAGGAATAATCATTGCAGCACATGGTTATGATGAACATGCTTACTGGGCGGCAAAAGGTTGTCTGAGAGAAAATGGAAAGTTAATTATTCTCTTGGATACTGAGGATTTGATTAAAATGAACAAGATGAAGCTCGATTTGGAAGATCCATCCACCTACTTGTTGGACAGACTGGATGAGATACTTTCAGAATTGGAAAAATAATAAATAACGAGTATTTTTTGAGTACCTGACCCCAATGTGGTCAACCTAACGTCAACTTAAGAAAAGAAGCAGAAAAAAACGAAAGAATATTACAAGAGGCTGAAAGTTGTATAAAACAAATTTCTGAACTTTGCATAAAAGTTATACTAAATCTTCGAAAACATAGTAACTATGCGGGGGTGGGGCAAATGCATAGTGTAACTTTTATGCAAAGTTCAGAAAATTCCTCAAAAAGGCGCACTTTAATAAAGCTTTCGGTAAAAAGCTGTTTCAAACCGTATTAA
>JAUNPJ010000112.1 GCA_030536755.1 Eubacteriales bacterium | reverse complement strand
AAGCACTGGTAGAGTTCCTGACAGAAAAAGGACATCCGGCACTTGGAATGGATCCAATGATGTAAGAATATCCCGCATAGGGAATGCCTGCCGGCATTCCCTTGTGGCGGTTAACAAAATTACATTTTTATGAGAATATCCCCCATCAGGGGTAGAAAAAAATGGAATTTTATTGTATAATTGTAAAAGAAAAAATATATAAGGAGGCTATTGAAGATGCCGTTTAATCAAAAACCACAAACATTCAACGCAAAGATTAATGAAGTAACAATCGGTAGCGGAGAAAAAGCAATCAAAATTGGTGGAGAAAATGTATTCCCATTATATTCTTTTGATGCTCCTATCGAGAATGCACCTAAGGTTGGTGTAGAAATCACAGATATGGGCTTTGAGAATGCATGTGCAGGAATCAAAGACTACTATGCTGGATGTGCAACAATTGCAGATATGGCTAAAAAAGCTTCTGAGATGGAAGGTGCTGATTTCGTAGCACTCAGTTTGGAAGGCGGAGATCCAAACGGAGAGAACAAATCAGTAGAAGAGCTGGTTGCTTTAGTTAAAGAAGTAGCTGCTGCAGTTGATTGTCCATTAGTTGTGGAAGGATCCAAGAACGTGGAGAAAGATGGAGAACTTCTTACAAAAGTTGCAGAGGCACTTCAGGGCAAAAATGCTGTTGTTATGCCTGCAAAAGAAGAGAACTACAAAGCAGTAGGCGCAGCTGCTGGTCTGGCTTATGATCAGATTGTAGGATGTGAGTCTGCTGTAGATATCAACCTTGCAAAACAGCTGAACGTTATGACAACAAAATTAGGTGTAAAACCTGAGGCAATTGTTATGAACATTGGTACAGCTACTGTTGGTTATGGTTATGAGTATGTAGTATCCACTATGGATCGTATCAAAGGTGCTGCATTATCTCAGGATGATGCTATGCTCCAGATGCCTATTATTACACCGGTTTCTTCCGAGACATGGGGAGTAAAAGAGTCCGTTGCTTCTGAAGAAGATATGCCTGAGTGGGGCCCGGCAGAAGAAAGAGGAATCAGTATGGAAATTATGACAGCTGCTGCAGATTTAGCTGCTGGTTCTAACGCTGTTATCTTAAGACATCCTCAGTCTGTTGCAACCATTTCAAAAATGATCAAAGAATTAGTGTAATAGATAGAGTATAGGAGGATAAAAATTATGGCACTGAGTGGTATTCAAATTTTTAAGATGACACCAAAGAAAAATTGTAAGGAGTGTGGATCCCCGACATGTATGGCTTTCTCTATGAAAGTTGCTCAGGGTGCAGTTGATATTTCTGCTTGCCCATATATGTCCGAAGAGGCTCTTGCTCAGTTATCTGAGGCTACAGCTCCTCCAATGAAGACAATCAAAGTCGGCACAGGCGATGCTGAGTATACACTTGGCGGTGAGACTGTTCTGTTCAGACATGAGAAAACATTTGTAAGCAGACCAAGATATGCAGTAGCTCTCTGCAGCTGCATGGATGCTGCAGCAGTAGATGCTAAAATCGCTGAGATCGGAAAAGTTGATTATGACCGTATCGGTGAGAGAATGCATGTAGAGATGATCTATGTGAACTATGCTGACAATGGACAGGATGCATATGTTGACATCGTGAAAAAAGCTGCTGCTACAGGCAAAACTCTTGTTCTTGGATGTAGCGATGTTGAAGTTGCAAAAGCAGCTTTGGAAGTTTGCAAAGATGGCAAACCAGTATTAAACGGAGCAAACGCTTCTAACTACGAGGCTATGAACGAAGTTGCTACAGCAGCTGGCGTTGTTCTCGGAGTTGGCGGAGCAGACTTAAATGAGATTTATGATACAGTTGCAGCACTTGAGAAAGCTGGCAACAAAAACCTGGTAATTGATGCAACAGGCGCTGATATGAAGACTACATTTGCAAATGCAGTTCAGATCCGTCGTGCGGCAATCAAAGATGGTGACAGAACATTTGGTTATCCGGCAATCGTGAACACTGCGAAAGTTGCTATGGATGACAAATATATGCAGGAAGCTCTTGCATCCTTATTCACAATGAAATATGGTTCTATCATCGTTATGCAGGAGATGACATATGCAGAGGCTCTGCCACTGTTCGGACTTCGTCAGAACGTATTTACAGATCCTCAGAAACCAATGAAAGTTGAGCCGGGTATCTATCCAATCAACGGTGGTGATGCAGATTCTATCTGCCTGACAACGGTTGACTTTGCTCTTACATATTTCGTAGTATCTGGTGAGTTGGAGCGTTCTGGTGTTCCATGTAACCTGTTGATCAGCGATGCAGGCGGTTTATCTGTACTGACAGCTTGGGCTGCTGGTAAACTTTCTTCTACAACTGTTGCTGATTTCATCAAAGAGCAGGTAGAGGGCAAGATTAACTGCAGAAAACTGGTTATTCCAGGAAAAGTTGCTGTACTGAAGGGCGATATCGAAGCAAAACTTCCAGGATGGGAAGTAATCGTTGGACCAACAGAAGCCGTACAGTTGGTAAAATTCTTAAAAGACTTAACAGCATAATAAAATTTCAGGAAGGCACTGGTATTCCTGCCAGTGCCGCCTGTGAAAAATAATTAATGAATAAAGGAGAACGAGTATGGCAAAATTTGTAATTATTGGAGAAAGAATTTCCGCAACAGCTCCGTCAATCAATAAAGCTCTTGCAGAAAGAGATCCGGAACCAATCTTAAAGAGAGCAAAACAGCAGTTAGATGCTGGTGCTACTTACCTTGATGTTAACATTGGACCTGCTGAAAATGATGGCGAAGACATTATGAAATGGGCAGTTCAGTTGCTTCAGGGCGAGTTCAACAACGTTCCTCTGGCTCTTGATACAGCTAACAAAAAAGCTATTGAGGCTGGTATCTCTGTATACAATCGTTCTAAAGGAAAACCAATCGTTAACTCTGCTGATGCTGCTGGAAGAATTGAGTATGTTGACCTTGCAGCTGCAAACGATGCAATCGTTATCGCTCTTTGCAACGGCGAAGGAATCGCAAAAGACAATGATGAGCGTATGATGTACTGCCAGACACTTCTGGAAAGAGGTATGGAGCATGGTATGGATCCAGCGGATCTTTGGTTTGATCCATTGTTCCTCGTTACAAAAGGAATGCAGGACAAACAGATGGATATCTTAGAGTGTATTAAGATGTTCTCCGACATGGGACTGAATTCTACAGGTGGTCTGTCCAATAACTCTAATGGTATGCCAAAACATATCAGACCAATTATGGACGCTGCAATGGTTGCTATGTGTATGATGCAGGGTCTTACATCTGCGATTGTTAATCCGAATGACTTACGTCTTATGGAAACAATTAAATCTTGTGATGTAATCAAGAACAATACATTATATGCAGATTCTTACTTAGAGATCTAATGATCGGATTCTGATCCGACAGTGGGGATGGAGGAATAATGCCATGTTTTCGAGCATTTTGCTCCATCCCTATTTTCATATAAACGAAAATTGAGTGGGCGGCAATTTTCTGTGATATTTCACAATCGCAAAAGGAGGATTTCACCATGTATAAGGTGTTATTTAAATTTGAAGACGGCAGTGCGGTAGAGAGCTTTGCGACAGAAGGAGAAAACCTTTTGGAAGTGGCACGTAAATCCAATGTCGCCATTGATGCTCCCTGTTCAGGAAATGCGTCCTGCGGTAAATGTAAAGTACGCCTGGTAGGCGGTACTTTGGACTCCAAAAAAACCCGCCATATTACGGATGAGGAATACAATCAGGGTTGGAGACTGGCTTGTGTCAGTAAGGTGAATGGTGAAGTAGAAGTTATGGTTCCTGATATTGCTTCTGCTTATAAGAACCGTATGAAAGTGGCTGATCTTAGCTCCAAAGATGAGATTAAGATTTTTGAAAAAGCCAAAAATGATATTGAAATGTCTGGAATTAATCTGACAAACAGTCTGGATGTTGTAGAAGTGGAGATGGCAGTGCCTTCTCTGGATGACACAATGCCGGACAATGA
Organism: Eubacteriales bacterium; assembly: GCA_030536755.1. GTDB lineage: Bacteria > Bacillota > Clostridia > Lachnospirales > Lachnospiraceae > JALFVM01. Next base: position 2,273 of record JAUNPJ010000112.1, on the reverse strand, counting down.
GCGTTTGACAAGAGCGCTTCGTAAATATTTGAATATTCCAAGAGTTCGTATACCGTACTCTGTTTTACATAAGCTTCCGGATGTACTCCGTGAAAGCAACTTTAAAGTAAAATGTGTAATCCGTACTACTTCGGATGATATGTTTGTATACGATGTCCTTCCGATGGATGTGGATGTTATTGTAGGTGGTCTTGTCGTTGATATCGGTACGACAACGGTATCTGCGTTGATCATCAATATGGAAAATGGAGAGATTCTTGCAAAAGCTTCCTCTGGAAATGGCCAGATTCGTTATGGTGCGGATGTTATCAATCGTATTATTGAATCCGGTAAGCCGGGCGGAAGAGATCGTCTACAGAAGGCTGTGATTGATGAGACGATCAATCCTCTGGTACAGCAGATGTGCAGAAGTTGTGGAATCAAACCACAGTGGATTTACCGTATGTGTATTGCAGGAAATACAACGATGAATCATCTGTTTGCCGGAATTAATGCGGAGCCGGTTCGTATGGAACCGTATATTCCTGCGTTTTTCAAGACAAATTCTCTGTTTGCTTCTGATGTTGGAGTGGCAGTCAATCCAGATGCACATATTATTGTGGCACCAAATATTGGAAGCTATGTAGGCGGAGATATTACAGCCGGAACATTGGTCAGTATGATTTGGAATAAACCGGAATTCTCTTTGTTTATTGACTTGGGAACAAATGGTGAGCTGGTATTTGGTAACTCTGATTTTATGATGAGCTGTGCATGTTCAGCAGGTCCTGCTTTCGAAGGCGGTGACATCAGCTGCGGTATGCGTGCGACAGATGGTGCGATTGAGGCATGTACGATTGACAAAGATACGATGGAACCTTCCTACAGTGTGATTGGTGATGAAGGAACAAAACCAATCGGTCTTTGTGGTTCTGGTATCATTGATGTGATCAGTGAGTTGTTCACTTGCGGCATTATTGGACCAAACGGAAAATTTGTACGTGAGGGCAAGCGTATTCGTCACGACAAATATGGTATGGGAAGTTATGTACTTGCTTTTGAGGAAGAAGCAGGTTCTGTAAAAGATGTAGAAATCACAGAGGTTGATATTGACAATTTCGTTCGAGCGAAAGGTGCAATTTTCTCTGCAATTCGTACGATGCTGGCATCTCTTGATTTTGATGTATCCATGATTGAGAATGTCTATGTAGCCGGTGGAATCGGAAGCGGCATCAATATGAGAAATGCTGTAAATATTGGAATGTTCCCAGATATTCCGCAGGATAAGTTCCATTATATTGGCAACTCTTCACTTTGTGGTGCCTATGCAATGCTGATTTCTACGGAAGCAGAGAAAAAGACTTACAGTCTGGCGCAGAATATGACTTATCTGGAGTTAAGTACCGTGCCGACCTATATGGATGAGTTTGTCGCTTCCTGCTTCATTCCTCATACAGATGAGACGTTATTCCCGTCTGTGACTTTAAAATAAGAGAGGAAATCGGAGAAAAGAATGACTGAATTTAATTACAGAAAAGACAGCAAAGAGCAGATGCCATATGAGCATTATATGGAATTGTACAGACAGGCAGATCCAAAGGAAATCAGCAGCCGTCTTGAGATTCTGTATGACGAGGAAATACATAGCTTTACGGTGAAACTGCTTGGAACTGTTTATCACGTAACATGGCCGGATTATGTGATCAGCCATGAGGAGAACAGCTACGGCTATTATCCCCTGGAAGATATGATTTACGCGAAAATTCTTGTGCTGCGTTACCTGCTCGAAAGTAAAAAAGCAATCCGTTTTGCAGATTTCAAAACATTCCGTGAGCTTCCATGGGGGGAAGTTTATCAACAGCAGTTTCACGGAAGATGTATTTTGCGTCTGGCCTATGGATTCGGCAATAAGCCTGAGCAGTTCAAAAAGATTGGCGAGATTCTTGGCGGACTTCCGCTGAAATATGGAGATGTTTCTTTTGAACTGGAACTGTTTGATGGATATCGGGTGAGATTTATTATCTGGGAAGGTGATGAGGAATTTCCTCCTTCTTCACAGATTCTGTTTTCCGATAATTTTGCGGACGGTTTTTCAGCAGAAGACAGAGTGGTGACCGGTGATGTTTGCATCGGTACATTTAAGGCACTCAGTAAAACTTTATAAGATGTATGCAAGTCGTGGGGTACTTGTTTGCATAAATATTAATTTTAATTAGCAAAAAGCTAAAGGAGGTATTTGTATGGGATTCAAATCAGACATCGAAATCGCTCAGGAGAGCACAATGCTGCCGATT
>JAUNPJ010000042.1 GCA_030536755.1 Eubacteriales bacterium | reverse complement strand
GTGTTTCTATTGGTGTTAGCGTTGTACCTTCTTGTTCTATTCTGACATCAGAACTATCGTTTTCAATTTCAAGCGTAGTAATTATATCTTTCTCCGAAGCTTCAATTTTGAGTCCTCTCAAATTTTCACCTTCTGCAAAAACTTCCTCATTTGTGACATTTACGGTAATATCACCTGTATTACCCCCTGTGAATGTGTATGTATCAAATTTTCCGTCTGAAATCTCATCGTCTGCTATAATAATTTTAAAATCTTCTTCATTACCGATTAACTTTAAAACACCATTTGGACTAAATTGAGCGCCATCCGCGGAAGAGGCAGCAATGGAAATAAATTTATCTTTATACATGATATTGAAATCTAATTCTTCCGCATTTCCAGACAATGTAGATATCACATACTCTTCACTATCATCAGGGAGAATTACATGAAGTGTACCTGGATTACTTCTATTAGAAATAGTCTCTGCCTCATAATAAGTAGTCAGACCATCGGCAGATCCAGAATTACCCATAATCACATACTGCTTAGTTCCATTTTCCAGACGCATTGCGGTTTCATTCTGACATCTGAGTTCAGCTACATAATTATAGAAACCAGCATTATAATTTTTAATATCCAATTTATCAAGTTCATTACACGCATTATATAAGGACGCATTTGAATTTGTAGATGTCATACAAGGAAATATCTCCTTAGTGTCATCATCTATATAGGTGGCATACGCAGGAATAATCCATTCATTCGTGCCTTCATTGAAATATAAACAATAATCTTCGTTCCAGATCGGATTAAGAACTGGAATATTCTTTCCATTTGCAGCATTACTATCATAAATCAAAATTCTATGATCATAAGTTTCTCCATCATACGTCCAAGAACCCGATTCAGATGCATATGCCACTACTGCATGTCCCCCCCCAACCATTACAGCCAAATGTAAATAAGACTGGACATCCTCCTTCTTTTACTGCATCTGCCTTTGAATGCAAAATAGATATCTGTTCTTCTGTTGAATAATTTTCTATGAAATCCGTTTCTATACTCGAATAACTCTTGAAGTTTTGGAGATTTTGATAATAGCAAAGTATAGACCATATTCTGTCATTTAAATTAGCTTCTCTTAAAGAACTTACATCTGAATAGTCTGAAATGTGAAATATATTCATTTTATTCAAAATAGATGTCAACGCCATGCCAAAGCAATGACCATTAGAACCATTTGAGAACATTTCTGAGACTGCTGCCCTATCCGAGGCACTTAATCCGGACAAAAAAGCATTCTTATCATTATCTGTAATCGGATGAGGCTCTCTATGGGTTTCATCAATTTTATTTTCTGAAAAATTGTGAAAATTCCAAACATCCGTTTCAAATTTTAATTCATTACTCCGTTCATTCACTGCTTCCAGAGCTATAGACTCTTGTTTTGAAGCTGTCACAGTCTGATCAGATCCTGCATAAACAGTGAAAATGTGTGATCCTCCATCATAATATTTGGTTCTATCAATCTTAATATTCCAGATAAACTCTTGAGATTCATTTACTCCTAAAGTAGCCACTGACTGCTTCCATTCACTTTCCACAATTGAAGCATTGTCACCTTCATCAATATTCACAAACACATTTGTAAGTGCTACACTTTTGCTATTATTTGTAATTTGAACATGAATCGAGTATGTGATTTCTTTATCTGTTTCAGAAATTTTCTTAATATCACTAATATCAATAGATATAGGTTCTACAGTAATATCCTCTGCAATTTCTCCAAAAGTAAACTCCAAATCATCCGCGTTTACGACTTCATAATAACATTTTTCGCTCGCTAAATCAGACATAAATCTCTTTGCAAAAGTTAATTCAGTACCATATAAACTATGAAAAAACCCAAGTGAATAAATCAAATACCCTTTTTCTTTCAAAGCAACTGCCGTATTATAACAAGAATTCGCATATGAAAAATAATAAGATATATCCTGACTAGTATATGGACCATTTACTGTAGAACTTCCACTTTGCGGAAGACCATCTGAACAGATAACTATATTTTTCGACAAGTTATTACTAGTATCTGAAATATTATCAAGAAGATTTCCCGCAATTTCTAATGCGTGATTTGTATTTGTTGAGTCATTAGCAGGAAAAGAATCAATATAGTTTGTCAAAATACTCAGATCATTAGTGAATCCACATCCAACAGATGCAGAATAGCCTAACTTAACAATTGCAATATAATTAATACCAGTAGAATTCAAAACAGATGCACAAAATTTTTTAGCAGCTTTTTTTTGTTCTTTTGCCGGATTCCCTGACATACTGCCTGATGCATCTAAAACCAATGCAATATATCTAGTTGTTAATGCTTTTGTTACGGTATAATTTGTACTAGCCGATACTGTTTTTGCGATACTTCCACCTACAGTAAGTGTAACCGTGTAATTTCCTTCTTTTACCCCTGTTAGCATAGTAGAAACCCAATATGTATTTTCCACCCCTGTTTCAACAGGTCCCATCACACTAGTTTGACTAAATGTAATTGCGTTTTCTTCATTGCACTCCCACACAAAACTATCAGGTGCTTCTGTACATACAAAAGTTGCAGTTATCGCAACTTGCTCTCCTACCGCCCCTGAATAACTCTCTGAAAAAGAAAGTACCGCATCTGCTGGTACAACAGTAGGCACTTCTACTGTTCCAGAAAAAAAAGAAGTCGAATTGTCCAACTCATCGCCAGACGTAAACTCGTCTATATCCATTTCAAGTGATTCTATATCTTCTGTTTTCGTTACAGCTTCACTCTCTGTACCATCAAAAAAAACAATATCTTTATTGTTCTCATCTTCTTCATCCATAATATACCCTGAAGGTATTGCTCCATCTTTCCATTCTGTAATTTCTGTTGCCAATACAGTTGTTTGCAATAATCCAACGCACATTATACATGATATTACTAGTGCTATTAGTCGTTTTAACTTATCTTTCATAACTGTTCTCCTTATATTGTTTTCTATAGTATTATCTTTTTTCACCTATAACCTGAACTTCCTAACAAAAAATACCTCTCAAACCTGCCTCTGTTTTATTAAACTTTCGTCACAAACTGTACATTTCATCAAAGCAAAATACATCAATCTCATCTACAAGGCTGTAAAAAGTATGGACACTAGTGTACTGACAAATTGATTTCTAAAGCAAAGTATGGTACCATATATATATCCAAATCCATTTACGAAAGAAGGAAATTTATATGGGACGTCATACTCAATATACAGTTTCTCTCAGTCAGGAAGAGAAAGAAAAACTTTTGGCAATGAGCAACGATAATACTCTGTCTGCACGTGTTTCCAAACGTGTTTTGATTCTTCTGGCTCTGGATAATAAAAACAATTCCAATTTAAGCCACAGACAGATTGCTTCCGCATTAAACACAACCGTAACTACGATTGTAGCAACGGCACGTAATTATTCCCAGAACGGACTGGATTCTGCGATCTCTCATCATTTTAATCCTTCGTCTGTTCGTCCACGTAAAACAAATGGTGAACTGGAGGCCCATGTGATCCAACTTGCATGCGGCGAAGCGCCAGAAGGTCATGCCCGCTGGACACTGGAACTGCTGACAGAAGAAGTGAACAAAAAGGGCGTAGCTGAACCAGTCAGTAAGGAAACCATTCGTGTGATGTTAAAAAAAATGAACTTAAGCCTCATATGAACGAATACTGGTGTATCCCACCCAAAGAAAATGCCGAATTTGTGGCCTGTATGGAGGACATCCTTCATATATATTCTCTTCCGTATAACAAAAATCTTCCGGTTGTTTGCATGGACGAAAAACCATATCAACTTCTCGGAGAAGCAAGGGAACCTCTGGAAATCAAACCCGGAGATGTCAAAAAGCTGGATTCTGAATATATCCGTTGTGGAACCTGCAGTATTTTTGTATTCACAGAGACACTTGCGGATTACCGCCATGTCAGCGTCCGTCGGCAGAGGACCAGACAGGACTGGGCGGAAGAAATCCGTTATCTTCTCACAGAAGTTTATCCAGATTATGAAAAAATAATTCTTGTCATGGATAATCTGAATACACATACCAAAGCATCTTTATATCAGAGTTTTCCTGCCCCGGAAGCCGCTGCACTGGCAAATCGTCTCGAAATCCACTATACACCAAAACATGGGAGCTGGTTAAATATCGCAGAAATTGAATTAAATGCTATGACCAGACAATGTCTTGACCGAAGGATTGATGATATCCAGAAATTATCAGAAGAACTTTCTGCATGGGAAAGCAGACGAAACCGAAATCGCAGGAGTGTCAATTGGCATTTCACAGCAGAAGATGCAAGGACAAAACTTCGTTCATTATATCCAAAGTTTGACTCATGAAAATGGGTCAGACTTGAGAATATTTTTGCTTTAGAAATCAACTTGCCGATACACTAGTACTGTATCCGGTTAGTTTCTAAACTATAACCGGATACAACCTGGCCAATTTAATTCGTGCATCCTGCGTCTTAAACTGCCAGTTGATTTTTGCACATTCTGCATTACGCCTGATAGTCCATGTACGAACCTGTTGTTTAAAGCTTTCCAAATCTGGCAGTGGCTTCCCCAGGGCCTGGCGGCTCATGATGCCGATTTCTATCTCTGCCATGTCCAGCCAGCTACCATGTTTTGGCGTGTAATGCCATTCAAAGCGTTCTGCAAGCCTGCGTGCTTCTTCCGGTGGGAAAGCCTTATATAATGAAGCTGGAGAATGGGTATTTAGATTGTCGGTAACAAGAACTATTTTTTCCGTCCGTGGGTACAGGGTGTCGGAAGTATACCGGAGAATTTCTGCAAAATCCAATGCTGTGCGGGTCTGTGTCACAACCGTTTCCCTCCTGCCTGCCAAGGGTTCAGAAATCATGAAGACATCTGCAACACCGTTGCGGGCATACACGGAATCTACTTTTTCAGGCTGGCCTGGTTCACAGGGAATACGTGTTTCCTTTATGAGCTGTTTGTTCGTTTCATCTATGTAGACGACAGGACGGAGAGGGTCATACGGGCGCTGATATACCTCCAGCACGTCCTCCATCTTCGCTACGAACTCGGCGTCTGCTTCCGGAATGCACCATTCCTTTACGAGCCACGGCTTGATTTCGTTTTTTTCATAACCTCGCAGACGGTACTGTCCGTAATGTAATCGACCACTTCCAGGCGAATCAGTTCATCCGCGATTGCCTGCATAGTCCAGCGTGAGGCTCCTTCCGGCGGTTCCGAACAGGCTATGGCACATATCCGGGCTTCCACATCGCCCGTCACCTTGCGACGGCGGTTTTCTTGTACCTTCCGCCCAAGGGCTGCCTCCATCCCTCCCATGACAAACCGTTGCGCAATACCTGCAATGGTGGAACGGGCGGCTCCATACGCATCTTTGATGCGGTCATATGTCCATTCCTTGTTTTCAGGCTTCTGGTCCAACTTTAACAGTATCTGCGCATGCTTTATGCGGTAACCCTTTCCGCCTTTTTGTATTAATGCTTTCAGCTCCTGTATTTCATCGTTTGTCAGCGTGACAATGTAGCGTGGCATATCTGCGTCCTCCAATACCGTTTTTAATGGAGTATAGCAAATTTTTTCAGCACTGTAAAGTATTGTTACTAACCGGATGAAGTACTAGAATCAATCACAAAATATTCCTCTTCATGCTTCCATCTCCTCCCTAATGATTTTTTGTGAAATTCCAACAAATCCACAAACGATTAATTATTTTTATTATACTATAAATGAGTAAATCTGAAATTTTACCAAAGTTACTTTAAATTGCCTAAAAATAAAGACATCACTCCTTTTTAGGTGTACACTGTTTCTGAACCCAAACAAAATAAACCTCAAAGGATGATGTCTTATAGAAAACAGTATATACCATTCAGAATTACTTTACAACTGCTTTAAGAAATTAAATTTGTGCCTGGTCTTTCCCCAGACGACCATGAAGCATATCATGGAGATACTGATATCCGTCTTTTCTCTTGGATATCATGGAAAAACCATTGATTTTGAAAAATATAGTCCATGTCACCGTACCTCCGTTACCCATTTTCTCAACAAAGGAAAATGGGATGATATCACCTCTTCCAAAACAAAGCCTTCGTTACGGGCTTTGCATCCGATTAAAGATGCTTATTTCCACCAGTACCACCTCAAGCGAAAACAGGACTATAGACATCAGGCTGTGGCTATCATGCCCTCCTGCAAAAGAATTGTCCTTAACTATGCCCTTGTCATGTACGACAAGTCCATGTTAAAAGTAAAAATCGTGCAGGAAATTGCAAAGGAACTGCCCATACCGCCAGTAGTCTCTTATTTTCTTTGCGGTAGCTGGTATCCCTACGGCATAAAGCAGAAGGTAAGTGAGTTTGCCCCTCATTTACGGAAAACAGATGCTGCTGTCAACCTCGTGACCGTTGGCAACCGGAGATATTATGTTTACCGGTATGAAGACGACTTCATTTCATCTACCAGTGTAAAACAAGGCACATTCTTTTTGATGATTTTTTGGCATTAGTAGCGTAAACTTATTGTGCAATTTTTTGAATTTGCTCATTTGTGGTATTATACATCAATTATATTACAAATATATATCACAGCTTTTTATTTTTCATAAATTATACAATCTTATAATTACCAGCATCTTACCCTAAACGGACATATATGCAGAGTAACACAAACATCGCCCATAAAATTCATCCCTTGTACTCAGTAAATGCAGCATAGTATTTTTTATTATTCTCACTATCAGTCTGTGCTCATAAAAACTGGTCTGGTATCAGTCACAATTTATAGATTCTCCTCATTCATATCCAACACCAATCAAAAAATCTAAATTGTGTCATATAATATCCCTACCCAAACTTCTACTGGCCGATTAATAAAACTATATCTTTTCCTTTTTCGTTTTTTATTTTCAACCAAAATAATCCAATACTTCAATACCCATATCACCTTGTCCCAATAGCCAAACACGCCATTGGATTGCTTTCTGTCACTATCTGTTTCCAGTTCAACCACAATCTCATATCTTTGATCTTGAGAATATACATAAAAAATAGAAGCGGATTCTTTTTTCAGAATCCGCTTCCTCTCCTTTTGCTCCTGCCATGTCCGTAACTGTTCTATATGTATTTCACCGACTTTCAGTATAATTTTAATCTTACCTTCCTTAGTTATAATAATCCTATCAACAAAGTTTTCTACGATATTCCGGTCTAATACCTCAATTTCCTTGAGTTTGTCCATCTCAGAACTGATAACCTGTATCCTGCGTTCAAGTTCTTCTTCCTGAAAGACATTATGTTCTATCTGTGCAAGTTCTTCTTTTAATTCCGAAATCTTCTGTGTAATTTCTTCATATTTCTTAGACAACGCATTCCTGATTGCTCCTGTTGCTTCGAGATAAGTCTGTAGAATCTTCTCTGCTTCCACATTCAGATTTTCTAACTGCTTACGCTTCTTCTTTTCTTCATCTCCATTTGCAATTTCTTCAGCAATCGCTACCTTCAGGGACTGCAGTACCATATCAAAGCATCTCATATGTTCCTTGATAAATAAATTGATGGACTGACGTACTATCTCCGCCAGTTCATCTTCATAGATTCTGGAATAATCCTTATTATTACAGGAAGTGGATGCATCACGCCTTTTCTGCACATAGGAATCGCGATATGCAGCAACGGTCTTATTCCGATCAACCCAGCAATGTGTATAAGACTTTCCACATTCTTCGCAAAATACTTTGCCTGAAAACAGATGGGTACCCTTAAAGCGAGCCTGCATCGTACCATTTTTATCCGCATCATATACAATTTTACGGCTTTCCATAATCTTCTGAGCAAGGTCAAACAGCCGTTTGTCCACGATAGCAAGGTCTGGTCTTTCAACAGCAACCCATTCCTCTTTTGACTTCATATAATGCTTAGTTTTCTGCCCTTGTCCAACACCAAGTATGGAACCTTTTTTATTCATATGAAAAGTACCAATATACGCCGTTTCTTGCATCCAGAGTCTGACTGTTCTTGCCGCAACCTTAATCCCCTTTTCCTTTGCCAGAAACTCCCGAAGTTCCTTGGAGCCATAATCCTTAAAGACAAGCAGTTCAAATAACTGACGAATAATTTCCGCTTCTTCCTCACAAATAGTCATATCACCTTTTTCTTTACTCCACCTGTAACCGAATGTACAGTTCTGGGAACTTAGACGTTTACTCTCAATTTTCTGGCGATGGGCAATTCTGCCATACTCAGGCACATCTGTTTGTATCAATATGCTCGTTTCTTTGTTTCCGTGACGGTGTGGCTAATACACCGTGCAAGTGTGGAGTACTGCCCGGAATTTACAGCAATATTATACAATTAGTTTTTTTCCGTTTTCTGTAAATCATGCAAAAGAAAAAGACCGATCATCGGCCCCTTTCCTAAGTTTCTTTCTGTCATGTCACTATTTTGCGGTATTCATCTTGTGTGAATATCATAACCCATTTACAAAAATCTTGTAGCACTTCCATCTAATCAAGTGGGAAACGTTCAGTGTCTATCAGCACACCCTTTAAGGTTTGCAACAATGTAGTTGGCTATTTGGGAACGGATACACAAAATATTATCTATTCTCGAATAGAAGCAATATATCCTTCATACCCGATCTGTATAGAAAATCCCAGCATAGTACCCACCGCCAGTTTACTGCACTCACATAACGGTCTATTTGAACTCTCACCGCTTTGGGAAGGTTCAATTTCTGTATCTCTTCTTCGTATTTCTTAATCTCGTCAATCGCTTCCCTGTACTGCTGATTCTGTTCTATTAATTCATTTTCTAGCTCGTCCGATCTTGTTTTCATGAAAAAATCCAGAAGATGGCCTGTTACTCCTTCTTCCGGATTCATGATTTCTTTCTTCAATTTTGCAAGCATATTTCCGTAGGAAAACATCATGGACTGCCCCATATAGAAATGATATTCTCTCTCTATCATTTCCACTCTATCTTCCAGTTCAAAATATGTGTGTAATATCTTATGATCTTCTGCTGTCAGCGTAACCTCATCCTCCGTCTCAAACACGGCATGTACATTCGGATACTGCTCCAGCAATTCCATTATTCTCTGTTTTGCGTTACGATACTCTGCGTGATGTCCTCTCAAATACTCACAAACCTTCTGATCTACGATTTCATCAAGTGAACATTCCATCCAGTATGAATCTTGTTTATTTACCATAATATTAATCCCCTTTTCTGCCTAATGGCCTTTGTTAGTTATAGAACTATATCACTTTTAGGGGAAATAGCAATTCATCAGATGTACTAAAAGAGAGCACAAGAAACTGGTAAATATATGCACCGGACATAACCCTCAAAAAACTCGGATAAAATAATCTGTTAGCATTCGAAATCTTTAAATAATCTCCCTTGCCAAACGATAATCATAATTTCGTTTGACTAGAGCTTTTTTCGTTTGTCGAGGCCTTAATTTCGTTTGGCTAGAGTATTATCGTTTGGCAAGACAAAAAATGCCCTCGGCAAACGAAATAAATAACGTCATCAGATTTTGGCAATTCATGCCCAATTTAGATTTTTGATACAATGTCAGCAACTCAAAAAGCATCTTCGTCATTAGCACCGGAACGCGAAGAAGCCGCCACACCAACGTTTGATTCGTCGATGTGACGGCTTGCTGCTTTTCATTCATGAATGATTTTCGAATCAACTACCTTGCCTTCCCGGGTGCTTGGCAGTTGCGGTATGTTGTGATTATGGGTGACTATGTACCTGTCCCCCAGTCACTGCCCTTGGTCTTACCTTAATTTAAAGTATCTACATCAATAACTCCAGTTGCTGCTGTTGGAGTAGTATGTTCAATAGTAAAATAGGCAGCTGTAGTAGCTGTACCATGATGGTAAACTACGGCACAAGTAGCATCATCAGCACCAGTTGCAATAGTTGTTTCACTAGGAAGAGTTGACTGGAATGTTGCACCAGTAGAGGAAGTTGCACCAGGTGCAAGGATTTCAGGGGCAAAATCATTTGCGCCATTAGACCATGCCTGCTTTCTCTGTTTCATCTCAATTTCCTTGAAATAGTCATTAGTTGTTGCACTGTCTGTTAATGCAGCCGCAGCAACCTCTGCATAAGCAGCACGAATATTAGCAGCATCTACTGCCTCTCTAGACTTCTCCAACTGCGTAGTGAAAATAGGAATGCTGATAGCAACCAATACTGCAATAATCGCTACTACAATCAGCAGCTCCGCCAGCGTAAAGCCTTTTTTGTTCATTTTTTTCTTCAAAGTGTTCATGTTTTTTTGTTTCCTCCTTCAATAAATTTTTCTTTTGAATTCGTTTTGCATCTGTTCCATAACTTTATGGAATCTTATGTACCGAACAGATACCTTGTTTCTATATCAAGAGAGCCTAGTGTACCGGCTTACGGACTCTCCCGAAACCATACTTACATCATACCATACATGGTAAACATTGGCAAATAAATGGAAATGACGATAAATCCGGCAAAGATTGCCAGGAATACCATAATTGTAGGTTCCAGCTTGCTGATCGCCTGTTTGGTTGCGTGGTCGGCCTCGTTGTCGTAGTAGGTAGCAATCGTCTCCAGCGTGTGTTCCAATTCTCCTGTATTTTCTCCAATGGCACACATCTCCGTCAAGGTTGTCGGATAATAGTCGCATTTTCGCATACAGTCGCCCAGTCGGTAGCCTTCGGAAATCTTTCCGACCATCTTTTCGGTCTCAACGCTGAGCACATAATTGTCCATGACTTTGGCGGTGATCTCCAGGGCATCCCCCACGGAAATTCCTGCTTCCAGAAGGGCTGTCATCGTATTCGCAAACTGGCTGCATCCATTGAGCTGATTGATCTTGCCAAGAACCGGTATTTTCAGCATCAGCCCATTCCACTGATAGCGCCCCTTCTCTGTACTGCAGTAAATCTTTCCTGCAATGACCAGGAAAATCAAGACCAGCAGCATCCACAGGAAGTTCCTCTGGAAAAACTCCGAGACACGTATCATCATCTGCGTCATCTTGGGCAGATCTCCGCCCAGATCGGAAAAAACGGCTGATATGGTAGGAATTACCTTGATCATGACCACGGCCAGCACGACAATTGCCACGATGACTACGAAAATAGGATACGTCATGGCCTGTTTTACCTTCTGTTTGTTCTTGTACGACTTTTCATAATATTTTTCCAGTGTGGCAAAAGAGTTCTCCAGTGTACCGGAATATTCTCCTGCCCGTATGGTCTCAATAAAGGTGGCCGGAAGCTCCGGACAGTTTTTCTCAAAACTGACTGCTACGCCATTTCCCTGTGCCACATCCTCGGCTGATTTTTCAAGCGTTTTCCGCAGCCGCTTATCCTGTGTCTGACTGGAAATCATCTCCATAGCCTGTGCAATGGTGACGCCTGACTGCAGAATGATCGAAAACTGGGAGCACATGACCGACAAAGCCTTGGTGTCAATCTTTTTGCCGCCAATCTCCTTGGTGAGAAGACCGGATTTCTCCTTCACCGGTTCAATTTTCAGAACAATCGGGCAGGTGACTTTGATCTGATCTACAGCGGAAAATTCGTCCATTGCTTCCACCACACCGCTGACTTTGGCGCCATCCGGCGACAATGCCTTGTACTGATAAGTAATCAAGGGTTTTGTTTCCCCCTTTCTTCCAGACTAACTATATTGTCAAATGGTATGTTTGTTTACATAAATCTTATCGTAAGCTGCCTCCACTGCCACTTCCGGTGATATTTTTTTCTCACGCAGAAGCTTGATCAGGAAATTGTCCATCGTAACGCTGCCCTCGGAAGCAGAACTGAGCATCGCCGATAACATCTGCGGCGTTTTGCCCTCACGGATGAGATTTCGGATTGCCGGTGTCACCACCATTACCTCACAGGCTGCGATTCTTCCGAGATTGTTTCGCTTCGGCAGAAGCTGCTGCGCCAACACAGCTCTCAGCGTCGTGGATAACTGAATGCGAATCTGCGGCTGGCGTTCTGCCGGAAAAACACCGACAATTCGGTCAATGGCATCCGGCGCTGAATTGGTATGCAGTGTTGCAAATACCAGATGTCCCGTCTCCGCTGCCGTCAATGCCGTCTCAATCGTGCTCAGATCTCGCATCTCTCCGATGAGGATGACATCCGGATCCTCTCGCAAAATGGCACGCAGGCCCAAATCGTAGCTTTCTGTATCTTTGCCAACCTCTCTCTGATTGATGACACACTGATCCGGCTCATAAATGTACTCCACCGGATCCTCCAGCGTAATGATATGATCTGTTCTGGAGTGATTGATACGATCCAGAATCGCTGCCAGCGTGGTCGATTTTCCACTTCCCGTCTCCCCGGTCACCAGAATGATTCCTTTCTGCCAGGACGGAAACTGATTTACAATCGGCGGAAGGCCCAGATCCTCCAGCTTCGGGATTCGATTGCTGAGAATACGCAGTGCCGCAGATACATGACCCTGCTGCCGAAACAGATTGATACGGACTCGTTCATCTGCAATCGTCTGTGCCAGATCCAGCTCTCCTATCTCCTTTATGTCTTGATAGCGGCTGCCTGCCAGTTCTCTGGCATATTCTTCACACTGCTCATGTGTCAGCCTTTCCGGATTCATACTGGTGAGCTTGCCGTCCACACGGCATTTGGGTTCCAGCCCCGCTACCAGATGAATATCAGAGGCGCCCATTTTTTTCGCCAATAGAATCAGTTGTTCGATATGCATAGGTTATCTCCTTTGTTTTAATCGGTGCGGCTGATCGTCCTGCACACTTCTTCTACCGTAGTAACTCCATTCTCAATCAATCGGCGGGCATTTTCCACCATCGGTACAAAACCGGAACTTTTGACAGCCTGCCGCAGTGCGCGTTTGTCCTTTTCCTCCACAATGCACTCCCGCAATTCTTCATTCATGATCAGGATTTCGAATACACCGCTTCGTCCGCGGTATCCGGAATGAAAACACAATGGACAGCCTTTGCCGTGATAAAACGTCTTGCTCTCTGCCTCTTTGATTCCAAGTATTTCGCATTTGTCCTGCTCAGGCTGATATGGTGCACGGCAGCTTTTGCAGATTTTTCTCACCAGTCGCTGAGAAATGATCCCCCGTAATCCACCTGCAATCAGGTAGGGTTCCACCCCCATATCACGCAGACGGTCAATCGCAGAAACTGCATCCTCTGTGTGAAGAGTGGAAATAACCAGATGACCGGTCATAGCTGCCCGCATGGCGATTTCTGCTGTCTCGCCGTCTCGGATCTCTCCTACACAGATGATATCCGGATCCTGGCGCAAAATAGCACGAAGGCCGCTGGCAAAGGTCATACCCGTTTTTTCATTGATCTGTACCTGATTGATGCCTTCCACCTGATATTCCACCGGATCCTCCAGCGTAATCAGATTGACTTCTTCTTTGTTCAGCTCCCGGATCATCGTGTACATGGTAGAAGACTTACCGCTTCCGGTCGGTCCCACAATGAGAATGACACCGCTGTTATGGCTTAACAGGCGGTCAAATTTCTTAGAATCCTCCGCCGTTATTCCGATTCCGGCCCGGTCAAGCATGGAGGCCTCTCTGTTGAGAATACGGATTACGACTTTTTCTCCATAGATGGTCGGCAGAGTAGAAAGACGCAGATCCACATCTCTGCTTTTGAGCTTCATCTGCGCACGTCCATCCTGAGGAATCCTTCGCTCTGCAATGTCCATATTTCCCATGATCTTCATACGGGAGATAACGGAATCCTGCAGATCCCGCGGAATTTCAAGTATTTTATGCAGACGGCCGTCAATTCGCATTCGAATGGACATCTCTCCCGTTCCCGGCTCCAGATGGATATCACTGGCTCCCTCTGTGACCGCACGTTCAATAATCGAATTTACCAGACGTACCGTAGGTGCGCTTGCCGCATCGGTAAGTTCTTCCTGATTTTTTTCCTGCGCTTCCTCCACATAGCCGGCCTCCTGACGCATCTGCGCCATGGCTCTGGCTGCACCTTCATTTCCATACAGCGTATTAATCGCTCTGTCCACCGCATTTTCTGAGGCGATCATCGGAATGATACGTTTTCTGGTGGCTGCACGAACTTCCTCAATCGCCATGAAATTCAGCGGGTCTTTCATGGCAAGATAAAGGCGGTCTTTCTCCATTTTCACAGGAACAACCCCATGTTTTTTCGCAATATTTTTTGGCAGCTGTTCTACCATGGATGCCGGAATAACAATAGATGTCAGATCGATAAAGTCGATACCAAGCTGCATACGCAGAGCTTCGATCAGCTGCGCTTCTGTGATGAATCCATTGTCAATGAGTACTTTTCCAAGACGATCCCTGCAGGTTTTCTGAATCTGCAGTGCCTGATTTAATTGGTCTTCGTTGATGAGGCCTACCGAAATGAGCAGGTCACCCAAACGCTTATATTTCATGATGTATCTTCCTCCAGGGTATTGTCCCGTCTATGTTTCATAAGGAACAGCAATCATAATGACCTGCTCCATCTCTATGTTCTGTATTTTAAAATATCCTTCTGCGCGTTTCAGCACGCTGCTGATAGACGGAGACAGACAATCCGTATCCTCACATTCTTCTTCCTCGCAAGGATAAGAAATCTTCACAAAAACTTTATGCTGCCCATCCATGCTTGTAATCTTAATGTACCGTTTCTGAGGCGGATTCATCTTTCTGCAGTTTACAAAAGCCTGTGTGATCGCACACCTAAGAATATCACAAAACCTTTCATTTAATACATTCTCACGAAATCCACCGCCGTCAATCGACATCTGGATTTTCTCATCTTTTGCCTGCTGTGCGTAAGCATTCAACAGCACATTTACTTCCTCATAGGCCGTATAATAACGCTGCATAACAGAAGACACATCGCCGCTTTTCGCTAACTTTTGTGGCCTCGCAGACATCACACGCCCTCCTTCCCTTTTGATTTTTTCTGTAGTGTAACACAAATGCTTGAAAAAAGTATCAAAAGGTAGAATTTGACGGTTTTTTTTACTTTTTTGGTATAGAAAAGGCAAACGAAAATCTCTGCGTCTGAATAACAGACTTTTTTATACGCAAAAGTCACGCTTTTACATTTTCGAGAACATATAATTATAATAGGCTTCTTTTACCTGCTTCTGATATTTGCGCGAGATCGGTATCTCTCTGGACTGTACATGAAAGCTGTTATTGAGCATTTCATCCACAAAATGCAGATTTACGATATAGCTCTGATGGCATCGAAGAAAATTGTAAGCAGCCAGCCGATTCTCCGCATCATTGAGCTTAATCCGGCTGTGTTTCTGCGTCCCATCCTCGAGATGGATGACAATATCTCTGTTGTGGCTCTCAATATAAACAATATTACGGCAGTAAATCCGACACCAGTTTGCCCCCTTTTCTTTGATCATCCATGTGGAACGCCGCTCTGCATACGGCTTATGATTAAAGAAATAAACACAGTTTTGCAATTCTTTTACATCAAACGGATAGAGCAGATATCCCAGCGCAAACACGCGAAATGCTTCGGCGTAATATGCTTTGCTTTCTGTAACAAACACAATGCCTGCTGACTTGTTTTTGCTGCGCAATTTTGCAGCAAACGAAAGTCCATCGCATTTTTTCTGTACAGACGTACCCAGCACAACCATATCAAATGAAGTCCACTGTGAATCCATATTTTCTTTGAGGTCATCCAAATTCGAAAACTCTACCATCTGGAATTCTTCTTCCATCATTTCCAATGCCGCTTTGATATACTCGCGCATATCTTTCTTTTTTTGACAAATCGCCACTCGTATCATTCTAACGCTCATCTCCATCAGTGCTTCATATCGGCAAGTATAAACTTATTATATAAAAATGATATTTATAAGACAAGAAATTTTCCTTGATTTTTTTCTTTTATTTTCCTGTTTTTCTGGCGGATAAGACCGGAATGGATACTCCAGCAATGACAACAGCCACACCGAGAATCTGCGGCCATTCCAATGTATCATGGAGGATCAGAACGCTGAGCACCGTGCCCACAACCGGCTCGAGTGTCGCAGTGATACTGGCCATTCCTCCGTCAATTCCGGTATTTAATCCTTTTAAATAAAAGGTATAGGGAAGAACCGTTCCCAGCAGTGCCAGCGCCAGATAAAGAGGCCACAGTCCGGATACCGGAACCTGAATGGACCACGCCGGTTTGAGCAGCAAAAACAGAGGAATCACAAAAATCGTCATCAAAGCAGCATTCATCTGTCCATCGTGAAGCTGATTTGCCTTTCTTCCCATGACGGTTGTCATGGAATAGCTGATTCCCGATAAAATACCAAAACAAAGCCCTTTCCCGTTTGCTGAGACAGAGGCAAGGTCGTATCCCCGCACAACGAGAAAACTCCCCAGAAACGTACAGCATAACGCTATAAACTTTGCTTTCGTAATTGATTCTTTGTAAAGGATCCTGCTGAAGATGATCACAAAAGCCGGTCCTGTATAAAGAAGAATTGCTGCCATCGCGGTGCTGAGCTGTTCGATTGCCAGCATATAAAAGATAAAGGTTCCGCCTCCCGCCATGATTCCATACATCAAATAAAACGGCAGTTCCCGAATCTTCAATGTCTTCAAACTTCCATTTGCAAGCATCCAGATAAAAAACACAGCGGCTGCCAGATAACAGCGCATAGCGGCAGACGTCATGGCATCACTTCCCATCCGGTAACTGAAATTACTGAAAATGGGGAGCGTTCCCCACAGAGAGGCGGCTGCCATGACAAGAAGAAATCCCTTGTATTTTTGATTGCTTGTTTTTTTATTTTTATCCATAATCATTTTTCCAAAAAAAGACCCCCAAACTGAATGTTCAGTTCAGAGGTCTGACCTTTTTTAAATTATACTAACTCAAGAACAACTTCCATTGCAGCATCGCCTTTACGAGGTCCGATTTTGATGATTCTTGTGTAACCACCGTTACGGTCAACGTATTTTGGAGCGATTTCGTCAAAGAGTTTGTCTGTCATGTTGATCTCTTTTGTATTTTTCTTTCTTCCAGCAGCTTTCGCCGGAACTTCTGTTACAGGGTAAAGAACTTTGTTCATCTGTCTTCTTGCATGAAGTCTGGAAGGCATATCTTTCTTGATTTCTTTCTGAACTTCATCGTATACAGTCACTTTCTTACCGTCAACAACTTCTTTTACTCTCTTGCCTTCTGCATCTTTGCGAGCAACTTTTGCTGTAACAGTTACAGTCTCAAAGTTGTCTTTCTCGCGAACTGCCATAGCAATTAAGCCCTCAGCAATTTTGCGAACTTCTTTTGCTTTTGTCTCAGTTGTAACGATTTTTCCATGATATAACAGATTTGTTACCTGGTTTCTCAGCAGAGCTTTTCTCTGATCAGATGTTCTACCTAATTTTCTATATTTCGCCATTTTAAAATCCTCCATCTGTGGGAACAGAACCCGCGCGCTTACGGTCTTACCGGATCCTGCCTAGCGGTCCACTATATTTTTATTCTTCGGTTGGCTGTAACTGCAAACCGAGCTCTTTCAGTTTCGCAAGAACTTCTTCGAGTGATTTACGTCCGAGGTTACGAACCTTCATCATATCGTCGGAAGTTCTGTTACATAATTCTTCAACGGTATTGATACCGGCTCTCTTCAGGCAGTTGTAAGAACGAACGGATAATTCCAGTTCATCAATGCTCATTTCAAGAACTTTCTCTTTCTCGTTGTCTTCTTTTTCAATCATAACTTCAGCTGTCTTCGCATTCTCAGACAGGTCGATGAACAGGCTTAAGTGCTCGCTTAATACCTTTGCAGCCAGGCTGACTGCTTCATCCGGATCCAATGTACCATTGGTCCAAACATCCAAAGTCAATTTATCAAAGTCTGTAATCTGGCCCACACGAGTATTCTCAACTGTAAGGTTTACGCGTTCTACCGGTGTGTAGATAGAGTCAACTGCGATAACACCGATTGGCATATCTTCTGTTTTGGCTTTATCTGCACCGATATATCCACGACCTTTTGTAATGGTCAGCTCCATGCTGAGATGGCAGTCGCTTCCGCCATTCAGTGTGGCAATTACCTGATCAGGATTCATGATTTCGATATCCTGATCTGCCTGGATATCTGCCGCTGTTACCACACCTTTGCCTTCGCATTCGATGTACGCAACTTTTGGCTCATTGTCCATACTTGTGTTCTTGATGGCCAGACTCTTTAAGTTCATGATAATCTCTGTTACATCTTCCTTCACTCCAGGAATGGAACTGAATTCATGCAACACACCGTCAATCTTAACCTGGCTGACTGCAGCACCCGGAAGAGATGACAGCATAATTCTTCTAAGAGAGTTACCTAATGTAGTGCCATAGCCTCTTTCCAGAGGTTCTACAACGAATCTACCATATTTCTTATCATCGGAAATTTCCGTTATCTCAATTTTAGGTTTATTAAAATCAAACATTCAGGCTCCTCCTTTTTTCATCAAGTTAATTATTTAGAATACAACTCGACGATGAGCATCTCGTTAACCGGAACATCAATTGCTTCGCGGCTTGGGAGCTCTTTTACGGTTCCTCTTAATGCTTCCTGATCAACATCCAGCCATTCCGGAACAAGTCTTCCACCTGTTACTTCCAGAATACCTTTGTATCTCTCGGAACCTTTTTTGTTCTCTTTGATTTCGATTACATCACCAGCACTTACAAGGTAAGATGGGATGTTTACCTGTTTGCCGTTAACCAGTACATGTTTGTGGTCAACGATCTGTCTTGCTTCTTTTCTTGTTCTTGCAAATCCAAGACGGAATACTACGTTGTCAAGACGGCTCTCAAGCATAGTCATCAGGTTCTCACCTGTCATACCAGCCATTTTATCAGCTTTCTTGTAGTAGTTTCTGAAAGGTTTCTCCAGAACTCCGTAGATGAATTTTGCTTTCTGTTTTTCTCTTAACTGAAGACCGTACTCAGACATTTTTCTGTTGGCACGTCTTAACTGTCTTGTTGATTTTTTATCAATTCCCAAATATACAGGATCTAAATCCAAAGATCTGCATCTTTTCAGAACAGGCACTCTATTTACTGCCATTTTGCACTATACCTCCTAATTGTATCCGTTAACTGTAAACTATCCAATCTATATCCAATAACTGTAATTAGACTCTTCTGCGTTTTGGTGGGCGGCATCCGTTGTGTGGTACCGGAGTCACGTCTCTGATGCTTGTTACATTTAATCCACAAGCCTGAAGCGCACGAATTGCTGCCTCTCTACCTGAACCTGGTCCCTTAACAAATACGTCTACAGTTTTCAAACCATGTACTAATGCTGCTTTTGTAGCTGTCTCAGCTGCCATCTGAGCTGCATAAGGGGTAGATTTCTTTGAACCTCTAAATCCAAGACCACCAGCACTTGCCCAAGAAAGAGCGTTTCCTTCAGTATCTGTAAGAGTTACGATTGTGTTATTGAAAGATGACTGAATATGTGCCTGTCCGCGTTCAACGTTTTTCTTGACACGACGTTTACCTGTCGTTTTCTTTGTCACTTTTGCCATTTTAAAACTAACCTACACTTTCCTTTTAATCGAATTATCTGTTTCTATTTATTATTTCTTCTTGTTTGCTACTGTTCTCTTCGGACCTTTTCTTGTTCTTGCGTTTGTCTTAGTCTTCTGACCACGAACAGGAAGTCCTTTTCTATGACGGATTCCGCGATAGCATCCGATTTCCTGAAGTCTCTTGATGTTCAGAGCGATTTCTCTACGAAGATCACCTTCTACAACATAACCTGCATCCATTACTTCACGAATTTTATCTACTTCTTCATTAGTCAAATCTCTGCAACGTGTGTCAGGATCAACACCTGCATCTGCAAGAATTTTAGCAGCGCTTGTTCTTCCAATACCATAAATGTATGTCAGACCAATCTCTACACGTTTGTCTCTTGGTAAGTCTACACCAGCTAAACGAGCCATGTAATTTTTCCTCCATTTTCTACATTCAGCATCCTGATAACCTGCGTCACGTACTTGTGTACGGTGAAATGGGACGAGTCTCATCATTCTGCTTTTTATTAATAGTTTCCTAATTGGGGTGCTCTTCCACACCCAGCTGCCTGATCGCAGCCTTTCCGATTCTGCTCGGTATTAGGCGGATTTATTTGGTATGTTTATTTTAACAGTCGAACAACACCGCCTGGTGGTTCGTACTGCAGCCGCACAAAATTACACAAACGGATGCCTGTTATCTATATACACTGTTTCTATATTTACACTGTCAATAGAGTTTCCCGGCATGCCTGGGTCATATGAAATGACGGTTACATTAACCCTGGCGCTGTTTGTGTTTAGGATTTTCACAGATTACTCTGATGCTTCCTTTTCTTCTAATAACCTTGCATTTTTCGCAAATCGGTTTTACAGATGATCTTACTTTCACGGGAAATCCTCCTTCCGTAATTCTGCTAATCTGTAGTTTCCGGACGCACGTATCTTATCTACACAAGCGTCCGCATAATATAATAGCATTACCTGGCAGGATTTGCAAGCACTTTTTTCTGGAATTTTTTTATTTTTTTCTGATCTTTTTATATAGAAAAAAACAGAGATACAGCCGCAGCCATATCCCTGTATTTCTTTTTCGATTGATTCTATTTGTCTCGCCAGATAATTCTTCCCTTGCTCAGATCATATGGTGATAATTCAATCGTTACTTTATCACCAGGAAGAATTCGAATGAAATTCATACGAAGTTTGCCGCTGATGTGGGCAAGAACTACGTGTTTGTTCTCTAATTCTACTTTGAACATCGCATTAGGCAGTTTTTCCAGTACAGTGCCTTCTACTTCGATTACATCTGCTTTTGACATAGTCTTCTCCTTCTATCGTTACTATTCACTCCGTTCACAGTAACTTTCTATCTATTATTTTGTCAGAGTTAAGAGTTCCGGTTCACCTTCCGTTATAAGAACTGTGTTCTCATAATGAGCGGATAACATTCCATCTTCTGTAACGACTGTCCAGTCATCATCCAGCCAGCATACATCTGCGCGGCCCATATTGATCATAGGCTCGATTGCAAGCGTCATACCGGGCTGCAGACGAATTCCTCTGCGTTTCTGCGCAAAGTTTGGAATCTGTGGATCTTCATGAAGACTGGTTCCGATTCCATGTCCTACCAGGTCTCTGACCACGCCGTAGCCAAATTTTTCAGCATAAGCACCGATCGCTGCAGAAATTTCATGGAGATGATGACCTGCTTTTGCATATTTGATGCCTTCAAAAAAGCTCTGTCTGGTGACATCAATGAGCTGCTGTGCCTCTTTGGAGATTTCTCCCACGCCGTAGGTACGTGCAGCATCGGAATGATAGCCTTCATAAATCAGGCCTGCATCCAGGCTAATGATATCTCCTTCCTGAAGAACTCTTTCTTTTGAAGGGATTCCATGGACCACTTCATCATTAATACTTGTACAGAAAGAAGCCGGAAAACCATTATAATTGAGGAAATTAGGAATGCATCCCAATTCCCGGATGATTTTCTCACCTTCATGATCAATTTCCCATGTGCTTACACCAGGACGAATCATTTTTGCAAGTTCATTGTGGACCTGCTCAAGAAGATGCCCTGCTTTTCTCATTTTTTCAATTTCTTTTGGTGATTTAACAGATACTGACATAATTGCCTCCAGCTTATTATCCTAAGATTGAGACGATATCAGCAAAAACATCCTCCATATCCTTGGTACCGTCTACTTCTTTTAATGCATTCTGATTCTCATAGTAGTCGATAAGCGGCTGTGTCTGCTGATGGTAAACGCTAAGACGTTTCTGTACAGTCTCAGGCTTATCATCATCACGAAGGATCAACTGCTCACCACACACATCACATACGCCGTCAGCCTTCGGCTTTGCGTACTGTAAATGATATGTAGCGCCGCATTTTACGCAGGCACGTCTTCCAGACATACGGTTGATGATATTCTCATCCGGCACTTCTACATCAATGGCATAATCAATTTTCTGACCCATTTTTGCAAGAGCTGCGTCAAGGCTTTCTGCCTGCGGAATCGTACGTGGGAATCCATCCAGAACGTATCCTGCTTTGGCATCATCCTGCTGAATTCTGTCTGCAACCAGATCTACTACTAATTCATCTGGAACAAGTAATCCCTGATCCATATAGGATTTTGCTTTTACACCAAGCTCTGTTCCGTTTTTAATATTCGCACGGAAGATATCTCCCGTAGAAATATGTGGAATGTTGTACTTCTCAGCAATTTTTTTTGCCTGTGTTCCTTTTCCTGCACCAGGTGCTCCTAACATGATAATACGCATAAATGCTACCTCCTCCAAAAAAGTTATTTAATCCACGATAGGGACGCAGCGCTTCGCTAACGTCCCTCGTAAACTAATCGTTTAAAAATCCTTTGTAGTTACGAACCAGCATTCTGGATTCAATCTGTTTGATTGTCTCAAGAACAACTCCCACTACGATGATAATGGATGTTCCTCCAAAGGAAACATTTGCTCCAAATACACCGTTGAAGAAGAACGGAATCACTGCTACGATGATCAGTCCGGCTGCTCCGATAAAAATAATATAGTTCAAGATTTTAGTCAAGTATTCGGACGTTGGTTTTCCAGGTCTTACACCTGGGATAAATCCGCCCTGTTTCTTCATATTATCCGCTACTTCCAACGGATTAAATGTAATGGAAGTATAGAAATAAGCGAAGAAAATAACCAGTACGATATAAACCAGAAGACCAATTGTATAAATCGGCTGATCTGGATTGCACCAGTTGTTGGAAGAAAGACCTTTCAAAATCTCTGTTACAATTCCACCTCCATTTCCTTTACCCGTAAATGTGGAGATCACACTTGGGAAAGACATAATGGAAGATGCGAAGATAATAGGAATAACGCCTCCGGTATTTACCTTCAGCGGAATATGTGTAGACTGTCCGCCTACCATCTTTCTTCCCTGCATCTTCTTGGAATACTGTACGGGAATTCTTCTCTCTGCGCCATTTAAAACAAGTACAAATACTACTACTGCTAATACAATGGCTGCAATAATCAGTGCTGCCAGAGTGCCTTTTGCGATTGTTTTGCCCTTGATGAAGCTTTCATAAAGTGCTGTAAAATCACTCGGCATTCTGGATACAATATTTACTGTCAACACAATAGAGATACCATTTCCAACACCGTTCTCCGTGATTCGCTCACCAATCCACATCAGCATCGCTGAACCAGCTGTCAGGCAGGTTACCACAACAACTGCCGCAAATATTTTTTCCAGTGTACCTGCATCGGAACCGGAAGAAAGTACAGGGATCAGTCCCTGACGTCCAAATCCGATTGCCATTGCAATACCCTCAATTAAAGAAAGTGCTACAGTCACATAACGTGTGATAGCAGCAAGTTTCTTTCTACCATCTTCTCCATCACGCTGCATCTCTTCCAGTTTTGGAATTGCAATTGTGAGCAGCTGAATAATAATGGATGAAGTAATATATGGAGTGATATTTAAAGCGAAAATTGAGAACTGTTCAAAAGATCCTCCTGTAAACGCGTCAAAGAAGTTAAAAGCGTCACCAGACTGGCTGGCAAACCACTGCTTAAAGTACTCACTGTCCGTTCCCGGAACGGGAAGCTGTGATCCCAGACGGATCACAACTATCATCATCAGGACAAAGAACAGTCTTTTGCGCAGATCTTTTACACGAAATACATTCTTTACGCTTTCTAGCATTAGATCACCTCTACTGTTCCACCTACAGCTTCAATTTTTGCTTTAGCGCTTTCACTAAATGCGTTTACTTTCACAGTAAGTTTTTTAGTAAGCTCACCGTTTCCAAGAATTTTAACGCCATCGCGAGGATTTGTAATAGTACCTGTAGCCAGTAATGTCTCAACTGTTACTTCTGCACCATCCTCAAATCTTTCAAGCTCGCTTACGTTGATGGCTACGATGTCTTTAGAATTTCTGCATTTGAATCCACGTTTCGGGAGTCTGCGGTATAAAGGCATCTGTCCACCTTCGAAGCCTGCTTTCTTTGCTCCAGAACGAGCTAACTGACCTTTGTGACCTTTACCGGCTGTTTTTCCATTACCGGAAGCGTGACCACGACCTCTTCTGAAATTATTGCTGTGCTTAGAACCTTCTGCTGGTCTTAAGTTTGATAACTCCATCTTTGGCACCTCCTTTATCAATAATTAAGATTAAATTTCTTCAACTTTTACTAAATGCTGAATCTGTTTTACCATTCCGCGAACAGAAGCGTTATCTGGCATCTCAACTGTTTTGTTCAGTTTGCGAAGTCCCAGTGCAGCTGCTGTCTGTTTGTGTTTAGGAATGGCACCGATTGTAGATTTTACTAATGTAATTTTTAATTTCTCTGCCATTTTTCAGTCCTCCTTAACCCAGAATCTCTTCTACAGATTTTCCGCGAAGTTTAGCTACTTCTTCAGGAGTCTTTAACTGACTTAAACCTGCGATTGTAGCAAGAACTACATTCTGTTTGTTTCTGGAACCCATACATTTTGTACGGATGTTTTTGATTCCTGCTAACTCGATTACGGCACGGGCAGGACCACCAGCGATTACTCCAGTACCTTCCGGAGCTTTCTTCAGAAGCATTTCAGCACTTCCGAATTTTCCAACGAAGTCATGTGTAATACTTCCGTTCTCATCTCTTGCAACAGTAACTAATTTTTTGATCGCATCTTCTTTTCCTTTGCGGATTGCTTCCGGAATTTCAGCTGCTTTTCCCAAACCTGCACCAACATGTCCGTTTCCGTCACCTACAACTACTAAAGCTGTAAATCTCATGTTACGTCCACCTTTGACAACCTTGGTTACACGTTTGATTGATACTACTTTATCTTCTAACTCTAACTGACTAGCATCAATAAGATTACGTCTCATGTGTGATCTTCCCTCCTTGTTAGAAATCTAATCCAGCTTCTCTGGCAGCATCTGCCAGTGCTTTGATTTTTCCGTGATATATAAAGCCGCCTCTATCAAAGACTACTTCTTTAATACCAGCTTCGATTGCTTTTTTGCCGATGACAGTTCCTAATTTTGTAGCTGCAGCTACATCGTTGGTATGCTCAAGACCTTCTTTTACCTCAGCCTGAAGAGTAGAAGCAGATACTAAAGTGTGTCCAACGGTGTCATCGATGATCTGCGCGTACATATGATTGTTGCTTCTGAATACAGCCAAGCGTGGTGCCTGAGCTGTTCCGCTGATGCGATTGCGCATTCTTCTATGCTTTTTCTGGCGAACATCCGCTCTTGATACTTTTTTAATCATTTTCACACTCTCCTTAATTATTTCTTACCAGTCTTACCAACTTTACGTCTGATCACTTCATCAGCATATTTGATACCTTTGCCCTTGTATGGCTCAGGTCTTCTCTTGTCTCTGATCTCAGCAGCGTATTGGCCAACTTTTTCTTTATCAATACCTTCAACGGTAATTGTGTTACCTTCAACTTTTGCTTCCAGGCCTTCTGGATCCTGCATTTCTACCGGATGAGAGTATCCCAGGTTCAGAACTAACTTCTTGCCCTGTTTTGCACATTTGTAACCTACACCGTTTACTTCCAGAACTTTCTTATATCCCTCGCTTACACCAACAACCATGTTGTTCAGTAAGCTTCTTGTCAATCCGTGTAAGGATTTCATTTTCTTCAGATCATTTGGTCTTGTGACAACAATGTGTCCATCTTCTAATTTGATTTCCATCTCGTGTGGAAGCTCTTTCTCAAGAGTTCCTTTTGGGCCTTTTACGGTCACTACGTTATTCTCAGCGATCTTTACTTCTACTCCAGCCGGAACAACGATAGGCAGTCTTCCAATTCGTGACATACCAGATTTCCTCCTTAATTAACTTAAATTCTCGGAAGGGACGCTTATGTGGTTCCCTTCTGTTTTCAGTTGCATAGACGGGCGTGTAGGGCCTCGCACTAAGTTGCTTTCAGCCTACCATACAAATGCTAAAACTTCTCCGCCTACCTGCTCTTTACGAGCCTGTTTGTCGGTGATCACACCTTTGTTTGTAGAAAGAATAGCGATTCCAAGTCCACCCAGAACTTTTGGAAGCTCATCCTTGCCAACATAAACACGCAGACCTGGTTTAGAAATTCTCTTTAAGCCTGTGATGATTTTCTGATTTTTATCTTCACCATATTTTAATGTGATATGGATTGTTTTAAAACTTCCGTCCTCTACTAAATCGTATTTTGCGATGTAACCCTCGTCCACGAGAATGTTAGCAATAGCAATTTTCATTTTAGAAGCAGGAACATCTACTGTATCATGTTTTGCAGTATTTGCGTTACGGATTCTTGTAAGCATATCTGCAATAGGATCGCTCATAGTCATGAATGTTTACCTCCTTGAATTTTACCAGCTGGCTTTTTTAACACCAGGAATTTGTCCTTTATATGCTAACTCACGGAAACAGATTCTGCAGATTCCGTATTTTCTTAAGTATGCATGTGGACGACCACAGATTCTGCAGCGGTTGTACTCTCTAGTAGAGAATTTCTGTTTGCGCTGCTGTTTGATTTTCATTGCTGTTTTAGCCATGAATACTCTACCTCCTAATTATTTAGCGAATGGCATATTGAATAATGTCAATAATTCACGAGCTTCTTCATCAGTCTTAGCAGTAGTTACGAATATAATATCCATACCTCTTACTTTGTCAATTTTGTCATACTCAACTTCCGGGAAGATTAACTGCTCTTTGATACCCAGAGCGTAGTTTCCTCTGCCGTCAAATGCGTTAGGATTTACACCTCTGAAGTCACGTACTCGTGGCAGTGCCAGATTGATCAGACGATCAGCGAACTCATACATCTTATCTCCGCGGAGTGTAGTTTTGCATCCAATTGCCATACCTTCTCTTAATTTGAAGTTAGCAACAGATTTTTTAGCTTTTGTTGCAATCGCTTTCTGTCCTGTGATCAGCTCCATATCTGCGATTGCAGCATCCAGAACTTTTGCGTTTTCTTTTGCTTCACCAACACCCATGTTCACAACGATTTTTGCGAGTTTTGGCACTTCCATTACATTTTTATATCCAAATTTCTTTGTCATGGCATCCATGATCTCATTCTTGTATAACTCTTCAAGTCTAGTCACTTGTATTTGCCTCCTCTCTCAATTAATCGATAACTTCGCCTGTTGCTTTAGCGAAACGAACTTTTTTGTCTCCATCCATCTTGTAACCAACTCTTGTTGCTTTTCCTTTGTGCAGGTACATTACGTTAGAAACATGAATTGGAGCTTCTTTTGTAATGATTCCACCCTGCTGGTTAGCCATAGAAGGTTTGGAGTGCTTTGTAACCATGTTCACGCCTTCAACTAAAACTGTATTGTTTTTAACATTGACAGCAATTACTTTGCCCTCTTTGTCTTTATCTTTACCAGCGATTACTTTCACAGTGTCGCCTTTTTTAATTTTCATAGCTGACATTATGCACCCTCCTATAATACTTCCGGAGCCAGAGAAACAATCTTCATGAATTTTTTCTCACGCAGCTCTCTTGCTACTGGTCCAAAGATACGAGTTCCTTTTGGAGTCATATCGTCTTTGATAATTACAGCAGCGTTTTCATCGAATCTGATATAA
This sequence comes from Eubacteriales bacterium, assembly GCA_030536755.1. Taxonomy (GTDB): domain Bacteria; phylum Bacillota; class Clostridia; order Lachnospirales; family Lachnospiraceae; genus JALFVM01. The sequence continues at coordinate 5,808 of JAUNPJ010000042.1, read as the reverse complement.
GAACCATCTTTACGACGGGCACCTTTGACAGTACGAACAACAACAGCCTTTACAACGTCACCTTTTTTAACAACGCCGCCTGGTGTTGCATCTTTGACCGTAGCAACGATGATATCACCAATATTTGCATATCTTCTCGTAGAACCGCCTAATACACGGATACAAAGGATTTCTTTTGCACCAGTATTGTCAGCGACTCTAAGTCTACTTTCCTGTTGAATCATGCTTGTATCCTCCTAATTATTTCACTTTCTCTACGATTTCAACCAGTCTCCATCTCTTATCTTTGGATAACGGTCTGGTCTCCATTACTTTAACTGTATCGCCAATGCTGCACTCATTGTTTTCGTCATGAGCTTTTAATTTATATGTTCTCTTTACGATTTTTTTGTAAAGAGGATGTTTTACGTGATCTTCGATTGCAACTACGATGGTTTTGTCCATCTTATTGCTTACTACTTTACCCACACGGGTTTTTCTAAGATTTCTCTCCACGATTTCTGCCTCCTATATTTCTGAAATTATTCAGCTGCGTTTGCTTTTTCAGTAATTACAGTCTGAATTCTGGCAATATTTTTGCGAACCTCTTTGATTCTGCTTGTATTGTCCAACTGATTGGTTGCATTCTGAAATCTCAAGTTAAAGAGTTCCTTTTTAGCAGCTACTAATTCTTCTTGTAATTCTGCAGCTGATTTTGCTTTTAAATCTTCTACGAATTTATTAATTTTCACTGTTATCACCGCCTTCTAAGTCTGCACGAGAAACGATTTTACATTTACATGGTAACTTGTGCATAGCCAAACGCAACGCTTCGCGAGCTGCTTCTTCAGAAACACCTGCGATCTCAAACATTACACGACCTGGTTTTACAACTGCTACCCAGTATTCTAAGGCACCTTTACCGGAACCCATACGAGTTTCTGCTGGTTTTGCTGTTACTGGTTTATCTGGGAAAATCTTGATCCATACCTGACCACCACGTTTTACAGAACGTGTCATCGCGATACGGGCTGCCTCAATCTGATTGGATCTGATCCAGCAAGGCTCTGTTGCAACAAGACCGTACTCACCGTAGTTGATTTTGTTTCCTCTCAGGGCTTTTCCTCTCATGGAGCCACGGAATTGTTTACGACGTTTTACTCTTTTTGGCATTAACATTATTTATCGCTCCCTTCCTTAGTTCCTTTTGTAGGAAGTACTTCACCGTTGTAGATCCAAGCTTTTACACCAACTTTTCCATAAGTTGTGTCAGCTTCTGCGAATCCATAGTCAATATCTGCTCTTAATGTCTGCAGCGGAATGTTTCCTTCGCTGTAGAACTCTGTACGAGCCATATCAGCTCCTCCAAGACGTCCGGATACAGCAGTTTTAATTCCTTTTGCGCCAGCTTTCATTGTTCTGCTCATAGTAGATTTCATAGCACGACGGAAAGAAATACGGTTTTCCAGCTGAAGTGCAATGTTCTCTGCTACTAACTGAGCGTCTTTGTCTGGTCTCTTTACTTCCTTGATGTCAACGATTAACTTTTTGTCTGTATATTTCTGTAACTCAGCTTTTACTTTCTCGATCTCAGCTCCGCCTTTACCGATTACGATACCAGGTTTTGCTGTATAGATAATAACTTTTACTCTCTCAGATGCTCTCTCGATCTCAATCTTGGAAACACCTGCTGTATATAATTTCTTCTTCAGGTATTTTCTGATGTTGTAATCTTCAACCAGATTGTCGGCGAAGTCAGCTTCAGCATACCATTTGGAATCCCAGTCTTTGATAACTCCGACTCTAAGACCATGTGGGTTAACTTTCTGTCCCATGTTTTGCCTCCTTATCTTTCATCCAGCACGATAGTGATATGACTTGTTCTCTTCTCGATTCTGTACGCTCTACCCTGTGCTCTTGGCTGAATTCTCTTCATTGTTGGTCCTTTGTTTGCGTAGCACTCTGCAATGTAGAGGTTGTCTGCGCTCATTCCATTGTTGTTCTCAGCGTTTGCAATTGCTGACTCCAACAGTTTCTTCAGTACGCTGGAAGCGTAACGTGGATTGTATGTTAAGATACCAAGTGCTGTCTGTACATCTTTGCCGCGAATAACATCTAATACATAAGAAGCTTTCTGTACGGACATTCTAGCATAAGACAATTTTGCTGATGGTCTTGTATCTCTATTATTCTCATTTCTTAATCGCTTAATTTGGCTTCTATGACCTTTAGCCATGAGTAATGCCCTCCTTTCAAATGTTGCTGCCTTTCGGCAGTAGCCTGGTGGCTACCCCCTTACGGGGCAATCACCAATCTATCTACGAACTCCTGATTTTTTCTCGTCTTTTCCATGTCCTCTGTAAGTTCTTGTTGCAACGAACTCACCGAGTTTATGTCCTACCATATCTTCTGTAACGTATACCGGTACATGCTTTCTTCCGTCATGAACAGCAATTGTATGTCCTACGAACTGAGGGAAGATTGTGGAACGACGTGACCAGGTTTTAATAACGGATTTTTCATTTGCAGCGTTTAAAGCGTCAACCTTTTTTAACAGGCTGGCATCTGCGAATGGTCCTTTTTTCAGTGAACGAGCCATGTTCTAACCTCCTTTATTTTGCTAATGCTTTACCATCTCTTCTTCTTACGATGTACTTGTTGGACTGTTTGTTTTTCTTTCTAGTCTTCAGACCAAGAGCAGGTTTGCCCCATGGTGTACATGGACCAGGACGACCGATGCTGGTCTTACCTTCACCACCACCGTGTGGATGGTCATTCGGGTTCATTACGGAACCACGAACTGTAGGTCTGATTCCCATGTGACGTTTACGTCCAGCTTTACCAATGTTGATCAGGTTGTGATCACCATTTCCAACAACTCCGATGGAAGCACGGCAAATGATTGGAACCATTCTCATTTCTCCGGATGGCAATCTCAATGTCGCATATTTTCCTTCTTTAGCCATTAACTGAGCTCCGTTACCAGCGGAACGAACTAACTGTCCGCCTTTTCCAGGATACAGCTCAACGTTATGAACCATGGTACCTACCGGGATAGCAGATAATGGCAGGCAGTTACCTACACGTACCTCTGCGTTCTCGCCGTTCATGATTTTAGCGCCAACTTTTAATCCTTCTGGAGCTAAGATATATGCTTTCTCACCATCTGCATAGCAGATCAGTGCGATGTTAGCTGTTCTGTTCGGATCGTACTCGATACCGATTACTGTTGCCTGAATATCGTCTTTCTTTCTCTTGAAATCGATAATTCTGTATTTTCTTCTGCTGCCGCCTCCGCGGTGTCTTACTGTGATTTTACCCTGATTGTTACGTCCAGCATTTTTATTTAAAGAGGTTACCAGTGATTTCTCAGGTGTGGATTTTGTAATCTCAGAGAAATCAGAACCTGTCATGTGACGTCTGGAAGGTGTATATGGGTTATATGTCTTAATTCCCATTACTCTTTCTCCTTTCGAATTTAATTATCATGCTTTCCAGCATATAGTGTCAGTTGCTTTCGGATTAAAGACCCTCAAAAATTTCGATGTCCTTGCTGTCCTCTGTTAAAGCAACGATTGCTTTCTTTGTCTTAGCTGTTTTTCCGAATGTCATACCACGACGTTTTTTCTTACCGTCGTTGTTCATTGTGTTTACGCTTTTTACTTTTGTTCCTTCGAACATTTTCTCAACAGCTTCTTTAATCTGAGCTTTGTTTGCTTCCGGATGTACCAGGAATGTGTATTTTTTCTCAGCCATTGCGTTCATACTCTTCTCAGTTACTACTGGTTTGAGAATGACATCATAATATTGAATGTTAGCCATTATGCGTACACCTCCTCGATAGAAGCTACAGCGTCCTTCGTCAGGATTACTGTGCTGTATTTCATTACATCGTATACATTGATTGTGCTTGTTGTTGCTGTTGCAACGTTCTCAATGTTTCTTGCAGACAGTACAACGTTCTGATCAAGCTGCGGCATAACTACCAGTGCTTTGTTTACTTTCAGGTTTGTCAGAACTTTCTGCATTTCTTTTGTCTTGATCTCATCTAATTTCAGCTCATCAAGAACTACTAATTTATTATCCTGAACTCTGGAGGTCAGAGCAGATTTCAGAGCAGCTCTTCTCTCTTTCTTGTTCATTTTTACTTCGTAATCTCTAGGAGTTGGTGCAAATACAACACCGCCGCCTGTCCACTGTGGAGCGCGGATAGAACCCTGTCTAGCATGACCTGTTCCTTTCTGTCTCCATGGTTTTCTTCCACCGCCGCGAACTTCAGAACGTGTTTTTGCTTTCTGTGTTCCCTGACGTTTATTTGCAAGCTGGCGAACTACTGCAAGATGAATCAGATGCTCGTTTACTTCAACACCAAACACTGCATCGTTCAGCTCAATTGTGCCAACTTCGTTGCCTTCCATATTATAAACAGCTACGTTTGCCATTTCTGTGCTCCTCCTTTCCTGTATTAAGCCAGAGCCTTAACTGTCTCTTTGATTGTTACCAAAGATTTCTTAGGTCCTGGAACAGCACCTTTTACTAACAGTAAGTTGTTCTCTGCGTCTACGCGTACAATCTCAAGATTCTGAACTGTGATCTGTTTGTTACCCATCTGTCCTGGCATCTTTTTGCCTTTGAATACCTTACTCGGGTCAGAACAAGCACCGTTAGAACCAGCATGGCGATGATATTTGGAACCGTGTGCCATAGGTCCGCGGGACTGTCCATGTCTCTTGATTGCGCCCTGGAAACCTTTACCTTTGCTGATTGCAGTTGCATCGATGTGATCGCCTGCAGCAAAGATATCAGCTTTGATTTCCTGTCCTAATTCGTACTCGGCTGCATTCTCGAATTTGAACTCTCTTACATATCTCTTGCAGGATACGCCAGCTTTGTCGAACTGTCCTTTTTCCGGTTTGTTTACGAGTTTCTCTCTCTTCTCACCAAAACCAACCTGAACAGCTTCATAGCCGTCATTTTCCTGTGTCTTTACCTGTGTTACTACACAAGGTCCAGCCTGAAGTACAGTTACTGGAATCAGCACGCCTTCGTCGTTGAAAATCTGAGTCATTCCAACTTTTGTAGCTAAAATAGCTTTCTTCATTGTTACTTCCTCCTTACAGCGGATTGCCTGTTACCAGGTAATCATTCTAAAGTTATTTGTTTTTCATTTTGATATCGATAAATACACCAGCAGGCATCTCCAGTCTGGATAATGCATCAACAGTTTTCTGTGTTGGTGTTAAAATATCAATCAGTCTCTTATGAGTTCTCTGCTCAAACTGTTCTCTGGAGTCTTTGTATTTGTGTACGGCTCTTAAGATTGTCACTACTTCCTTCTTTGTTGGAAGCGGTACCGGTCCGCTCACCTTAGCTCCATTCTTTTTTACAGTTTCAATAATTTTTGCTGCTGATGCATCAACTAACTGATGATCATAAGCTTTTAATGTAATTCTCATTACTTGACTTGCCATAAAAAAAGTCGCCTCCTTTTCGCACTAATTATCAGTACGACAAGCGGTGACTGTACACATTCCCGTGTGTGTCTCAGAACTTCACACGTAATTTCCATCCGTTTCCAATGTTAATGGATATTTACTTTGTACAGTGACTTGTCGTCAGTTTCCTAACTTGACATTCGCTCCACGGAAAACCTGCCAGATTGGCAGCAACCTCACGCTTCATTGCTATCAATGCCACAGCAATTAGTAGTATAAACGAAAGCCCCTGCAAATGCAAGGGCTTTTTTCAAAAAATTGTTTTTTTTTTGATACACAGGTTACTGTTCACTCCGTTCACAGTAACTTAGCCAAAATTCATTCCAGATTGCCT
>JAUNPJ010000041.1 GCA_030536755.1 Eubacteriales bacterium | reverse complement strand
CCTGTGCAAATGGCTGTTCGGAAGCCCCAAGCCAAACCCTGCCGTTTGAAAGTGTCACGTTGACCAGCAAAGTGGTGCACATACGACCACCCCGGCAAACAGGAAGCTGTTGATCAAATGAACAGGAGTCTGGAAAGATTATGAGGAACAAATGTTTGCGTATTGACAGATGCTATGCTACAATGAGAAGCATAAATGTATAGAAGCAGGAGATAATTATGAACAGTATATTGGATCGTTTAAATCCACAGCAGCAGGAAGCAGTTCTTCAGACAGAAGGACCGGTTTTGATTCTGGCGGGCGCCGGTTCCGGAAAAACCCGTGTGCTGACGCACAGGATTGCATATTTAATAGAAGAAAAAGAAGTAAATCCATGGAATATTATGGCCATTACCTTTACTAATAAAGCTGCAGGTGAGATGCGTGAGCGTGTAGATAAAATCGTGGGATATGGTTCAGAGAGTGTCTGGGTGAGCACGTTTCATTCCAGCTGCGTGCGCATTTTGCGAAGGCATATTGACCGGATCGGTTATGCCGGAAACTTTACCATATATGATGCAGATGACCAGAAAAGTGTCATGAAAGATATCTGCAGGCGCTTGCAGATTGATACCAAAGTTTACAAAGAGAAAGCACTTTTGAATGCAATTTCCCATGCCAAAGATGAACTCATCGGTCCGGATCAGTTTTTGAGAGAATGCGGAGGCGATATACATCAGCAGAGAATTGCCAAAGTATATCGGGAATATCAGGAGCAGCTGTACAAAAACAATGCTCTTGATTTTGATGATCTGATCATGAAGACGGTGGAGCTTTTTCAAACCTGTCCGGATGTACTGGATCAGTATCAGGAACGGCTGCGGTATATCATGGTGGATGAGTATCAGGATACCAACACTGCACAGTTTCAGCTGATCAGCCTTCTGGCTTCCAAATACCGGAATCTCTGCGTTGTGGGAGACGATGATCAGTCTATTTACAAATTCCGCGGAGCCAACATTGGAAATATCCTCGGATTTGAACATGTCTTTGAGGAGGCGAAGGTCATCCGGCTCGAGCAGAATTATCGTTCCACGAAGAATATTTTGCAGGCAGCCAATGAGGTGATTCAAAACAACATAGAGCGTAAGAAGAAGACGCTGTGGACCGAAAATGCGGAAGGTTCTCCGGTACATTTCAAGCAATTTCTCAATGGTTACGAAGAGGCGGAATATGTGGCAGGGGAAATCAGCAAGGCAGTGCGTACGGGAAGCTGCAAATACAGTGACTGTGCCATTTTATACAGAACGAATGCGCAGTCTCGTGTTTTTGAAGAAAAGTTTCTCATGGCGAATATTCCTTATAAGATCGTGGGCGGCATCAATTTCTATGCCCGTAAGGAAATCAAGGATTTGCTTGCTTATCTGAAAACTGTTGACAATGCAGTTGACGATCTGGCTGTGCGCCGCATTATTAATATTCCAAAACGGGGAATCGGAGCAACCAGTATTGTGCGCATCGAAGAGTATGCGGCCAACCGGGGATTCAGTTTTTATGATGCCCTTCGCGAAGCAGATGAGATTCCGAAGATTGGAAGGGCAGCTTCGAAGATTGCGCCTTTTGTGACATTTATTCAGACGCTGCGAAGTAAAGTCGGACATATTTCTGTGTCGGATTTGCTGGATGAGATCATTGAGGAAACCGGCTATGTGAGAGAACTTGAGGCAGAGGATACGGAAGAGTCCAGAGCCAGAATTGAAAATATTGACGAGTTGATTTCCAAAGTGGCGGCATATGAAGAAGATACAGAGGCTCCGACACTCAGTGGTTTTCTCGAAGAAGTGGCTCTTGTCGCAGATATTGATACGGTGGATGAAAATCAGGACAGAGTGTTACTCATGACGCTGCACAGCGCCAAAGGTCTGGAATTTCCATATGTCTATATGACCGGTATGGAAGATGGAATCTTCCCAAGCTATATGACCATCTCAGCCGATGATCCGGGAGAACTGGAGGAAGAGCGGCGGCTTTGTTATGTGGGAATTACAAGAGCGATGAAAGAGCTGACCCTGACAAGTGCGCAGATGCGCATGATCCGCGGGGAAAATCAGTACAATAAGGTGTCACGATTTGTCAGAGAGATTCCGAGAGAACTGGTGAATATTGACCGGGACATCAAAGACCGAAAGACGCTGAATATGGAAATCCCTCAGAACAATACATACGCCAAAATGAAACAGGCATTTCACACCAAGAACTTTGAGCCAAAGCAGTTTACAGTAAAGAAGGCAGACGCATTAAGTTATGGTGTCGGAGATACCGTGCGCCACATCAAATTCGGCGTAGGAATTGTGGAAAATATTGCGGAGGGCGGAAGAGATTACGAAGTAACGGTAAACTTTGATCAGTATGGAATCAAAAAAATGTTTGCCAGTTTTGCAAAGCTGAAAAAGATTTAGAATAGAGGAAAAATTGTGAAAAGAAAAGGATACAAAGCGGCGGCTGTGATCGGCTGTATCTCTCTGACGATTTCTTGCCTGTGTGGTTGTGCAGCAGCGAGCCAGGGACAATCATCAAGGGAGAAGACAGCCGTCTCCGGTGTCATGGAATATGATCGCAGCAATGTGGTGATGGGAACGCTGACAAAAGCAGCTGTCTATTCTTCGGGGAAGGACAGGACGAAAGACATCATGGAACGCCTTTCTCAGGTCGAAAAAGATGCGATTTCCTGGCGTGTGGAAGGGTCGGATATTGACAAACTCAACAAGAGTGCCGGAGATTCGGCAGGGGTGGATGTATCAGAGGATACGGCATCCTATCTCGAAAAAACGCTGGAATTATCGAAAATCACCGATGGGGCATTCGACCCGACGATGGGCAAGATCAGCCGGCTCTGGGATGTGGACGGCGATTATCCACAGGTTCCGCAAAAGCAGGAACTGGAGAAACTTCTGGAAGAGAGCGGTTATGAAAAAATCCGGCAGGACGGCACACATGTCGTCATGGAATCCGGTGCCAGTGTAGACTTTGGTTCTGTAGGCAAGGGAATCGGCTGTGATGAGGCGAAAAAACTTCTGGAGGGCGATTCAGATATCTGTGGGGCAGTGATCTCTGTAGGTGGAAGTATTCTCACGTATGGGACGAAACCGGATGGGAGCGACTGGAAGGTAGCGATCACAAACCCGGATGACGATACGGATTATGTGGGAATTCTCACGCTCAGCGGGGAAAATTATGTATCCACCTCAGGAAACTATGAGAAATTCTTCGAGCAGGATGGAAAAACATATCATCATATCATGGATCCGTCCACCGGCTATCCGGCAGACAGCGGGCTGGTGTCGGTGTCTGTTCTCACGGACAACGGGCTTTTGGGTGACGGCCTTTCCACGGCATGTTTTGTACTTGGAAAAGAAAAAAGTCTGCCTGTATTGGAGAAATACAAAGCAGACGCGATTTTTATTGATGAAAATCATCGAGTTTATGTGACAGATGGAGTCAAAGATCAGTTTGAGCTGGTGCGGGAAGGCTATGAGCTTGCAGAAGAATAAATTCTGATACTTATTCTTCTGCCGGCCAGATAAAATTGCAGTTTCCGGCTTCCAGTCCGTCAATCAGGATATTCTGTCCGGAACAGAAACGATTTTTGACAGCCATAAAATAAATCCATTCAGCTGCCTCTTCTACCGTCATCCATCTTTTTAACGGTGTGAGGTTCATGATCTGGCTCCACAGCTTTTCATCTTCCATGACAGGTTTGTTGAGCTCCGTCATGACTCCGCCAAAGTCAAGACTGTTGCAGGTGGCCTGATAGGCAGCCACTCTCATGGCAACATTTTTTGTATAGGCGAGAACGCCGCCCTTGCTGGCAGCATATGCCGGAAACTCGGAGCCGGTGTGACCGCTTGCCGAACCGATCATGACAATCGACCGGATGTCGGGGTGGATTCCATAGTGTTCGGTGATTGCGATTGTTCCCTTCAGATTTACATCAATATCATTTTCATTTTGTACACCGGCATTGTTGATGAGAATCTGGATGGCGGGAAGCTTCGGATAGGAAGCCTCCTCGCGGATATCCAGGCAATAATGAGTATAATGTTCATCGGTGATGGCAGAACTTTTTTTATCAAACCCGTACACCGTATGGCCTTCCCGTAAAAAATATTCTGCCGTACCTTTTCCGATGCCGGAGCTTGTTCCGGTAATTAGCACATGCATTTTTAGAATCGCTCCTTCAGATTATGAGGCAAAGCTCTTGTTATTGCTGCAACTGCATATAAGCAAATCACTCTGTCAAGGTAGTCTGTCAGGAACTGAACGACAAAACAGCTGCCAACCATTCCAAGAGGTGTTCTTGAAAGCAGCTGAACAATCAGCGAAGAGCCTGAGGAAGTGATACCTCCGAACAGAAAAGCTGTGATGCAGGAGCTTACGATCGTAGAAGGAATCGTGATCACAACGGCAGCTAACAGAATCCACCATTTCTTTGGCTGGTATTTCTTATACACAAGACCAGTCACAAAACCAAGGATGATGCCGACCGGTGCATAGTACAAAGAGTAAATATCAACAGTCATTCCCATCAAAATTCCGCTTATGACATTTGGAATCATACCATAAAACGGCCCTAAGACAGATGCGATCAATACGGTTCCAATGCTGTCCAGATAAATCGGAAGCTTGAGAAACAGTGCAATCTGTCCTCCGACCAAATTGATGCAGATTGCAAGCGCAACGACACAAATTTTATAAGCGATATTTTTTTCTGCTGTTCTTTCCATTTTGAAGTCCTCCTATAATATATCCTCTAAAATATCCAGTTTTTCCGGTTCCAGATCAAGCAGCCTTGAAAGAAACATCTGGAAGAACCGGAAGGTGTTTACTTCGGTCAATACGGTTGCGTTCGGCTCTTTTCGATAGAAATTCATAGAGTCCACCACAGACTGACCAAGGGAAATTCCCTGTGTTTCAATCTCCACAAAAGAGTCAAATCCATGACAAATGCTTCGGTCAATAAAATAAGCCACGGCAAGTGGGTCATTGATGACGCATCCGATGATATGCTCCCACTGCCAGTGAAAATCAAAATAAAACTTTGTGATTTTTCGGATAAAATCACCCGTTTTTGGGTTCAAACGGCAGATATATTCCAGAAGCGTTGGTGTGAGAACGATTTTTCTCGTTACATCGAGTCCGATCATGTGAATGTGCATGCTGTTTTCATGCAGTGTTTTGTAAACCAGTGCAGCAGCATCCGGATCACACCAGTAGTTATACTCCGCTACCGGGGAACAGTTTCCATGGCTTTTAAATGTTCCGCCCATCGATACCAGCTTGTCAATATTGCAAAAGGCATCGAGATCTTTTTGAATCAATCTGGCAAGGTTGGTCATCGGACCTAAGGCAATGACAGAGACGTTTTCTCTTTTTAATGTCGATGCAAGAAAGTCAACAGCACTCATTTCCTGTTCATATCCATCGACTTTTGGAAGAAAGCTTTCTCCAAGTCCGTCTTCTCCATGCGTGTCAAGTGCGTTGACATACGCGCGGCATAGCGGTCTGTCTTCTCCGATAAAAACCGGTATATCCAGACGGTTCATTTGTTTTAGAATTTTTTTTGCGTTTTCAAATCCCATCTCAACCGGGGAATTTCCGCATACGATCGTGATTCCGATGACATCGAGTTCCTTTGATTTCAAGGCAAGCATGATTGCCAGACTGTCATCAATTCCGGGATCGCAATCAATGATAACTTTTGTTTTTTCCATTTTTTTCCTTTCTAAATCATTTCCAAGGGCAAAAAAATAGCTCTTGTCTACAGAACCTCCATAAACAAAAGCATCAACAAAACAGACTGCGGGTACAGTCTGAGTAGATTCGTATTGTTTTGCCTAGTTTTTTATACTGGGAGGTTTTCGAACCAGTTTCGTGGGACATTTTAGCACAGTTTTTACGTTATGGCAATACTTTCTTTGGCACATATTTTACTTCGTAAATAAATTGTGAAAAATACGTGGTAATATTTCTGTGATGGTGTTATAATAAAAATAATTATTATGTAGTGGAAAGGATGGTGCCATCATGACTAAAGTAGATGAACTGATTGCAGCGTTAACAAAAAAAGAAGAAGAGAGAACAAAAAATACAGTTTTATGGGCATTGGCGATTATCGGTGCTGTTGCAGCAGTAGCAGGAATTGCGTATGCTGTATATCGTTTCCTGACTCCGGATTATCTGGAAGATTTTGAAGAAGACTTCGATGACGATTTTGATGATTATTTTGAAGACGAAGAATAAAACAAATTGATAATGAAAGTATTCATGCCTCCGTCAGAAACCTTGAAAAAAGGATGGCGGGGGCATGATTCTGTTTTGGAGGAATTATGAAAAAAGGTGAGATTTATCAGGGATGGATTGACCACGTAGACTTTCCAAACAAAGGAAAGGTTTTCGTGGAAGAACAGACAGTGACGGTCAAAAATGGAATACCGGGACAAAAGATTGAGTTTGTCATCAACAAAAAGAGAGGAGGTCGTCTGGAGGGGCGGCTTCTGAAAGTGCTGGAGAAATCTCCGCTTGAGAAGCGGGAACCCGTATGCAGTATTTTTCCATCATGCGGCGGCTGTATGTACCAGACCATGGAATACGAAGAACAGCTTGCGATGAAAGAAAAACAGGTCAAAGATCTGCTGGATCCGTTGATTGGAGAGCCGTATGAATTTGAGGGTATCAAACGAAGCCCGCGCGAATTTGGCTACCGCAACAAGATGGAATTTTCCTTTGGAGACGAATACAAGGATGGACCGCTTTCGCTCGGATTGCACAAAAAGGGAAGCACTTATGATGTGCTGACGGCGGCAGACTGTAAGCTGGTACATGAAGATATGACAAAGATTCTGGTTTGTGTCTGGAAATTTTTTAAAGAGAGAAACGCATCTTATTATAAAAAAATGCAGCATGTGGGTTATCTGCGCCATCTGCTCCTTCGAAGAGCTGACACGACGGGAGAAATCCTGGTAAATCTTGTCACGACGACGCAGGAGGAATATGATCTGGCACCTCTGATTGAGGCTTTGCTTGCACTGCCTCTGGAGGGAAAAATCGTAGGTATTCTGCATATCCTCAATGATTCCCTTTCTGATGTGGTACAGAGTGATGAGACAAGAATTCTCTATGGACAGGATTATTTTTATGAGGAATTGCTGGGACTGAAATTCAAAATTACACCGTTTTCCTTTTTCCAGCCGAATTCTAAAGCGGCAGAAGTACTCTACAGTACCGTGCGCGAGTATATCGGCGATACCAGAGACAAGGTAGTCTTTGACCTCTACAGCGGTACCGGCACGATTGCGCAGATTGCAGCAGCCGTTGCTGACAAAGTGATCGGTGTGGAAATTGTGGAGGAGGCCGTCGTTGCCGCGCGGGAAAACGCAGCACGAAATGGGATTACGAACTGCGAGTTTATTGCAGGTGATGTGCTGAAGGTGCTTGACGAGATTACGGACAAGCCGGATTTGATTATTCTGGATCCGCCAAGAGACGGCATCCACCCGAAAGCACTGCCGAAGATCATCGACTACGGTGTGGAGCGCATCGTGTATATTTCCTGTAAGCCGACCAGTCTTGCGAGAGATCTGGAAATGTTTTTGGGACGTGGGTATCATGTGGAAAAGGTCGTGTGCGTAGACCAATTTGTTCACACTGTTCACGTAGAAACAATCTGTAAACTTGTGCGGAAATCAGTAGTTTTAGAGGAACACATTGCAATCTGACAAGTTGGATAGGGTCTGACCCCAACATTCCCCATCCTATAAAATAGTTGAGAAAAATCCTGTCGAAATGGCAGGATTTTTTTGTTATACAACGGATGTAGTATCAAAATAAAATATATTCTATTGACACAAAAGAAGAGAGGACATATACTAAACATACAGAAGAAAAGGGGGAGATGTATATGGATGATTATTCCGGCTATCCTGTCAACAGGGATGTCTTTTTTTCAGGAGCAGAAAGAAAGTACGAGATACTGGTGGAGGGATTTCGATATATTATGAAATTTCAGAAAAATTCAGAAATAGGTTTGACCTTTAGCCATGTGTCAGAATATTTGGGAAGTCATATGTTCCGGTTACTGGGCATTCCCGTTCAAGAAACATTTCTTGGGAGTTACGAAGGAAAAAATGTTGTATTAATGAAGAATTTCTGCCAGGAAGATGAGATTTTAGTACATTTTAACGATGTGGGAGAAAGTACACTGGAACAGGATAAAGAACTATATCAATATAGTTATCAGGATATTCAGCAGATTTTGTTTGATAATACGAAATTAACAAATGTTTCAGAGACAATCGATAGATTTTGGGATATGTTTATTGTAGATGCCCTTAATGGGAATTTTGATCGCCATGGAGGCAATTGGGGATTTATCAAAAAACATGATCAATATGTGATGGCTCCGGTCTATGATAATGGTTCAAGTATGTTTCCGCGTCTGAATACAGAGGAGGCATTAGAAGCTATTCTTGATTCAGAAGAGGAAATGAACAGAAGAATTTATCAGTTTCCAACGTCACAAATAAAACTTCATGGAAAGAAAAGTTCCTATTATGAGGTAATTGGAAGTCTTCAGTTTGAAGAGTGCAGCCATGCCTTAATGCGGATTGTTCCCAGAATTGATTTGAAAAAGATTAATAATCTGATTGATCAGATAGAAGGAATATCCGATTTGAGGAAAACGTTCTATAAAACAATGTACAGACAAAGATATGAGAAAATTCTATTAGAACCATATCAGAAGCTGACAACATAGAAAAGGAAGTGGGATATGAGCAGAAATACAGAATATACAACACCGTTACAAGGTACACCATATTATGTGAGTACAGGAATTATTCAGGCAGTTGACCAGTATGGCTCGCATTTTTCTGTTGGAGAGATTTCTTATCAGCGCTTTGATGATCAGAATTTTCAGTATGTGATTTCGCCATATTGGAGTATGATTCAGGAATTACCGGAAGGAATCTTTGCGGGAATTCCGGGGATTGATCTGGAGCATCACAAAGAGCATTATTACAGGGTTAATCTGACCCCGTCATTTGTGGAAATGAGGACACCGGGACCATCCAGAGAAGATCTTTGGGAATTGCTTGAGGAGGTGGGACTTGACTATTATGACCGTTTCGAGTGGATGCTCCGTGCCGGAAAGCGCTGCGGGGATGACAATCTTATTGTAGTTCGAAAGCGAGAGACGAAAAGATGCTATTCTTCTTTGAAAGTGGAAGATTTGGATGATCTGCAGCCGATGGACAGAGTATCTTTGAAAGAAATGTACGATATTTCCGGAGCGAATAAAGAACTCATATATGTCTTATTTCGTTTGTTGTATAGCGGTGCATCTATTCATATAGAGCATGAAAATCGTGATCTTTCAGAACATGAGAGACGAACGATGTTATATCTGCTGAGGATTATGATGAAATATTCAGAAAATTATTCATCTATTCGACAGAGGGAAGGGATTATCCAGGCAAAAAAAGAAGGAAAATATACGGGGCGTAAAAAAATTCCTGTTGATCGGGTTTTGCTCTCGTATGTTGCAAAAGAATTCCGAAGCGGTAAAATGTCAGAGCAGGAAGCAATGAAAAAACTTGGGATTCCATCGAGATCTACTTTTTACAGGAGATTAAAAGAAATCGAATAAAAAGTCAAAAAGACAAGATTTTTGACGTTTTGTGCCACTTCTGACATGGATTTTGGGTTATAAATATGGTATAATTATAGTGGAGGAATTTTGTATGAAATTTGGAAAGAATGAAATATATGTATGTATAAAGAAAAAATAATTCAGATGTTGAAAAGCCCGGCACTTGCAGATATCTGGACATGGTCAAAAAAAAGTCACTGGGCTGTCTTCTGGATTTGCATTCTCAACCTGATTGTATCTGGCTGTTCACTTGTGATTACGGTTGCGACAAGAGGGCTGATTGACGGGGCGACTGCACATATGAGCAGTCAGATCCGCTTTTATGCAATCGTGATGATCCTTACCGTTCTGGTCGGGAGAGGCGCATACCTGTTGTCGGGACTATTATCCGTCAAAACAGGCGCGGTACTTCTGAAAGATATACGCAGTATGCTGCTGCACGAACTGATGAAAAAGCAATATGCTTCTCTGAATGGTTATCACAGCGGGGAACTGGTGAATCGAATGTTTTCGGATGTCAGTGTCGTCAAAAACGGGATTCTGGACATTGTGCCGGGGCTGGTGAGTATGACTGTCAGCTTTGTCGGCGCCGCAGTGATTCTGATTTCGATGGACTGGAGATTCGTGGTCGTTCTGATCGCAGGGGGCGCATTTGGAATGTTCCTGCTTCTTGCATTCAGAAGGCCGATGAAAACGAGGCATAAAGCTGTGCAGGAAAGCGAGGGAAGACTGCATGCGTTTTTGCAGGAAACACTGCAGAATCTGCGGCTTGTGAAGGCTTCCGTTTCGGAGGAAAGAATGGAACGGCAGGCGGCCCAAAGGCAGGAGAATTATATGGAGATGCAGCTGAAAAAAGGGTATTTCGCTTCCTATATCAGTATGGGAGTCAACCTTGTGTTTCAGCTGGGCTGGCTGTTTTGTATGCTCTGGGGCTGCTTTGGCATCTATCAGGGCCACTTGACGTATGGAATGTTTGCGGCGATTATTCAGCTCGTCGGGCAGATTCAGGGGCCGATTGCCAGTGCAGCGGGCGTTGCCGGTCAGGCGTACAGCACCATCAGTTCTGCGGAACGGCTGAAGGAACTTTTCGACCTTCCCGAAGAAAAAGATTGTAAATTTCAGGATCGAAGTATATTATATAAACAATTGTCAGAAATTCGAATAGAGAATATGAGTTTTTCCTATGGAAGAGAAGAGCAGGATGTATTGGAACATGTCAATTGCAGCATCAAACCCGGAGATTTTGTGGCAGTGACCGGTATTTCGGGCGGCGGCAAAAGTACGTTGTTTCAGCTGCTGCTTGGAATCTATCAGCCGTGTAAAGGCAGACTGCATTTTTGCTTTCAAAGCGATTCCGAGACAATGGTGCAGGAAGCAGCATCACGAAAAACGCGAGTGCTGTTTGCTTATGTGCCGCAGGGCAACACGCTGTTTTCGGGAACACTTCGGGAAAATTTTACGATGTTTACAGAGGATACGGTGACAGATGAGCAAATATGGCAGGCAGCCCGGCTGGCGTGCATTGACTCTCTGATTGAGAAGCTGGACAAAGGTCTGGACACCGTGATCGGTGAGCGGGGAGTCGGACTTTCCGAGGGACAGGCACAGCGGGTGGCAGTGGCAAGAGCACTGATGACCCAAGCGCCGATTTTGCTGCTGGATGAAAGCACCAGTGCACTGGATGAGGAAACCGAAGCAACATTGTTGAAAAATATTTCTTCTTTGAAGGATAGAACCTGTCTGATTGTGACACACAGAGCGGCGGCACTTCAAATCTGCGATTATCGGATACATATAAAAAATGGGAATGCAAGGATATGTGTTCTGGAGAAGACGCAAGAGAGAAAATAGAGCGGTTCAAGGATGAAATGGAATGATAGAAGAAAGTAAGTAAGGAGGGGAACGGATGAGTGCAAAGAGGAGAAGGAAAAAGAAACAACAAAGCAAATTACTTGTAAAAGTACGTGGACTTCTGCTGGGACTTTGTCTGGTTGTGGGAGTGGGCGTCGGGGCTGCGTATGCGGATGAGAATGTAACGAGCACTACAACTACAACGGATAATAGAAAATTGCAGAACGGTAGTTTTGAGGAAGAGCAGACGTTTACCAATGCGTATTCCCAGCCGAATCAAAGTGCTGTTCCCTCCTGGAATACGACAGCGTTTCAGGGTAAGATTGAATTATTTAGAGAGAATACAAGTACTTATGTTACAGGAGTAAAATTGAAACCTTCAGCTGGAAGTTATGCTGCGGAGTTAAATGCAGATGAAGAAAGTACCTTATACCAGAACGTTAAGACAACGCCATCCAGTGTCTACGAATGGGGACTGGATCATGGCGGCCGCAATGGTACGGATACGATGGCGCTGATTATCGGACCAAAGCAGAGTGTTGACCCGTCAAAGCCGAGCAAGGCTGGGCGCGACCAGTTAATGCAGATGGTGGACTGGCTGATCGCACAGGGGAAGACATCTGTAAAGACGAGTGCAGGGTTAGGAGAGCGTCTTACCGTTTACAGTAAGAAATTTGCAGCCAGCGGTGCATTTGCAGATAATGCCGGAAATAATGCGTTCAGCCTGACACCAAGTACGATTTATACGGAAGAGTGGCATATCTGGATTATGGCATCCAGTAGAGCAACAAGTGGGACAAATCCATGGAACTCTTATGGATCCAATGCAGAAGGCTCTGCCGGAAGCAGCAATGGCTCTGGCAGTACGACGGTAGATCTGGACAAGTATTATCTCTATACCGTACCGGCAGGTCAGACGGATACATTGTTTGGATTCGTATCAGTTGGGTATGTTGATTCGCCAACAACAGCGGATAAAGCAAAGACATATGGAAACTTCCTCGATAACATCAATTTCCAGCTTTACCATCCATTGTCAGGAAGCTCCACCACACATGGAAGTGCTGTGATTGGAGGCAGTGACGGAACAACGGGAGGAGCAGGTGCATCGAATGGTCATGAAGTTACGGTGAACGACAAACTGACAACGTATGTGACAGACGGAGAAGCTCTTAGAATTCAGGCTATTGTAAAGAAAGATGATGCGAGTGCGGGGTGCGAATTTGTTGGTGTCTATTATACAGTACAGAATGAAAATGGAGATCCGACGGCGAAATTTCTGCAACTAGCAGGAAATGAAATAGAAGATACCGGAAGTTTGAGCGATGAGCAGAAAAATGAAAAATGGATCAAATCGACGAATGATGCTGGTGATACTGTTTATACTTACTATCTGAATAATATCACGTCAGCAACGGATTTACATTTTGTATTTATCAAGAGCCCAACGATTACGTATGATCCAAACGGTGGAAAAGAGTATAAAGTTGGAAGAACTTATAATACTACAGAAGCAGCGAATGTGTACAGTTTCAAACCGGCGACAGAAGAGACAAGCTTAAAGTTTATTGATCCATATGTATCTAAAGCGGCAGAGGGACAGAATGATGGCTGGAAATTTATGGGATGGCTGCTGACCGGTGATACAGTTGATAATACTTCGAAGGAAAAGGTAAATGCAGACAAGTTAGGCAGTTTACTGCTTCCGGCAGAACATACAGTTGCCTGCGATTACTCTGTTGATGGAGCGACAAATCAATCGGCAGAACAGTATTTTAAGATTTATGGGCAAAAAGTATCACTGATGCAGAACATTTATATAAATGCTCAGAATGAGGTCACAGGTGTCACATGGGCAGATAATGGAGAAACAAAAGCCTATGCAAATGTCCATAAAGGTCTTACCATGATTGCTCAGTGGCGTTGGCGTCAGGCTTTCATTCCTCAGGTTGGTAGCGGCAACACATTCACAGATTCTGCTAACGGCGGAACCGTTGAGATTACCAGTGTGACCAATACATCTGATGAAAATTATAATGCTGCATATAATGCAAACGGCGGGAAATCCTACCATGCCGAAACCGATGAAACTATAACCGCCACAGCAACGGCGAAAGATGGTTTTACCTTTGAGGGCTGGTACAATGCGAGCGGAAATCTGATTACTACAAATACAACTTACACTTATGTGGAAACCAAAGAAAGTGTCAATACCTACTACGCAAGATTTTCTGGAAGTGTTACCCAGACCTACATCCGTCAGGTGAAAAATGGAGATACCTGGGAAGATACGACCGATGATAAGATCGGAACACTTGGTCGCTACACTTATACCGATGCAGCGGGAATGCCAATCAGTTCCACAGCGACAGCAGGTACAGGCTATAAGTTTGTTGGCTGGTATGATTCAACAGGCAATAAAGTTGCCGATACTATGCTGATCAACAATGGCGCAACCATCAGTTACACTACAACAGGCGATGCCACCTACTATGCACGTTTTGAAACGGCTTATACCGTCAAGTTTGTCGCACAGACGAAGCAGGCAAATGGCTCTTTTAAGACGGACAATGTCGGCGGTAAGGTTTCTGTGGCATCTGTGACAGATGTAGATGGAGCGGCTGCAAGCTCCAAGGCAACTGCAAATTCAGGTTACAAATTCCTTGGCTGGTATGACAAAGATGGCAATCAGTTAAGTACGGATGCGACTTATTCGACCACGACAACATCAGAAGCTAACAACGTCATTTACTACGCAAGATTTGAGATTGATTATAAACCGACGGTAGAAAGTCCAGTTTATCTTTCTTTCGTTGCGGAGAGTGCAGAAACAACGATTCCAGATGTATTCAATAGCCGCAACGCAGGAACTGGAATAAATGAGAAAGGCTATGGCCTTGATAACAAATTCGGCAACACAATCTCTACCGGATTTAAGTATTCTCTCAATACGATGACTGATGTAAGTACCATCCAGATCACCGTCAGCGTACCAGCTTCGGCTTACGTGAAAGTGGGAGGCACCGGAAGCTTTACCGGCAATGGAACTTCCATCCTGACAGACAGTGCTGGAGTAGAGTACAACAAGGGCAGCATCCAGCAGATCAGCGGTGCAACAACACTCACCTACTACTGGGATGCATCAGGACTGCAGGCCAATACAACCTATGGCTTTATCATTGATAACCTCTATGCACCGGGAGCGACTGCAACTATCACTGTTAACGGAACTTCCGGTACAAAGGTAACGAATGACAATGGCGTAGTCAATACGGCTTCCGAAGAATACAGAGGAAAATCTCATTATCCACAATAAGTAACATAAAATTTTCTAAAATCAAAAAACTTAAAAAGGGGATGTGGTTACATACCAATGTTATGAAATCAGGATGACATTGAGTGACATGCACATCCCTTTTGGAAAAGAAAGGAAACCAGAAGAGAAGATGATATATGAGATTGCCGGACTGAAAGTGAAGATGGATCCCAGGTTTGGGCGTCTGACGAGACAGAGTGCATCTTACCGATCTTTTGGCGAACCTGTTATGACTGTAAAGCCGGATTCCTATGATGAAGCACATGTTCAGAAGAACGGAACTTCACAGGAGGAGCTGGAATATATTTGCTGCAGTGCGGCATTTTGCCGGAATATTGTGCAGCATGGCCGTTTTTTCCTTCATGCTTCAGCCGTGGTTTATGAGGGGGAGGCCTATCTGTTTTCTGCACCGTCCGGCACGGGTAAATCGACACACACTGCTTTTTGGCAAAAATTGTTTCCGGGAAGCTATATTTTGAATGATGATAAACCGGTGATTTGTCCACAGCAAGGGCGGATCACGGCATGGGGAACACCGTTTGCCGGAAAGACGGATTTGCAGGTCAACCGGGAAGTCCCGCTTAGAGGAATCTGTTTTCTGAGAAAGGGCAACGTAAATCAGATCAGGCAGGTGACGGAAGATGAGGCGCTTGCCCTGATGCTGAATAATACTTACCGACCGGCGAGTAGTGAAGGAATGAATCGTCTGCTGGACATGATAGAACAGACAGTGACGCAGATTCATGTATATGAGATGAGCTGCACCAGAGAGCCGCAAGCGGCAGAACTCTCGTACAGAGTGATGAAAGGAATGTGATTTTGATGGATAAGAATAGAAGGGCATATGAGCCTCCAAGAATGAAGATTTATCAATTTGACGATAACGATCAGATTCTGACAGCAAGTAGTGGAACAAATCCACCACCTGTAACGACAGATCCAACGCAAACCCCTAATTACGCGGCAAACGCATTGAATCAGTTAATGGGTGGAACCAATACAACGATAGAATAACAAATCAGAATGAGAACATACAAAGAAAGGATCACTTATGCGTCTGATTGAAGATCATATTTTAAGAAATGTAAATGGAAATGTGGTGCTCATCCCGCTTTCGGAACGTGAGACAGATTTTAAGGGGATGATCGTGCTGAATCATACAGGTGAATTTGTCTGCCGGATGCTGCAGCAGGATACAGACAGAGACTGCCTGGTGGCAGGTCTGGCACAGGAATATGAGACAAAACCGGAACTGGTGGAGGACGATGTGGATGCATTTCTGTCCGAATTGGACTCCTGCCACATGCTGATACGATGAAACAAATGGGGAATCTCGAACAGTGCCTGCAGGAGCTTGGGTTTGCAGTCGTTCCGATCACAGGAACCAGTATGTGGCCTCTGCTGCAGGAGGGAATGAGCAGGGTGCAGCTTGCTGCAAAGGATGGAAGACAATTCAGAAAAGGAGATATCGTTCTCTATCGGAGGAAAGACGGTACACTGGTTCTGCACCGGATTTTGAAGGTTGGAGAGAAGAATACCTTTCTGGTATGCGGAGACCACCAGTGGAAGCCGGAGGAGCAGATACAGGAAGAACAGATTCTTGCCGCAGTGCAGGGATTTTTCAGAAATGGACATTATATCGATGAAAAAACGTGGTGGTATCGCTTATACAAGAAAATCTGGAACGAGAATTTAACGATACGAAGAGGTTGTCTCGCGTTTTTGAGACTGAGCGGTTTGGAAAAGAGAAGCTTAAAATAAACAGGAGAGGAGGAAGCTGCCTATGTCGATGCAAACATTAAATGTGATTCAATTTGTACAATTGTTTGTTGGATATATCGGGTTTACGGTGGGACTTCCTGCTCTTATTTTTTATCGCAAAACAAAAAGATTTCCCGCAGCCATCCGTTTTCTGATCTATTTTACCATTGGTAATTTCTATGTGATCAATCTGGTGCAGGTTCTGGAACTGCTCCACATCTCTTATCGGGTCACGCTTTTCCTGTTTACATTCGTTCCGTTTTTTGTACTGCTTATAAAGATGTATCATATTCCGGTCCTTTCCTATATGAAAAACTTCCTGGAGGACTGCAGACATTACATTCTGCGGGAACTGGGATTTAAAAGCTTTCTCAGGCGCAGATGGCAGGAACTCAAAGTGTTTCTTCGGATTGCCGCAAGAAATCTGTGGCGTCTGCTGAAAGAAAATATTCTGGATGTTCCGTTTCTTGTGATTTCTGCATTGCTTGTGTGGAAGGTCTGCGGAACGGGAATTCTGAATAACTGGGGATACGGGGCGTCTGACCTTCCGGTACATAACTACTGGATCAATGGACTGATTGAGAACAACATCTATGTCGCAGGCATTTATCCGATGGGGATGCACTGTATGCTGTACTATCTGTCAATGATGCTTGGAATTCCGGCGTATGTGACGCTGCGTCTGTTCTGGCTGGTTCAGTTCAGTATGATCGCGGTGATGCTCCTTGTGTTCCTGAAAGGGCACTGCAAAACAAGATTTCTTCCGTATCTGGGAATGATGTTCTTTGTCGGTGCGAAATATTTTAACAGTATTTCGTATGCGCGATATGGTGCGACGCTTCCGCAGGAATTTGGAATGCTGTACATTCTCCCAGCCATCTTCTTTATGATGGAGTTTTTTAAGACGAGAAAAGAGGAACTGGAAGCGGGAGTCAACAAGATTCGCTGTACCTCCTCCTGGTATTTACTTGGTTTTGCCATGAGCTTTTCACTGACGCTGGATTCGCATTTTTACGACACGATCATCGCAGGAATCATCTGCATCGGAGTTGCCGTTGGTTATGGGTACTGGCTGTGGAGAAAAGAGTATTTTTTTCGCATTCTGCTGGCGGGTATTCTCAGTATCCTGATGGCATTTCTTCCGATGGCTGCTGCATTCCTGACCGGTAAAGAACTGCAGGGGTCGATGTACTGGGCGATGAACGTCATTGGACTGAGGGATTATACCGTTCTGATTTTCCGGGTCATCTGTATTGGTGTTGTGGCAGTGACAGTCGGGGGAATGGTCTTTGTGATTCGGGGAGTCAAAAGCGGAAAGATTTCTTTTGAAAATAAGAAAGTACCGAGACATTGGATTTTGACGAAACTCATTCTTCAGATTTGCAATCTGGCACCTCTGGCAGCCATTGTATGGATTGGATGGAAATATAAAGAAACCATCTTATGGGGATGTAAGCATAACTCATTTGCAGTATCGGAGATGAATTTGCTTCTATATGGAGTCGGTGCTGCTTTGTGTGTGGGCTTGCTCCAGCGCTATCTGGTGGAACCGATGCGGGGATCTGGTATTTTTGCAATCGTTGTCGCAGAGATTATTTTAGGTTTGGTGCTTGTGAGCGGCTCTCTCGGCTGGCCGATGTTGATGGAACCTTACCGTGCAAGTATTTATTTGGCGTATCTGATACCGGTGGTCATTGTCATGACGCTGGATGGTGCGGTAAATATTTTCTTCTGGGCCCGCCTTCCGAGGGTACAGCAGGCCATGGGATTGGTTTTGGCAGCGATGGTAATTTTCTACAGTACAGAGTATGACTGGATGAGACGTTCTTTTGGAGGCGGTCATCTTGAAATGAACGAGGCACTCCTCTGCACGGCCAATATTTTGAAAGAAAACGAAGGACAGGACAATAAATGGACTATTGTGTCTGCCAATGATGAACTTCGTATGATTGAAGAATACGGACGACACACAGAGACGATTGAATTTTTGGAAGATATGGAGCACTGGAACCGAACGAAGGAAGTGACGATTCCGACGGAAAAGGTCTACTTCTATATAGAGAAGAAACCGCTCAACTATGCCAACGGATATGGAGGAGAGATTCCGGAAGTTTCAGAAGAACAGGCAGAGCAGCCGCTTCCTCAAAACTCCGGGTTGAATGCATATAATGGGCCACGGCGTTCGGTGACTATGTCCCGGATGTATTACTGGGCACAGAAATTTCGGCAGCTGTATCCGAATGAACTGCGGGTTTATTATGAAAATGACCGGTTTGTCTGCTATTATATCGAGCAGAATACATACCGTCTCTATAATTTTGCGATTGATTATGATTACAATTAGAAAACTACAGACAGAAGATGGAGTGAACTATGGACATCATGCTTGTGGGCGGGGTATCGCCTATGATGAGAAAACTTTCTTTAAAACTGCATAAAGAGGGACACAAAATCTACGTGTTATCGGGAAATCGAAATCCATCGAATCGCTATGAGTATGCATTCGAGCGGTATGATTTTCCCTATGACAGCGCTTCGATCGAAGAGGTGTTTCAGAGCGTGAATCCGGATGTGACGATTCTGCTTGGCGCATTTGACGGCAATTTGTCGGGAGAAAATCCGAGAAGAGAGGCGCTTCAGTATGCGGCGGGATTGCAGAATCTCCTGCTTTCCTGGTCTGCACTGGAGAAAGGACGGCTCATCTATTTATCTTCCGCAGAGGTGTATGGGAATTCGTATCAGATTCCCGTGACGGAAGCTGTCCGGCCACTTCCCAGAGGCATCCGCCCGCTGATGCTCTTTCAGGGAGAGGAAAGCTGCAGATTTTATCAGGAACAGCTGAAAAAGGATGTCCTGATTCTTCGCCTGGACCGGATCCATGATGTTCCGAGAGACCGAAGAGAGGCAGCTTTTGGAATCTGCCAGAGTAAGTGCCTCGATGCCTTCCAGAAAGGCGCTGTTTCTTATCGGAGCAATCATAAGTATGGACTTACTTATATGGGAGATGCGGTGGAGATCATCTATAAGCTGGTTGCCTGTGAAAAACATCGTCATGGACTCTATCATATTTCTTCCGGTAAACCATACTCAGAACTGCAGATCGCAGATGCGATCGAAAATCATCTTGGAAAAGAACTGGAGAAGATTGACAATACGCTGGAAGATCAGAATGCGGTAATCTTATCCAATGAGCGGATCAAAGGAGAATTCGGGTTTCAGATCTGGTGTGAGCCGGAAGAGACCATCGAAAAGACGCTGCGCTATATGAAGCAGCACAGCGGACGCTTTCTGGATCGTTCCAACCAGGGATGGAATATCTGGTACAGAATCTATTTTAAGATCATGGAGCTGTTTGGGGCTCTGGTGCCATATATCGAAAATCTGATTCTTTTTATACCGTTTTTTATGCTGAACAACCGTGCGACAGGAAGCCAGTATTTTTCCAAGATTGATTTTTATCTGATTTATGTACTGCTATTTGCAGTCGTGCATGGACAGCGGCAGGCTACGTTTTCGGGACTGCTTGCCACGGCGGGCTATCTGTTTCGACAGATGTATCAAAAATCTGGAATTGAGGTAGTGACGGATTATAATACGTATGTGTGGATTGCAGAAATCTTTATCGTAGGTCTTGTGGTCGGCTATATGAAAGACCAGCTGCAGTTTATGAAGGAAGAGAGTGAGCAGGAAGTGGATTTCCTGTCGGAGCGAGTGACAGATATCACAGATATCAATGACAGCAACCTTCGTGTGAAGGAAGGTCTGATCACGCAAGTCGTCAACTATGATTACAGCCTTGGTACTGTGTATGACCTGGTCGAACAGCTCGAAGAAAATGATCCGGCAAAAATTTTGTTTCATGCGATCACACTGATCCAGAAGGTTATGGACTGTCGGGATGTCTCTCTTTACCGTATCAATGAGGAGATGTATGCGAGATTGTTTGGATATACCTCGGCAAAGGCCGGTTCTATGGGACATACGGTATATCTTCTGAAGAAAGAACCGCTTTATGAAGCTTTTTCCAGGCAGGAAGTGTATCTGAACCGGACGATGGATCCGGAATATCCGATGATGGCTTATTGTATCTATGAGGAGGAACAGATGGAGATGATGATCCTGCTGTGGAGTATTCCATTTGAACGTATGACGATTGATGAATCCAACCGCCTGGTGGTCATCAGTAAGCTGATTCAGAAATCCGTGAAGAGATCGGCAACGTACCTTGATTTCCTGCGGAATGAGCGATATCAGGATGAGAGTCCGGCACTGAAGGCAGAAGCCTTCGAGGAGCTGTTTGCTACTTATCAGGAAGCTGGACAAAAGAATCTGACCGAGTATATTCTGCTGCAGGTGGTTTCCGCAGAAGCAGGTATGGAGCGCGCTGGAGTCATCATTGCAGAAATGCTTCGTACCACTGACTATATTGGTTACAGAAATGATGGCAGCCTCTATATCCTGCTCACGAGTACCGACCGGGTAGGATGCGGCTTCGTTCAGAGGAATCTGGAGAAGAAAGGAATTCGCACCGTAATCAGTAAGGAGATGGGCTTATGACGCGCAGTGGAATCCTCTTTCTTGTCGTATTGATTTTGAATGCATTGATCGCGGCCGGCTATCTCATCTGGTATCTGATCTGGAAAAAAGATACGGATAACCGAAAGCAGTATATGATGCACACGGCGATCATGCTGCTCTGTCCCGTTGTGGGAATTTTGTATTTCCTTTTCGGTTTTTTGAAGTATCATTTTTTGAAATTAGGGGTGAGAGATCTCTCCGATGTTGAGTTCAGCAAGAAGAGACATGTGCCGAGAGTAAAAGCCGATGAGGAGCGCGAACGAAATATCGTGGCGGTGGGAGAGGCGATCCTTGTGTCAGACCAGAAAAAGAAGCGTGCGAATATGCTGAATGTTCTTTTGGGAGAGACGGAAGAATCGCTTTCTGCGATCGCACTTGCGCTGGACAGTGACGATTCTGAGGTTGCGCATTATGCGGCGTCGTTTCTGCAGAGCAAGATGGATACGTTTCGTGAGAAGGTGAGCAGGGCGAGGCAACAGATTGAGGAGAGCGATATCAAAGAGGAAGAATGTCAGAAACAGATTCTGGAGCTGATCGGGTATATGGATCAGGTTCTGAGACAGAAGGTATTTATGCAGATAGAACAGGTGGATTATGTGGATCAGATGGAGCAGCTTTGTGAAAAACTGTTTCAAAACGCAACAGACAGAATGCTGCCATCCTGCTATGAAGCAATTCTTGGCAGAATGATGGAACTGGGAGCATACGATCAGGCAGAATTGTGGGGAAACCGCTTCAGTGAGCAGTATCCGGAGTTATTGTCTTCTTATACGCTCCGACTGAAGCTGTATTTTGAGACAAATCAGAAAGAGAAATTTTTTGAAGTGATGGATCATCTGCGTTCCTCTTCCGTTGTCATTGATAACCAGACACTGGAGCTGATCCGTATGATCCAGAGATAAAAATCAACAGCGAAGAAGGGAGGAAGAGAGATGCTGTCAAAACGTAATTTTGCCATGATGATGACAATGATGCTTGTGATTCTTGTGCTCTTTCTCTCTTCTGTCGTGCTGAAGGAATATTTTAATGACTACGATGTCAATCATGCGGCAGAGACAGAGATGATTGAGAGAAAAACGCAGGAGACGGATGCAGGTGCAGCAGAGAATGACACTGCAGAGCAGCAGATCCTGTATGTCGGGACAGAGGACAATGGTTACTATCGCGTCATAAAAGAGTGGGCAGGCTATCGCAAGAATACTTTTTGGGCGTTCACATCTCTGGATGAGGCATACGGAAGCCTGCAGATGAAAGAAAATCAAAAAACATACTTGCTTCTGGACGGAGAATTGATCGAACAGAATGCAAACGAGGCATCGGAGGTGTTGTCTCAGTATGTCGAGCAGGGCGGTGTGGTTGTGTTTTATCGCATGCCCTCCTACCAGACAATCAATGATTGTGCAGCGCTTCAGAATCTTCTCGGCATCCAGCATCTGCGTGCGGAATCGGTCAAATTGCATGAGATTCGCCTTTACAGCGGATTCCTTCTGGGTGGGGAGACCTGCTACTCGTTTGTGGGAGTCAAAGAGCCGGAGCTTATTGATATGGAACGGGAAATCCCCTGGTATGACATTTCATCCAGGACCAAATCGTATATGGTCGGATTTATCTCTGCAAAGCAAAAGGAAGCTCTGGATGTGGAGAATGAAGATATGCCGGCAATCATCTGGAGAAGCAATCTGGGAGACGGATCCGTCTTTGCAGTCAACGGAGACTACATGAAAGGAGAAGCCGCTTTGGGGATACTCGATGCCATGGTGTATGAGTCAGAGGACTATGCACTTTATCCTGTGGTCAATGCACAGAATCTGTCGGTGGCAGGCTTCCCGGATCTGACGGTGGAGAATGAAGAAACCATGGCAGAGACTTATGGAATGACGACACGCCAGTTTTGTCGTGACGTTCTCTGGCCATCTTTCGTAGCAGCGGCGCAGAAGGGGAACTGGAAGATTACTTCATTTCTGTCTGTCAAACAGAGTGATGCGTCTCAGAACGAACCGAGTCAGGAGGATCTGATCGAGTATCTGAAATATTTTAATGAGGAAGCAGCGGAGGCCGGAGTTTCGCTTGGACGTATGGGAGGTTCTGATCTCCGATTGTCTGTGGCCGATGAGAGGGAGACCTTGAAAAACTGGAATCTGGACTATGTTTTTGCCGGCGGATATGTCCGGGAGGAAAATAAGGAGCAGATCTCCTCACTTATCGATGCGAATGGAAAGATGGAATTTTTCCAGGATCTCCGCACGATTGTTGGACAATACAGAGAAGATCAGCAGATACTCTCCTGGATGAGCGATCAGATCACGCTTCAGAATATGACAGCCAATGCTTACAGGCACAGCTACAAGGACAGCCTTAGGCTAAAAAGCCTGCAGACTTCCCTTGGCTACAGCAATATTCAGGTGGATATCTATCAGGTCCTGTGGCCGGAGAGCAGAAAAGACGAATGGGAGAAGGTAGCGGAGAAGATGGCGGCAAATATCGACACGTACTGGAAGCCATTTGCCGCATTTGACAGGACAACGATCAGTCAGAGTGACAGCAGAGTCCGCAATTTTCTGAATGGAAGTGCCAAAAGCACCAGAAACGAAGAGCAGATTTCGATTGAGACGAAAGATTTTGTCGGAGATGCCTATCTTCTGCTTCGAACACATGGAGAAAAACCGGATAAAATGACCGGCGGGACCTGGAAAGAGATTGAGGAGGGAGCGTATCTTCTGCATCTTACCTCAAGGGAGGCTTCCGTCACACTGAAACCGAAGAGAGAGCTTTATTATTACGAATAGACGGAGAGGAGGGGCAGGTATGCGCATCTGCATCATAGCAGAAGGGTGTTATCCTTATGTGGTCGGCGGCGTGTCCGGCTGGGTGCACAGCATCATTCAGACATTTCCGAAACAGGAATTCATCCTGCTTACAATCATTGCGAGTCGGGAGCTGAGTGGGAAATTTGCCTATGAGCTGCCGGAGAATGTGACAGAGGTGTATGAGCTTTATCTGGAGGATGCAGACTGGGGAAGTGTCAATAAGCGGCATAAGACACGCCTGAATCGGGAGGAATACCATGCACTGCGCAGTCTGATCCTGAATCACGAAGTGGAGTGGGATCGAATGTTTGATTTCTTTCAGAATCATGACCTGTCGATCAATGACCTGCTGATGGGGGAAGACTTCTATCATGCCGTGCTGGACTGCTACAATCTGCAGTACCCGGATATCGTGTTTTCTGATTTTCTGTGGACGATGCGCTCCATGTACCTCCCGCTCTTTCTTGCCATGTCGATGGAGGTTCCGCAGGCAGATGTCTATCATGCGGTGGCGACGGGATATGCAGGAATTCTGGGAAGTATGGGAAAGCATCTTCACAATGGCCAGCTGATCTTATCGGAACATGGCATTTACACCCGGGAGAGAGAGGAAGAACTGATCAAGGCACAGTGGGTGCAGCGTCTCTACAAGAAAATCTGGATCCAACAGTTTAAGAAAATGTCTCAGGTAGCATATGACAAGGCGGATCTTGTGACCAGTCTCTATCAGCATGCGAGAGAGCTGCAGGTCGAACTTGGATGTCCGAAGGAGAAGACTATGGTCACACCAAATGGAATCAATTACAGGAGACTGGAGAAGTTGTCGGGTGTTGCGCCGGAGCAATCAGGATATATTCATGTTGGTGCAATTCTGCGTGTGGCACCGATCAAAGATGTGAAGACGATGATCCAGGCTTTTTCCTACGCAAAGAAGCGATGTCCGAGGTTGAAGCTGTGGATTATGGGCCCTTATGAGGAAGATCCTGAGTACGCGGCGGAATGCTTTAAAATGGTGGAGACGATGGGCCTTCTCGATGTGGAATTTACGGGAAGGATTCAGATTACGGATTATCTGGGCTGGATGGATATGACGATCCTCACGAGCATCAGTGAGGGGCAGCCGCTGACGATTCTGGAAAGCTTTGCGGCACATGTGCCGGTGATCGCGACAGATGTGGGAAACTGCAGAGGCCTTCTGTATGGGGAGGATGATGAGTTTGGCAGAGCGGGGATTCTGACGCACATCATGAATATAGAGGAGATCGCGAATGCCATGGTTTATCTGGCAGAAAATCCGGAGGAACGCAGGCAGATGGCAAATGCCGGTTATCAGCGGCTGATGCGAAAATATAAAATGGAAGACATGAAGAAAACCTACGCAGAAATTTATCGAGAAGCAGCACACAGACAGAATCTGGAATGGGAAGAATAGGGAAACAGGGAAGTGATCGTGCAGAAAGGAGGAGCGCATGGCAGGAATTGGTGTAAAGCTGAACCGCATTTATCATAAGAATACGATTACCACGGACGTGATCGGATTTTTCTACAGTATTGTGGTCACGATCGCACCGGTTCTTGTTGTGATCATCAACCTGATGCTGATGCAGCAGGTGCTCAAATTTAATACCGTCCGTTATATTGACCGGGAACTTTTTTCCTGTACCGTATTGTATGTGTTTATCTTCTCCCTTCTGACGACTTCACCGTTCAATGCAGTGTTGTCCCGCTATATGTCGGATGTAATCTTTGAGGAGCGATATGAGGATGTGCAGCCCTGCCACAGAGTCGGGCTGCTGGTCAATCTCTGTTTCAGCTGTCTGTTCGCGATTCCGTTTTGCTTCTGGGAACATCTGGTCGGGGGTGTAGCAATCTACTATGTGTTTACCGGATACTGCTGTTTTGTCAGTCTGGTGATTGTATTTTACAACATGCTGTATCTGTCCATCTGCAAAGAATACCGGCTGATCTCCCTGTATTTTCTGATCGGAATGGTGACAGCGTTTTTGCTGGCGGTCTTTCTGCGATATGTGTGCAAAGTGAGCATTACTTACAGCATGCTTTTGGGATTGACCGTAGGCTTCTTCTTCACAGCTGTGCTGGAATGGGCGAAAATTCACCAGTTTTTTCCCGATAACAATGAGGAATATGGAAGAGTCTTGGCATACTTTCGGAAATATTGGCAGCTCATTCTGATCAATGCCCTCTACACACTGGGGCTGTTTATCCACAACTTTGTATTCTGGGGAACGGATATGGCCATGCATCTTGTCCGCACGTTCGTGTGCAATCAGCCGTACGATATGGCGACCTGCCTTGCGATGTTTACCAACATATCGGCAAGCGTGATCTTTATCTCAAGAGTGGAGATGCATTTTCACGATCGCTACCGTGCCTATGCAGATGCCGTGTTTGGCGGAAGGGGCATTGATATCCGCAATACGAGAGAGCGGATGTTTCGGCAGCTTGGAAGTGAACTGATGACGCTGGTGCGTCTGCAGTTTATGGTGTCCATATTTATGTATCTGATCTTTGTGATCTTTCTTCCGGGAAGAGGGTATGCCGGTGCGGTTATGAGGATTTACCCGATGGTGGCAGCCGGATACTTTATTTTGTTTCTGATGTATGCAGAGATCATCTTTCTGTACTATTTTGAGGATCTGAACGGCGCATTGATCACGGCGATCAGCTTTTGTGCTGCGACCTTTGCTGCCAGTCTGATTGCAGTGCATCTGAATTCTATCTTCTATGGAACCGGAATCTGGGTCGGGGCGATGGTCGGATTTGCCGTTGCTTATAGGAGACTTCGGTGGATGGAAACAAATCTCGATGAGCATATGTTCTGCAGAGGAAATATTATGAAACAGGCAAAAGGAATCAAGCCTTCTCCGAAAGTGTTTGATCTCAGAGAGCAGAAAAAGTCGGAGGCAAGCCTGGAATTTGAAGAACGAGAGACAAAGGAGGGAGAAACAAAGAAATGAAAAAGAAACTACTGTTTGTCATCAATACACTGGGATATGGCGGCGCGGAGCGCGCCATGTTGGATCTGTTTGATGCGTTGGATCCGCAAAAATATGAGATTTCTTTGTTTGTCCTGACCGGGCAGGGAGAATTGAGTCATGAGCTGCCGAAGCATGTGCGGCTGCTCAATCGGGATTACAAAGATGTATCTGTACTTACGGGCGAGGGAAGGAAACTTCTGATCCGGAGTGTACTGAGAGCCGGGAGCAAAAAAGGATTGTTCCTGCGGCGTGCTTCCTATCTGTTGAAAAATTTTCGGGATATGCGAAGGAGAGGGAAAATCCTGCCGGACAAGCTGTGTTGGCGAGTGCTTTCGGATGGCGCGCCGCTTATTAGGAAGGAATATGACCTGGCAGTTGCCTATCTGGAAGGCGGGGCGACGTATTATGTCGCAGAACATGTAAAAGCCAGGAAGAAAGCAGCGTTTGTCCATATTGATTATGGAAAGGCAGGATACACGAGGAAACTGGATCGGGACTGTTACCAGAAATTTGACCGGATATTTACCGTGTCGGATGAGGTGAGAGCGCATTTTCTGGAGGTCTACCCGGAACACGAAAAGAAAGTTTCGGTTTTTCATAATCTCATCAATCAGGAGCGAATCCGACAAATGGCAGAACAGGGAAGTGGTTTTGACGATGAGTTTCAGGGGTATCGGATTTTGACGGTCGGAAGACTGACACAGCAGAAGCGCTATGACATTGCGATTCAGGCTATGGCTTTACTGAAAGAAAAATGCAGCGCACCGGTTCGGTGGTATGTGTTGGGAGAGGGCGAACTTCGGGAAAGTCTTCGGCAGCAGATCAAAGATGCAGGGGTGGAACAGGAATTTATCTTTCTTGGCGTAAAGGAAAATCCCTTTCCGTATTATAAGAACTGTGATCTTTATGTGCATGCGACTGGATTTGAAGGAAAGAGTATTGCGATACAGGAGGCGCAGACGCTTGGAAAACCAATCCTTGCAACGGACTGCAGCGGAAACAGAGAACAGATCGTGCATGATATAGATGGGCGGATGTGTCCGCTGGATCCGAAGTGTGTAAGCGAGGAAATCTTCTGGATGATTGCGCATCCGGAGAAATGTAAGGCGTATGGAGAGCAGGCAAAGAAAAAGACATTGAACAGTACTACGGGCTTTGAGGCGTTTCAAGCCCTGATCGGATAAGCGAGAAATGAGGGACAGAAAGATGAAAGTTTTAGTGATAATACCAGCTTACAATGAAGAAAAAAATCTGGAACGCGTGGTCAGTCATTTTCGGCGTGTTTGCCCGCAGTTTGATTATGTGATTGTCAATGACGGTTCGACAGACCAGACAGAGAGTGTGTGCCGGCAGAATCAGTTTCGCTATATCAGTCTGCCGGTCAATCTGGGACTGAGCGGAGCCATTCAAGCGGGAATGAAATATGCCTATCAAAAAGGGTACGACATGGCACTTCAGTTTGATGCAGATGGCCAGCATCTGCCGGAGTATATTCAGGATATGGTGGATTGTATGGTGCAGGAGCACTGTGATGTGGTGATCGCTTCCCGCTATTATGACGGAAAAATGCCACTTCGGATGCGGACGATCGGTGCAAAGCTGATTACGGCAGCGATTCGGCTGACTACCGGAAAATATCTGTCGGATCCTACCAGCGGGATGCGGCTGTATAATAAGCGTATCATACAACAGTTTGTGAAGGATGAAAACAATTCTCCGGAACCGGATACATTGTCTTATCTGCTTCGTCTTGGAGCAGAGGTAAGAGAAATCAAGGTGGAGATGGAAGAGAGAACAGAAGGAAAAAGCTATCTGACACCGATCAATGCGTCAAGATATATGATACATATGCTTATGTCGATATGTGTTTTTCAATGGTTCAGAGACAGAAAGGTGGTACTGTAAACATGGCGATTCTAAGCTGGTCATTTCGTATTTTGCTTTTGGTTGGAAGCGTGACAGTATTTGCTGTCATTTCAAGATGTATCAAGAAAAGAAAAATGCAGATGCGGGATGGGATATTTTGGATTGTCATGAGTTTTTTGCTGATTTTAGTATCGGCATTTCCGGTTCTTGCAGTATGGGCCGCAGAATTCATCGGCATACAATCTCCGTCAAACTGTGTGTTCTTTCTTATTATTTTTTTTCTGGGATGTCACCAGTTCTATCTGACGATTCGTATATCAAAGCTGGATATGAAAAACAGTAAGCTGACACAGCATGTTGCCATTCAGAAAACGCTTGAAGATGAGGGGGAAGAACAGTGAAAAAGAAACTCTGTTTTTTTTCGGGTGACATCACAAGAAGTGGCGGGACAGAGCGTGTGGCAGTGCAGCTTGCCAATGCACTGCAGGAAGATGGTACATATGATATCTGCTTTGTAAGTCTGACGGAACAGCAGGAGAAACCATTTTATCCTCTGAAGTCTGAAATTAACAGATATCGCCTGGGCAGGAAATGGATCAATCCGGGGCCTGGATATCTTCCGGTGATTGGGAAACTGCGGAGATTTCTGAAAGAACAGCAGATTGATATTATTATAGATATTGATATTGTCTTGGATGTGCTTTCGATACCGGCAGCAAAACGGCTAAAGACAAAAGTGGTGTCATGGGAGCATTTTACCGCAGATTTTGAACTGTCTGTTTTATATCGGAAGATGATTCTCAAGTATTCTGTAAAAAGATCGGATTATATGGTGGTGCTTACCGATGGTGATCTGGAAGAGTATCGCAACAGACTGGGGAGAAAGAATGCGATTCGGCGGATTTATAATCCGGTTGCTTATCAATGGAAGAAAGAGACGGAATTAGAACAGAAAAAAATCATTCTGACAGTTGGACGTCTCGTTCCGGAAAAAGGAATCGAGTATCTCAAAAAAGTTTCCGTTAAGATATTGGAACGATATTCCGAATGGCAGTGGGTGGTTCTCGGTGAGGGTGTAGAGCGAGAAAATCTTGAACAGTTTATTATAGAAAATAATCTTCAAAATCGACTCGTTCTGAAAGGAAATGTTGAGAATGTGGATGAATATTTGCAGCAGGCAAGCATTTTTGTAATTACTTCTAAATATGAGGGACTAGGACTGAGTATGTTGGAAGCAAGAGCGATGAAAGTGCCGTGTGTCAGCTTTGACGTGAAAATGGGCCCACGGGAATTGATACATAATGGAATTGACGGCTATCTTGTGACACCATTTGATTGCGAGGATATGATAAAAAAAATAGAAACGTTAATCAATGACCCAAAATTGAGAAAACAGTTTGCAGAAAAAGCGTTTTTACATATGAATGAGTTTCGGGTACAAAAGATTAAGGAACAGTGGAAAGAGATTTTGGAATGGTTATAGTATGTAAAGGATAGAGCGTATGGCAGAGGTGAGCATTATTGTGCCTGTATATCAGGTTGAAAACTATATCAGGCAATGTGTAGACAGTATTCTTGCACAGACATTTACGGACTTTGAATTGATTCTTGTGGATGATGGGTCGAAAGACCAGTCTGGAAAGATTTGTGATGAATATGTCCTGATAGATGAACGGGTGAAAGTGATTCACCAGACAAACAGTGGAGCAGCTACGGCCAGAAATAGTGGGATGAACCAGGCAGTTGGAAACTATTTTATGTTTGTGGACAGCGATGATTATATTGCACCAACGATGTTGGAGTGTTTGCATAAAACTATTTTAAATGAGAAGGCAGATATGGTAGTTTGTAATTGTCTTTATTTTTTTGAAAGTGACGAAAAAAAGGATTTTTGCACTAATATGAAATTGGAGACACTGTCTGGAATGGAAATCTTTTATAACAGAAAAAATGAGCGCAATTATGGAATCTGGACAGTAGTTTGGAACAAATTGATTAAAAAAGAGATTGTTCAAAAAGTAAAATTTCGCTCAGGAAAGTATTATGAAGATGAATTTTGGGCAAATGATATTTATCAAATGGATATTAAAGTTGTAACGATTCCCGATTGTCTGTATTATTATCGGCAGCATGATGATAGTACGATGAAAAAGAAAAATATTAAGAAAAATTTTGATATAGTTGAGGCTCTTCAGGAGAGAATTTATATCTATTTAAAGGAAGAAAAATATTCGGATCAGGCATATAAGGTCTTTATTTATTCACTGGAATATCTGGAGGAGAGCAAAAGGATGATAACGAATCAGGAAGAGCAAGATAAGTTTATCCAGGCAGAAAAGCGAACAAAAGATATTGTGAAGCAATTGAAGCAAAGAAAACTGTCAAAAATGAAAAGTGTTTCACTTGTGTTTATGGGAATCAATCCATGTCTTGTGTTTGTTGTGGGAATGAAATTTCGGGGATTGCTGGAGAGGTTCTTATAGAGTAAAGGCGGAGAAAAAGAAAACGGAAAGGAAAACTGCAATGTATAACATAGGGATCATTATGGGTGGTGTCATGCCTGTTCCGGCAGTATGCGGCGGAGCAATCGAAACATTGATTACAAGCATTGTAAAAAAGTATTCAAAGAAGGATGGTTTTCGGTTAACGATTTTTTCTGTTTATCATAAAGAAGCCGTAGAAGCGGCGAAAAAATATCCGGATGTCAGGTTTGTATGGACGCATACAAATACGTTTTGGAATCTGGCAAAACATGCTGTATTTCTAACCGTCAGGGAATTAACTGGGAAAACGATTCGGGTACTGCAAAGGCATTATAATGAAATTGCTCCTGTTATCCAGAATGAAAAATTTGATTTGTTGATTGTGGAAGGTGGAGATGAGCAGGCAGTGATTGATATCGCAAAGGGATATCAGAGAGAACAGCTTGTATTTCACGCACATGTTCATTTTATTCCGAAGGAAAAAACGGTCAAAGGTTATGGACATATGATTGGCGTGAGCGAATTTGTTGTCAGGGAATATGAGAAAGCATGCAAGATGCCGGTAGATACACATGTTTTAAAAAATGCAATTGATATAGAGAAATTTAATAAGACAATCTCAGAAGCAGCAAGAAAAAAATTGAGAAAAAAATTAGGACTGCAAGAAGACGATTTCGTTGTTTTATATGTTGGTCGATTGATACAGGTAAAAGGCATATTGGAATTGATGCAGGCAGTTCTTGCAATTAAGGATAACCATGTAAAATTGCTTGTTATTGGCAGTGCAAATTTTGGAAAATGGGCATTGTCATCTTATGAAAGAAAAGTAAAGAAATTAGCAAAAAATCATAGTGAGCGTATCATATTTACGGGATATATAGAGAATAAGGAATTATATAAATACAGTTTATTGGCGGATGTGCAGTGTGTACCGTCTCTTTGGGAAGAGGCTGCTGGATTAGTAGTTATTGAGGCTATGGCTGAAGGAATTCCAACAATCATAACAAATTCCGGTGGAATGGCGGAGTATGTAAATGAGAATGCGACTTTAATTGTTGAAAGGGAAAATATTATAACGAATTTGAAAAAGGAAATTTGTTATTTGAAAGAACATCTGGGAGTGCGAAAACAGATGTCAGAAAATTCCAGGACGCAAAGTAAGAAATATGATGAAGCATTCTATTATAAAAATTTTGTTGAAACGATTAATAAAATAGTGGATGAAAATAAGAAGAGTATAAAAGAGGAATAAAATGTCAAAAGTATCAATTATTATGCCAGTCTATAATGCAGAAAAATATTTGGGCCAGGCAATAGAGTCTGTTTTGAGTCAGACGTATACAGATTTTGAATTATTGCTAATTGATGACAAGTCTACTGATAATAGTAAAGAAATCTGCAGGGAATATAGTAAAAAGGATAGTAGGATTACTTTGTTAGCAAACAATTCTGAGTGTCATGGACCTGGACCAACAAGAAATATTGGGCTAGATTATGCAACGGGAGATTATGTTTATTTTATGGATGCAGATGATTGGATTGATCAAGAACTATTAGAATGTACTGTCAATCGTATGAAGGAAACAAATGCAGAGCTTGTGGAGTTTGGTTTGATAAATGAGTGGAATGACGGGAATGAAGGGCATCAGTATTGCTGGAAAGGGAGAGATTTACTTACTAAAGACGAAATAAAAAGAGATTTTCTACAATTTTGGAAAGAAAGTGGAAAAAATTTAGTCATGCATTTGTTTCGGTACAATATAGTAGAAACGATTAGATTTGAAAATATCATTAATAGTGAAGATATTTGTTTTATGATGGATGTTTTATGTAAGGTTGAAAAAATAGCGTACATTTCAGAGCCTTTTTATCACTATCGTTATGTGGAAGGATCTACCTGTCATCATTGGGTTGAAAATACGGTAGAGTGTCTTGAATTATTGTGGAATCATCAGAAGAGATTTTTAGAATCATTTCAGGTACAGATGGATTCATTAGCATATGCAGTGGTGGCGTATGATGATTATAGTTGGGCACTTTATCAATTGGGTTCGAGATTTTGTCCGTTGACTTATAGAGAAAAAAGAAGAGAATTGTTAAGGTTAGAAAAGAAAATGGAGTTTGATTCATATCGGAGAATATATCCCTTAGAAATGCAACATGGACTTTTGAAAATTAAATTCATGCTTATTAAATATCGTCTTGAAGGAATAATATTATTGTTTGGAGCATTGTATTATAGATTAGTCAATGGAAAATAAAGAATCAGTTCAAAAAAGAGAATATGATAAATAAAAATATTG
>JAUNPJ010000111.1:1671-6433 GCA_030536755.1 Eubacteriales bacterium | reverse complement strand
CCCAGCATGAAAAATTGCTAAAATCATATTTGATTATCAACATGTTATGAGTTTACAACATATATTGTATCGGCAAGTAGGATATTGTAATCAACTGCAACGAATTAGAACCAACTATAATGAAGTCGCTGATTTTCAGCGGCTTTTTTATTTGCCAAAAATCCAGCTATAAACAGTTGGATACTGTTGTTCACCATATTTTTCTACCGTATTTCTACCGCGGAACAATTAAGGGCTTTTGCCCGATGTCACACTGACGCATTTGTTGACGTGTGTTGACAATGGTTTACGTGAGTAGACAAAAAGGGAAATAATCCGAGCTGTAAAAAGCTCATGTTTCACTAAAATATGGAGAATAACAAAAATGGAAGTAAAAAGAATCTGCCAGTGGTGCGGCAAGCCTTTCATGGCAAAAAAGACCACTACCAATTATTGTAGTCCGCAATGTTCCAAAAGAGGTTATAAACACCGGATGAAGGAACGTAGAATGGAAATGCGCGAATTTCAGGAAATGATGGAGGTAAAGAACAAACTGGAGAGCCAGGAATACTTTACCTTTTCTCAAGCAGCCAGACTAATGGGCGTTTCTCGCCAGTATGTCTATAAACTGGTAAAGGAGGACAAACTTCGTGCATCAAGGTTAAGTTCAAGAATGTCGCTCATCAGAAGAACCGACATCGAACTGATGCTGAAAACAAAACCTTATGAAGTTCTCAGACCAAAAGATGAATTTGACGTTACCGAGTATTATACAGCTGAACAGATTGCGGAAAAGTACAAAGTCAACGCCAAATGGGTGTGGACCTATACCCGGCAAAACAATGTTCCCAAGGTCAGAATCCGCCAGTTCAATTATTACAGTAAAAAGCACATAGATGCGGCATTTGCCAAATATAAGACGGATGACGCCTTGACAGAATGGTACACTCCGGAAGAAATCGAGAAAAACTATGGGATGACACGTGTAGCCATCCGTTCACATGTTTACCGCAACAACATCCCTTCAAAGAAAGAGCACGGCCAGATATTCTACTCAAAACTTCACTTCGATCTGTCCAAGAAGACAACCGAAGATGATTCTTCAGAATATTATACCGTGCAGGAAGCCATGAAGAAGTATAGTCTCACACGGGATTCAGTTTACGGCATTCTGCAATTCCACGAAATAAAACGGGAGAAGAAAGGGCGCTTTGTGAGATTCCTGAAAGTGGAATTTGACCACATTATGGGCGCCAGATAATGAATCTGTACAGACAGATATACAGACTGGAAAATGATTTTATGCTGAATGCGGTCTGCATAAAGTCATTGTGCATCTTCACCGCAAAAATTAAGTCAACTAATAACATTTGTAACTATGTCAGAATGTAAAACTGTAACTTTGAGAACCCGCCCGTTAAAAAATGGTATGCTTTCCTTCTATCTGGACTATTATCCGGGCTACCGTGACCAGGAAACGATGAAGACTATCCGTCACGAAGGTTTGAACATTTATATCTATGCAAATCCGAAGAATCAGCGGGAACGTGACTTCAATGCAACCATGTCAGAGAAAGCAGAAGCCATCCGATGCCGTCGCTTTGAAGCTATCGTAAACGAACGCTATGATTTCTTCGACAAGAGGAAATATAAGGCAGATTTTCTAGAATATTACCGTAAGCAACTTCCCAAGCACGACCAGAAATGGGAATTCGTTTATCAGCACTTCTATAACTTCGTACATGGCAAATGTACTTTCGAAGAAATTGATGTGGAGCTGTGCAACAAGTTTCGTGAATATCTGCTCAATGCCAGACAGCTAAAACGGGATGGATATATTACACGAAACTCAGCGTCCGGCTACTGGTCCACATTCAGAGGATTCCTGAAGATTCTCTACCGCAATCGGCTGATCAAGTCAAACATAAATGATTTTCTGGAAAAGATTGAACCGGAAGATGTGGTAAAGGACTATCTGAGTGTAGAGGAATTGTACTGTCTGGCTGAAACACCATGCAAGATACCAGTTCTAAAAACCGCTTCCCTCTTTTCGTGCCTGACCAGTTTGAGACTCAGTGACATACTTACTCTCTGCTGGGAGGAAATTGTTGATTTTGCAGCAGGAGGAAAATGTGTACACACCATCACACAGAAGACAAAGACGAAAGACATCATCCCCATTAGTGATGAAGCCCTGAAGCTGATAGAATACTCACCTGAGAAGAAGGGTTTGGTATTCAAAGGTCTGAAAAGGTGCTGGACCCAGGTTCCCATGAAGGAATGGATTCGTTCTGCCGGAATCACCAAGAATATAACATTCCATTCGTATCGTAGAACATTCGCAACCCTGCAAGGGGCGGCTGGAACCGACATCCGTACCATACAAAGTATGATGGCTCACAAGAGCATAACCACGACCCAAAGGTACATGAAAGTAGTGGACAGCAACAAGCGTGAAGCGAGCAATAAGATTACCCTAAAAAGGAAAGAATAGCAGTCTGTATCCTATATAAATAATATGCCTAAAGTATGATTATAGTATGATTTAGAGTATGATTTTCGTACTTTAGGCTTATTTTTCTTAAAATCTGAACGATTATCTGTCACTAATTACAACTATTTGGAAATAGAAAATATATTTGCCATAAAAACTAGTACATATAATTACAGAACATGACAAACAATATTAAATTATCGGCACGAAAGACAAGTTTCATACTTGCAGTAAGTTGTATCCTTTTTTCAGTAATTGCAACATATCTGTACATTAATCACCAGATAGATCTGACCAGATATACAACACCTATAATATTAGGAACCGTTGTAATAATCATAACGTGCGGAGGATTACAACGTGTATTCTATATATTCCTTACGGATGAATGTCCGCAGATCTTTTCTGATAATCAAAGAAATTCTATACCTGACAAGGTTATTCCCAAACCAGATATGATGATTGAAGAATGCAATGAACCAACTATAGAAGTTTCAGATATAGAAATGATTGAAGTTAGCAATACCACAGAAGTTATTTCAATGATTGAGTTACCGGAAAAGACAAAAAATACTGATACAACAGAAAACAAAGCTGCCAGTTCTGAAATCGTTACATCCATTACAATATCAGAGAAGCATGATGATTCGAAAGAAATAAAAGTTTTGGAGCAACAACCTACCTCAGAAGTTAAATCCGAAGCTTTTTCATATCTCCAGGGATTCGAAAGCCGTATGAAAGAAATTCAGAAGGAAGAATTAGAGAGAAAAATAATGATTATAAAGGCTATTCATGAATATATCACCTATTCTACCGCAAAATTTCTTACCAAAGAGAATCTGCTTATACTACATGAAAACATAGACCATTTGGCAAGTGGGCAATCAGATTTGTATAAACCCATTCGTTCAAAAATGGAAACTCCTCTTACATCACCTTCATTACGACATTTTGTCTGAAATATAGGCGAACGGTTAGGTATATCATTATCAGAAAGAGCCAATTTCATAAAAACCATATTTCCTAATGAATTAAAAAATGCAACCTTGGGATACCTTGTCAAGAATCTCAAGGATACCATACACAGTCAGATTCCTATTGACAGTCCAAAATATGATGATTTTAAATTTGATTATACTCTTATAAACAAAGCGCAGTGTGAGAAAAAAATGAATTAATACAGACCGGAAAATGATTCTCGTCTCCTATTTTTCTGCATAATGTCATTGATTTAGTTTGTGGCGTATTTAAACACAACAAATAAAGACATTATGCATTTCAAAAATTTAACCTTTAACGATTTACCTACAGTTGTAGGTGAATTATGTAAGAGAATTGAAAGTTTGGAAACTGTATTGAAAAACAGTCTGGCAGTCCAAAACAAAGTCAAAGAGAACCATCACGTTCCTATGACAGTGGATGAAGTATGTACCTACCTTGGCATATCCAAATCCTCATTTTATTATAAGGTCAAGCATGGTGGCATTCCTGTAATCAAACAAGGCAAACATCTTTTTGTTTATCGTGATGAACTGGATAAATGGCTTGAGACCGGAAGAAAGGTACAGGTTCCACTGACTTTTGAAGAAGAACAGGCAAAGATGCTTGCTGCCACCCGTCGTAAGGCTAACCCTAAAAACGTGTAAAGCCTATGGACAAGACAGACATTAGAATTCCTACTGACGAGGAATTGACCGCTTATATGGAGGAGTCTGCTGTAAGTGCAAACGGAGCTTATGAACAATCACCGGTTGTATTGATGGTAGATGATGCCGCAATCGGTACACTGGGGAACTTCAGTGCCTCTATAGGCAAAGCCAAAAGTAAGAAAACTTTTAACGTTACAGCCATTGCAGCGTC
Organism: Eubacteriales bacterium; assembly: GCA_030536755.1. Lineage (GTDB taxonomy): Bacteria > Bacillota > Clostridia > Lachnospirales > Lachnospiraceae > JALFVM01. The sequence goes on along the minus strand of JAUNPJ010000111.1, from coordinate 2,100 downwards.
AGCATTGAAAAACGGAACAGTGCTGAAATACCGTTCATCATTTCCAGAGGATAAGCGAACTGTTCTGTACATTGATACAGAACAGGGACGCCATCATTGCCAGAAGGTATTGAAAAGAATCCTGCGCCTTGCCGGACTCCCGGAGGACAAGAATCCAGATAATCTGATTATGCTGGCTTTGCGCAAGTATGCCCCTCCGATACGTCTGGCTATAGTCGAACAGGCTATCGGCACAATCCCCGATCTCGGACTGGTGATTATAGATGGCATCCGAGACTTTCTTTATGATATCAATTCCCCCAGTGAAGCGACCGATATTATTTCCAGATTCATGCAATGGACGGATGACCGCCAGATTCACATTCATACCATTCTCCATCAGAACAAGAATGACGAGAATGCCCGTGGTCACATCGGCACGGAACTGAA
>JAUNPJ010000111.1:0-1571 GCA_030536755.1 Eubacteriales bacterium | reverse complement strand
TGGACGCAGCTTTTACAAACGTCTGTATTACCAGTTATGACGATTATCTGGAACGGCTGAAGGAAGGATATGCCCTGCAGGATATTAAGCTGGGACATAACAAAGCGGTTAAAGTTGCCACCTTCCTCAGTAACAAAAGGATGGTCATAAAAGAGGGAAAGGAATATAAAATCAACCCAGACAGCCATTATTGAATCCGGCTTTACTTTATTGGCAGGGTGTACATATTAGAATAAAGCAAAGTCATAAAGACGTTATAGGGAATATTCATCTTCTCCCCTTTTATTGGATAATCAGAATACTTATATCGCTTATGGTAGCAGTCGAAATGCCAATTTCATTTGTATATACGACACGGCTTGCCGTGCAGTTTCAACAGGTATCTGTTGCGAGATATACCAAGGTATAACCTCCACTCCGTTATGGTTGTACATTGGCGCTCTCGCCGGCTTTGCCACTTCGCCGGTGCGGTACTCGCAGGCTCGCACCTTAACCCATTATAATATTAGATTTTCATGGAAAAAGAAATAATAAAACAAACAGAACAGAACGAGACTCCGGACAACAGGAGAACCGTATTTATCGGGGCCAAAGTCAGCCCCCGACAGAAAGAACATATCAAGTCACTGGCCGAACAATGCGGAATGACCGTAAGCGATTATCTGCTTGCGCGGGCATATAATTATAAGCCAAAGGCAAGACTCTCCAAAGAAGAAGCTGCACTGCTGCAGAATCTGGACAACTGCCGTGCTGACCTGGTGAAATTCACATCAGCCCTTCATGGAATGAGTGCAAGCCAACGGCACACGATGTTCAACCAGATTCCATTTATGGTGAACTGGCTGAAGGAGCTTGGCAATGTGGCAGAAAATGTCTGCCAGTTCCTAAATTCCGTAAAAGAGCCGAACAGTATTCCAACCAATAATAAAACTGAAGAATCATGATCGCAAAGGCTAAAGCAATATCGCATGGCATAAACGACATCCGTTATATAACCGGCGAATCACATAATAAAAAACATCCGGAAAAAATCTACCGGATATTGGACAATATGATGCCATCGGAGCCAGATGCAATGGGTGTTTGGAATTCAATGCAACTTACTCTTTCCCGCTTCCGCCCGGTGAAGAACTCAGTCATCAGAATTGAACTTAGTCCGTCACCCGAACATACCAAGGACTTTACCATTGAAGACTGGCAAAAACTTTGGCAGGATTTCGCTAAAGAGTTTGACAAACAGGCGTTCAAAGACAAGGACGGGAAAGTACGAAACAGTCCGACCAATCTGGCCAACAGCAAATACACAGTCTGGCTCCATATGGAATCCAATAGCGGAGTTCCTCATCTTCATGCTGCTGTCTGCCGGATGGATGAAGACGGAAAGATTAACAACGACCACAATATACACCTTCGTGCCCAGTGGGCAGCAGAAAGAGTGGCAAAGAAACGTGGATGGACAACTGCAAAACAGGTAAGAAATGTCAACATGCCATTGGTTACACGGGATTGTATGAATGTCCTTAAATCCATGTCATCATGGTCATGGGATGAATACAAAGCAGCATTGACAA
>JAUNPJ010000110.1 GCA_030536755.1 Eubacteriales bacterium | reverse complement strand
TATTATATATTTTTTATATAATTATTTCTATTTGTCGAAACAGTTGATTAACCCTTGCCTTCCAGAATCTCAATATGGTCTATCAGATCCACAACTACATTTCTGGTAACCTCCGTAATGTTCTGGTACTGCTTAAACACTTCCGTCCATGACAGCTGTTCCCGATTATTATTGACCAACTGCTCACGTTCAGCCTCAATGGCAGCAATGGCATGTTCAGTCTCCTGTATTTTCATCGCATAGCTTTTCTTAAACAGAAAATATTCATCCTGACCAATCATGCCTTCCTGCAGATTCTCATATAATTTCAGTTTGAAGGTCTTATTTCTCTCAATCTCTTCCTTCAGCTTTACAATCTGTGCCTCATAGTTAAAGACATTCTGCTGATTCTCTGGCAGTGATTCCACCATTTCGAGCAGCTGTTCCGCCTCCAGAACCATATCAATATGGCTTTTTATGGCATTCAGTACACTGTCCATAAGAGTTTCTTCATCTATGCTGTGTGTACTGCAGCCCTTTTTAGCCTTGCGTGTAGGGCAGATAAAATAGGTATATTCCTTGTCACCAGCTGTGTAATGCTTACGAACCATGTTCTGTCCACAGTCAGCACATTTCAAATAACCTGAAAACGGATAAACTGTTTCCTCTGCCGGAGCAATGCGAATATCCCTCTGCATAATTCTCTGCACGGTATCAAAATTTCTCTTCGTAACAATTGCCGGATCTATACTTCCATGACATCTGAAATATGGCAAATCACAGATTCCTAAGATAACTTTCCACACAATCCTCCAATGTCACATCCGTATCCAGAAAAGAAGTTTTCACAACTGCATCACCGCATCTAAAGCAGTATGGATTCTTTATCTGCTCCACAAAGCTTCTCACCCTTTCTTCAAGCGGTAATAATCTGTCTATTTTCACATCCCTGATATCAACAAGCGTTTCTCTGTCAACAGTTCTAATATCTACTGCCTTCATTTCTTCAACTGTCATAGGCTAACCCATCCTTCCTGAGAAGACTTCTTCCCAAGTCACAGGCAAAGAAAAATAGCCAATTTTTAACTTCAAACAGAAAAAAGCCTGCTGATATCTGAAATTAATCAGACACCCACAGGCTCAATTACTCACACTATCATGATTTTATTTCTTTTTCACAGGAATCCAAATCTCACAATAGTAATTCTCATCCTGTGTTCCCTTCTCATACTTTGTTGGATCATCATAATATTCTACGCAGTATCCGGCAGCAAATTCGTACTCTTTAAGAGCAGGCAGCCACTCTGTATAAATCTTAGTATTTACATCTTGCAGAACGTTTGGCATTGCTCCCTTGCAAGGAAATACCGCCCAGTCAAACGCTGGTATAGTTCTTGTAACAAGACCTTCCGGCACATCCTTCTGCGGATTGTATGGATCTGCAATCAGGTACTCAAAATTCTCCTGGCTCATTTCTAAATCAATATTGATTCCATATTCACCGCAAATATACTGACCCATTCCTGTCTGAAAATGCTCCTGCCAGAACTGAGGTACAACCTCCTTTGCCCCTTCATAAGGAAATGTCTTTGCATTTGCAATAACAGTAAAAGCATCTTTTTTGATAATCTTGTAATCCATGAGATAGCCTCCCTCTAATGATATTTTTAGTTTCAGAGGAGCAAAGGTTTTTAGCAGCACCTCATCCTTGCGCACGGATGAAGGTGATACACCATGGAATCTGGTAAATGCTTTGGTAAAACTATCCGGAGAGTCATACCCATACTTCATAGCAATATCAATAACCTTGTCATCAGTAATCAACAGATCATTGCCGGCAAGGGCAAGCCTTCTGTTACGAATATACTCAGCCACACTGAAACCACAAAGCATTGCAAACCCCTTCTGAAAATAGAAAGGTGAAACGCCGACTGCTTTTGCAATGTTCTCAGCTGAAATATCCTCTGTTATATGATCCTCAATGTACTGAACCGAATCACCGATAATTGCCATCCATTCCATAGTTCTTTTCTCCCATCACTTGCTCTAAAACTATCTTATCTCATAGGAATTACTTTTTCCCGACATTTCTTGGCTTTATTTGTCCAGTGTGAACAGTTCTATCTGTTTCGGTTCATTGACTCCTTATAATATGTCCCTCTTGTACCGCTGCAAAAGTTGCCGCCAGACACACAAAAATAGCTGAATACGAAACATCAATCAACGATAAAGTAAGCGGCAAGACAAATAACACAGCACCTGTGATTTTATTCGCCAAAGAATGAACTGTCACAAATCGCTTTTGCACCACAAATCCAGAAATAATATTGATTAGCTTTATTACTGCGATCAAGCCTGTCCAAATCCAGATAGCCATACTGATTTTCATTATCGGTAACAGTTTAAATAACGCTGCTGCAGCAAAAACAAAATCAGCCACGGTATCCAGTTTCTCTCCAAATTTACTGCTTGTACCAAGTTTCCGTGCTATCGTGCCGTCAATCATATCGGAAATACCCGCAATCAGATAGCAGACATAGAATCCGGGTGAAAATACTGAAAACAGAAACATCAGCATACTTATTAAAATTCGGCAACACGTTATAGCATTCGCTATCATTCTACTTTCACCTTCTCAAAAGCCACAGTTTCTTCCTGCATCCATTTATCCAGAAATCTCATTTGCTCCTTAGTATGAAACCAGTGTTCTCCGCCCTCCATTACTGTAAGCCCTGCGCCATTATCATTAACAAATTCATTGATCGTATCGATTGACTGCAGGTTATCCGTGCTTCCATACAATATTTCAGTCGGCACATTCCAGTTCACCTTATTATTTCTGACATACTGAAGATAATCCCAGGATAAATCATCTCCGAAATCAACAGGAATAATTTTTTTCTCTTCCAGTTCTCTTTCGCTTACTCCTGCCCAAGAAATCATATCAAGTATCAGTTTCTCCAGATTTACAATCGGCGAAATAAAGTATGCTCTTTCAAAATACTCACTAATACCTGCGTTCATAGAAAAATAAGCCCCAATGCTGCCGGCAATAAGAATCATTTCACTATATGTCTTTTTAAGTTCCTTTACCTTATTACCAAATTCTTCCTTGGCCTCCCAGGGATTCTCAGCTTTGTAATCAAACCCATATACATCATAGTCTCTAAAAAACGGTTTGTAATGTTCCGATTCTGAAGCACTTCCACCTTTTCCATGAACATAAAAAACCAACTTCTTATTCTGATTATCCAACCAGTCTTGTTTTGTAAGAAAAGTGAAATGCTCTGTTCTTACATCTCCCATAAGTTCACACAGTTTATTTTCTTCCGTGTGATGATACACAAAGCCGCACTTCTCCTGGCATCGTTTCGATTTTTCATTCCCGTCATAATACCCGCACCACATAGCACTGCAGCCTAAATCCAGAAATGCATGCTTCTGTAATGCTTTGACCGCTTCCGGAATCAGTCCTCGTCCCCAAAATGGTACTCCAATCCAATATCCCACCTCTATCTCATCATCTGCCGCAGCAGTATGCGACTGAGCAGGAGGAATCAGGCCTATGCTGCCTATCGCCACGTTATCGTCTTTTAGACAAACAGCATATGTTTCATCTGCCGATAACACGTTTTTTATGATTTCAAGGCTATTTTCCACACTTGTATGAACAGGCCATCCTGCAATCGGACCAACCTTTGGATCTTTTGCATATTTATATAAGCTTTCTGCATCCTTCTCCTCCCATGGACGAAGAATCAGTCTTTCTGTTTCTAATACCATAACCTATTGCTCCTTTATCAATTGCTTTCTAATATGATTCGTAATCGAATCAAACACTTCGGGTGTCAGACTTACAATTCTGCTCCACATTCGAACGCCCTGATAAGCATAGAGAATTACATGAACAATCTCTTTGACATTCACTGTATTGAATTCGCCTCTGACTATTCCATATTCAATAAGATCAGACCATTTCTTTTCACCTATCCTATTGAAATAATTCATCCTATCATTCGAACAGGTACCTGAATATTCATACATTGCCAGAGACAGTGAATCTTCTGAATGCTCCATCTCATTCCTCATCAGCGCAAGTGCTCTGTCAAGAATATCTGTTGCTGACATTCCATCTTCTATTTCTTTTTGAAAATTCATTTCATCTTTCTGGTTGATTTTCTCAAGAATTGCCTCAAACAATTCTCTTGTGCTTCCAAAATGACTATATAACCCACCTCTGCTCATTCCGGTTGCTTCGCAGATATCTTTCATAGTGATCTTATTAAATCCATCCCTTGCAAACAACTCGTATGCAGTTTCTAAAATGCTTTCTCTTGTTCGTTCCTTCTTGCTAATCATATTTACATCTCCATTTTCGACACTTATGTCGTTTTTTCATTATAGACACCGATGTCGATTTTGTCAAGAAAAAAAGCCTGCGGATATCAGGATTTCTCCCAACACCCGCAAGCTCACCTCTGTATCCTTATTCACTTACACTCTCTGGCAGAAATCTAATGCAATCCATCCAGCTCTGGACTTTAGTCTTCCCCATCCTTTATCAGAGCCTTTCCCCTCTCTGACTTCAACGATAGTGAATATGCCTATTCCAGTGTACTGTCCTGTCTTCGCCGTATTAGTTCCAGCACCTTTCCGGATATTCAAATCCGGAATACTTACCTTCACCAAGAACGGACAATCTGCATTGCCCATCCCACCTGCAGCACCTTCTGCCACCTCAGGATATACCTGCTTCCCATTCCAGTCATACACCTCATATCCCGGATGCGAGTACTCTCGGAAACTCACAACCCTTGAAAACACTTCGTTTCCAAAGCACTCCTTTTTTTCTTCACCTCCACTTTTCAGTGGATTTCCTTCATTTTTATTTTTCATCAGAAAATCTCAAATATCTATTGACAAACCTGCCAGTTTGTGCGGCCGCGTTTATTGATTGAAGTGCACAACCAATAAATGCGGCCCTTTGGTTAAGAGATTTCCTGCATGAGACAAAAATACATCTTGATTCTTCCCAACGCACAAGGCTCCATCTTGAATTCGGTCCTGTCAGGGAAAAGCTGCGTCTTCTGGATCTCGACCCTGTTATGGGATACCTTTCCGGTTTCTATTCCTATACCGGCAGGCCTGCTAAAAACCAGGTTCAAATCATCCGTTCCTTTATCCTGATGGTAATGCTCGGCTGTACCAGCCTCACTTCATGGATCAAAAAACTCAGAGCGGACAGCCTGCTTGCCACACTCATAGGATGTACTCCCGAATCCCTTCCGCCGCTTGGATCTTATTTCGACTTCATGGACAGGCTCTGGACCCAACCCAAAGCCCTCCAGGGAACCGGCAGGAAAGACCTTTTTCCTAAAGACAAGAACGGCAAACCTTCTAAAAAACCCGGCAAAGGCAAGAAACTTCCAAATAAGCATCCCGGCATTACGGACACCATGTCTCTTACGCACTGGGGCATGAGGAATTTCCCTTCCATTATGAAGAAAGGCTCCAGCAGGTTTTCCGCTTTGCCGCGGTCCTTCCTTCTTTGAAAGACGGACTTATCCCTGCAGATGGTGTCACCCTCTCCGGTGATGGCACCTGTGTCCATTCCCACGCATCCCCTTATGGGCATAAAGTCTGCAAATGCACGGAAAACTCTGTCTTCCATTGTTCCTGTAAACGCCATTTTTCCGATCCGGATGCCCACTGGGGATGGGACAGCGACAAGGAGACCTTCTATTTTGGACATACGCTTTATATGCTCTGTTCCCACAATGCAAAGGTCGGTATTGACCTGCCTCTGCATATCCGTTTTCTGGATGCCAGGAGACATGACAGTGTCAGTGCCATCGTCTCCCTACGGGAATTTAAAACCATTAATCCGGATATCCCTGTCAGGGATATCTGCCTGGATTCTGCACATGACAACTATGCCACCTATAAGCTTTGTCGGCAATGGGACATCCGTCCTTTTATCGACCTCAACTCGAACCGGGGACGCCCGGGTTCCATTCCAGACTCCATATCCATTGACGGAGACGGCACACCGCTGTGCATGGCTGGGTTCCGCATGGTCAACTGGGGGTACTGTAAACAAAAGCATTCCCGCAAGTGGCGATGCCCGCTTGCCTGCGGCAAAATATCTTCCTGTTCCTGCAAGGAGAAATGTTCTGCGTCCCCTTATGGCCGTTGTGTCTACACGAAACCTGACTGGGACATCAGGCTCTATACTCCTGTACCCAGAGGTACGGATGAATATAAGAAGATTTACAATAACCGTACTGCATGTGAAAGGGTAAATAATCGGGTTCTAAATGATTACCACCTGCATGATATGGGCATACATACCAGAAAGCGCTATTCCTTCTTTACTATGATTATCTGTATCAACATCCATCTGGATGCACGTCTGAAGAAACGTATAAAGAAGGAAATATAAATATAGCTTTTGGACTTTTCCGGATCCTCTTTCAAAACCTGCCAAAAGGGAGGTTTTAAAGTCATGCCCTCCATTAATTTCTTTCGCTTCAATGTTGGGCATGCTGCTGTTCTGATTATGTTGTTCTGA
>JAUNPJ010000040.1 GCA_030536755.1 Eubacteriales bacterium | reverse complement strand
ACTCCGGAAATAAGGAACCGAAAACTGTGCCGTTTGAAAGTGTTCTGTTGACCAGAAAAGCGGTGCACATACAACTCCCCCGATTACTGTATATGGCCAAGTTCCCACATGAGACGGGTGATGAGTGCCTCCGGAGTCTGTGTTTCACCGCTGATGCAGCCAAGTTTTGCTGCCCGAATGCCTACTTCATACAGATTCAGATTGGTTCCCTCCTGCTGGCACTGTGTCGTGATGATTACGCGAATACCGGATTGAATCGCTTTCTCAATGGCAGGAAGGAGATTTCGGTGATGAAATGGCACGCCGCCGCTTCCAAAACCAGCCAATATCATTCCGCGATATCCTTTTTCTATAACAGTCTCGAGTATTTCGGGTTCAAATCCCGGATAAAGCTGAAGATATATGACACGTGTATCCAGACTGGTATCCAGATGAAATTCCGCTTCCTGGTCAAACTTTGATTCTGTATCAAAAGTCACTTGGCCGTCGCAGACCATCCCGACATCCGGTTCGTTGATACTGCGAAATGCATCCAGATTTTCTGTACAGACTTTCCTGGCACTGCATCCTCTGAGAATCCGTCCATGAAAAACAATGTACACTCCCGGTCTGCCTGCAGCCGCCGCACAAAACGCATCGTAAATATTTTGTTTGCCATCAGTCTGCGGATGCTCCACAGGACGCTGAGAGCCCGTCAAAATGACGGGCTTTCTGAGATTCTGCAGCATCCAGGTGAGCGCACTTGCAGTATATGCCATGGTATCCGTTCCATGCGTGATGACAATTCCATCACATTCCGGCAAAGCCTCTGCGACAGCAACGGCAAGCTGCACCCATTCCTCCGGCTGCATATTTGTGCTGTCCAGATTCATGACTTCCCGAACTTCAATTTCGCAGAGATCTGCCAGCTTCGGAATCATCTGAACCATCGCCTCCCCCCTGACCATAGGTGCAAGGCCATCCTTCCCCTGCTGAGAAGCAATGGTTCCTCCTGTTGTCAACATGATAATTTTTTTCATTTCTTTTCCTGCTCCTCTGTATGCTCCGTTTTTTCGGACAGAGCAATTTCTTCTGACTGCGCAGTCTCTTCTGGTATCAAATTCTGTTCTGTTTCCATCGTCTCTTCGTTTTGTGTCTCCAGTTCTGTGTGCACTTCATTGAAATCAAGAAAACCTTCCGGCTGTTCTACCATTTCCGTCTTCTCTTCCAGTTTTACAAAGCTGTCCAAATCTGCAAGTTCCTCCGGCGGAGCAAAATTTTCTTCCGGCTTTAAAACATCCGAAGGCTCTTCTTTTGCCTCGCTCGACTGCTCTGCCGGTTTGACTGAGATATTTGACAACGCAAGAATCACTCCATCTGCAACCGCTTCAATTCCCAGTACAACACCAAGAATCTGCCACAGAAGCTGTGTCGTCCGAAACGGATTGAGCATGGTAATTGCTGCAAATCCCAGAGACACCACACCGCTGACTGCTGCCAGATGCCAGTATTTTTTCTTCATTCTTTTCATGTCCACAGACCACTGTATCTTCTGTGCACTGACAATCAGAAGAATAATTCCATACAAAACAGTCAGTGCCGGAAGCGCAGACACAACCCCTTTTGCTTTCATCAAACAGGCGGCTCCCACTCCAAGCTTCAAAAGCCCGGAAAAAATTTTCTGTTCTTTGGCTGCCTGCAGTGCCTCTGTACGAAAATAAGACACGCCATCCCAAATACCAAGAATCACAAGCCCGCCGCCAAGCAGATACACAATTCCCATTGTCAAAAGTTCTGGACTCATCCAAAGCAGTATGCCTCCTGCCAGCTCGCAGAGACAGATAATTGCTTTTCGGATATTAATCTGTATCATGATTTTCACCTCTCACTTCTTCGATTTTTCCATAAGTCTTTGATAGTAGTATAGCACGCAGTTTGATTTATGACTATTGTTATTTCGTAACTACTGCATTCGGATAAATGCGCTGCATTCTTGCATCATCGAACCGCTCATCCATCGTCTGCTGCCATCCTGCAGTTGCCTCAACACCTTTTTGTCTCTGGTCGCTTCTCACAAGCGCCATGCAGGAAACTACAATATTACAACTCATGAAAATAATAAGAAAAACTGTCAGATATTTCCCGATTTTTACAGGAATTTTTTCAATCCAGGAAGACATAACAGGATAGCATAGCTTCAACCACACAACAGCCGCAATTCCCCAGAAAAAACAGTATAAAAGATTAATTCTTCCTCCCAGATTAAAGGGAAGACTGCTGTAATCCCAGAATACTTTTCCAAATACAAGTTCTGTAAACACACTGCAGATATACTCATAGGCGCCGCCCAGCAGAGTTCCTGCCACAAACAGAAAACTGTCCGACCGATCCCGGTATCGATAAAGAAGCGCCGTTGCCGCAGCCATGGCAAGTCCCCACACAATGCTGAACGGTCCCCACACCAGACTGCTTCTGCTCATCCAGACTCCTGCTGTCACACGACAAAATATCGTTTCAACAAGATCTCCCAAAAAAGCCCCGATTACAAATAACCAAAGAAGCTTGTACAGACTGCATCCATAGGCAAAAACTTCCGTATGTACTTCACTCTGTGTCGGTACTGCGGTCGGATATGCCTTTTGGATTCGACGATCGACTCTGGCATAAATTTTCTTTCCAAGACTGGAGCTGATGTCATCCATCCAGGAATCCACTGCCTGCCAGCGCTGTATTCTCCGACTTCTTCCCGAAAGCAGAATCAGAGTGGCAAGCATATCTACCGCAAGAAATGCCAGCAGAAGCCACAAAATCAATTTTCCCCAAAAAGCCGGCAAAATCAGAAAGACACGAACCAACAGTGTGTTTCCCCATTTCATCATCACAAAGGAAAGAGTTCCCCAAAAAAGAGAAATTGGAAGACACACATAGCCATCCAGATTCCATCTGACTTTCGAATAATCCCACCATTTTTCATGATAAAAATGTTCAATGAGATGTCCTGCACTCCACTCTATCACTGTAGAAATGAGCAGTCCTGCCAGAAACAGCCAGATTCCCTGCAATTCCTGACAAAACACCGTAACAATCACAATGCCCGTACCATACAGAACGCAAAACGGACCATTAATCAGTCCACGATTTACAAATCGTTTCTGTTTTACAGCAGCTGCCACTGTCTCCAGAACCCATCCCAGAAAACTGCCGACAAAAAACAGCCATAACACTTCATACGATGTATACATATCGTTACTCCTTTCATGTTAAAAATTAAACCTACCATACACCAACCATTTTTATAAATCAACACATTTCGCAAAGAACTATTTCAATAAAACAGTATCATATTGTTTTCAGGACAGCCCCCTTTGGCTTAGTCATTATTTATTTTCTTTCGTTCCATACGGTGCAGATTCTTCGGCTACCTTCTGATAGGTCGGCTCGATTTCAAGGGCGGACACAAACCTGTCCCCCTGTCCGCCCCCTTACAGCAGCTGCCACCGTCTCCAGAACCCATCCCAGAAAACTGCAGACGAAAAACAGCCAAACAAATCCGTTTGGCTGTACTACATATCCCAAAGATAACGTATATATTCAATTGAAGTTTCCAAATGCGGTGTATTCCCAATAATTCCCAGATAAATGTCCCCATTCATCTTCGCTTTTTGTATCAGAGGTGACTTTGATACTTTAAGCGCCATGGGATATTCTTCTGTCTTAGCAGAATAGGCAATCGAATCATCAAAAGCCACTTCATCGGCATTATCTTCCAATATCTCTGTATTTGTGCACAAAAAAGGAGAAAGCTCTCGATATAATGCAGCATCTGTCTGCGAAAGCAGCTCTTCCATGTGATAAAGATAGCCATTTTGTGCAAATGAGTCAAATGCCTCCTGATTCATAAAAACTACATCAAGTTCTTCACTGTCAATGGTTCCAAGAATTTTGATACGCGAGGCATAGACATATTGGGAATTCGGATCATTTTCATCATCCGTAAGATAAAGTCCGGTGTATAAACGAACTTCATTTTTTTCACTGCTTACGTCCTGCGCGTCCAGAAAGCCATTGCTAAGCTGTTCGGTCAGTTCTTCCCCCGGTGCAACATTTACAAAAGCAGCTGAGAGAAGGATTTCTTTCTTTGAGAAATGTCCATAAAGCGTGTAGCCCAATATGTAAAAAATCACACAGGCAACCAGAATGGGAAGTTTATAATAATCCCAGATGTACTGTAATTTTGCTTTTCCCTGCAGCTGACTTAATTTTTGTTTTTCTGACTCCAACTTTGGATTATTTTTTAAAAATCTATGCATACAGACTCATCCTTTCTGTGCTCTCTGTATCAGGCAGACTCTGTGCTGCTGCTTTTTTCTTCGAGAAGCTTCAAAATATTAGAAAGTAAAAGTGAACAGAGGAATGCACAAAGTCCCTCACCGAAAATAATCGCCGGGGTAAATATACGGATAATGACAACTGCCATTAAAAAATAAATCACAGCCATCAGGACGGTACATAAAAGAAAATGCACGCCAACAATAATAGAATTTTTAAACATTTCCAAAATAGTATTATCAAAACGTGCCATAAGAGGAAATATGTACATCAAAATAACTGCATAGGCAATCACTGCAACGATAAAAACAGCAGTTAAGATAGTCCAGAAAGCATTTTCAAACCGAAGATGATACAATGCATAACCATCTACAGCAAGCACAATACCAACGCCAAAAAGCACAAGCCATATTTTCGTACTTTGTTTGAAATTTTCTCTAAAGGAATGAAAAAATGCTTTCGTAATATTTCCCTCCTCATTTTTTGCCATTTTCAGTGTGACATAAAACAACGCGGTGGTAGATGCACCAATTGTCACAACAGGAATACAGCAAATGAACCATAAAATATTGAGATATGCACAGTAAACAATTTTTGTAATAAACTGCATCACTGCGTTATCCGGATCCAATAAATTTCTCATAGTATTCCTCCCTGTTTATATGTCAGCCTTCCGTGGACTCTCTGTAAATCAAGCTTGTTTCCGTATACATCGTGCGATAATTCAATGAAGGATTTTTTATTCTGGACATCAAAAGGTAGACAGCAGAAAATCCCATAATCTGGCTGTGTATGTGAATCGTAGTCAACGGCGGTGTTACCAGCCTGGACTCCGGAGAATCATCAAAGCCGCAGATATATACGTCTTCCGGAATGGAATATCCCAGACTGCGAAGCACGTGCATGGTGTCAAATGCCACAAAATCATTCGCACAGATCAATATCTCCGGCAGCTCATTTAATTTACTGATACATCCAGTAAGATATTCGTAATAATCCTGCGTACCCGGATTCTCAATTCCTTCCTTATTTTTAAGCATACAATACTCTTCTATATAAGGCTGTTTCAGAAGAAACATTGCATCCCGAAAAGCCATATAACGTTCCCAGAATGACTGGCAGTGAAGAGGTTCTCCCACAAATCCAAAGCGGGTTTTTCCCCGCCTGATCATCTCCTGAATAAAACTGTAAATCCCGCTCTGGTTGTCCATATACAGGCGGTCTGCCTTCAAAGGCTCGCTCAAACCGATAACCGGGGAATCAACAAAAAGTATTGGAATTTCCAGTTCACAGAGCATTTTGCTGTAAGCATGATCAAAAACCTCATAACATATGATCCCGGATGTACGAGTTGCATCAAAAGAACAGGGAAGCTTCCCTTCTTTTAACTCATTATTCAAAATTCGATGCATAGAAAGGCTATATCCCATTCGCGAAATTTCTCTTTGAAAGTTATCCAGCATAGTGGATGAAAAATGAGAATCCCCAAGAAACTTTGTTGTAAATAACGCAATTTCCCGATTTTGTGATACTTCTGCGAATGAACCGCTCTGTCTGCCGATATCTTCTAAAGATGTTGCATAGGAAAACTGCTTATATCCCATTTCTATAGCTTTCTTTAATATCTTTTCTTTTGTTGCCTCAGCCAAAATACCTGTATTATTGATTGCTTTTGAGACGGTATTTCGAGAAAGACCAAGAGCATCGGCAATATCCTGTATCGTTACTCTGCCTGCCATAACTTCCTCCTTCTACATAGATAAAAATTTTTTTCCCATATCTGTATTGTTATTTTAATTGTAATGCAAAACCTCAAATGTGTCAAATGTAAAATTTGTAAAATTTGTCAAATAAACAAGTCGAATAGCCAATTAAACAAACTGTGCAAAAATGCCAATTTTTGTATTGACATATATAAAAAATATGGTAAAATAGTATCACATAAAAAGAAGGACATTTTACAAATGCATAAACACGTTCAAAAAACGTAACAATCATGTGTAAAATGTAAAAATCAAAAAGAAGGGAGGAGATTCTGAAACTATGAGTATGAATTCTACGGTTGTTTCAGAAAAGAAACAAAACAACAAGAGGCAGGGGCTGCACAACACGTTCATCTATGTAAAACAGCACTGGCAGTTATATGTCATCTTTCTGCTTCCGGCACTGTTGCTGACACTGATTTTTAAGTATGCACCTATGGGGGGTATCCTGATTGCATTTCAGGATTATAATCCATTCCGCGGCTTTCTGGCAAGTGAGTGGGTTGGTCTTAGGCATTTTAAGAGATTTTTAACATCTCCTGATTTTATGACCTACCTGTCCAATACCTTAAAGCTTAGTGTATACAGTCTTTTATGGGGATTCCCCATTCCGATTCTTCTCGCATTTTTGCTGAATCGAATCGAGAGCACAGGCATCAAGAAAAAGGTACAGTTAGTACTTTATCTTCCTAACTTTGTATCTGTTATCGTACTTTGCGGTATCATAAGAATCTTTTTATCTGTGACAGGACCTGTCAATCTTCTGCTCGGAACCGACATCAACTTCATGACAATGCCGGAGGCTTTCCGAACCATTTATATTGCCAGCGGTATCTGGCAGGGAGCAGGATGGGCATCTATTATGTACACAGCTTCTCTCTCTAATGCAAGTAAAGAATTAAAAGAAGCTGCAATCATTGACGGAGCAAATATTTTTCAGCAGATTAAAGCTGTTGAATGGCCGGCAATCAAGGACATGGTAGTCATTCAGTTCATTCTTCAGGCCGGAAACATCATGAGTATCGGATTTGAAAAAGCATATGCACTGCAGACAGATTTGAACCTTCCTGCATCGGAAATTATTGCTACATATGTATACAGAAAAGGTTTGCTGGACGGAGATTATGGATTTTCAACCGCAGTAGGTCTTTTCAACACAGTGATTAACGTGATTCTTCTTGTGGCAGTGAATAAGATTGTAGCAAAAATGAATGACGGAAAAGGAATATAAGGAGGCAGCATAAACGTGAAGAAAAAAAGTATGTTAAGAAGATGTTCTGGTCAGGACAGAGCTCTTTTAATTACAGGATATATATTGCTCGGCTTGTTTGTAGTTGCAATTATTGTACCGATGCTTTATATTGTTATAGCATCCTTTATGGATCCGATTACTCTTCAGAATAAGGGAATTACTTTTGACTTCAGCAAATGGACAACAACCGCTTACGAAAGAGTTATGACAAATAGTCAGATCTGGATCGGTTTCAAAAATGCAGTCATTTATTCTGTGTTATTTACAGTTGTTTCAGTAACTGTAACACTTTTGGCAGCATATCCAATGTCACGCAGTGATTTTAAGGGAAAAGGATTTTTTAACATTATTTTCATTATCACGATGTTTTTCGGAGGCGGATTGATCCCGACATACCTGGTAATGAGTAATTTGGGACTTGTTGACAGTATGTGGGCAGTCATTCTTCCGGGCGCATTCAGTGTATGGAATATGATCATTGCGAGAACCTATTATCAGGGAATTCCAAATGAGCTTCGAGAAGCAGCAGATGTGGATGGTGCAAATGAGATTACATTTTTCTTCAAAATCCTGCTGCCTGTATGTACTCCGGTCATCGCGGTACTGGCTTTGTGGCAGTTCGTCGCCATGTGGAACAGCTATTTTGATGCTATGATCTATCTGAATGACTCTGCAAAACAGCCTCTTCAGCTTGTACTTCGTTCCATCCTGATCCAGAACCAGCCGGAATCCGGTATGATTTCCGATATGCAGAGCACAGCTGCACGTGCACAGCTTGCAGAGCTTTTGAAATATGCAACGATTATTATTTCCAGTTTACCACTTTTAGTTATGTATCCTTTCTTCCAGAAATACTTTGACAGTGGTATTATGGCTGGTTCTGTAAAAGGTTAATGAAAAGGAGTCTGACTATGAGATATAAATACATAAAACGTGTAATCGCAGCCGCACTTTCTGCCTGCATGGCGGTATCACTGGCAGGCTGCGGCAACAAAGTAGAGATCAACGATGGTACCTTCCGCCCGGTTGATGCTTCTGAGCTGGAATTTCCACTCAAAGAGACAACAACCTTAACTGGTATGATAAGCTATCCGGCAAATACGGAATCAGACCCAAACAAGAAAACCATTTTCAAGCGTCTGCAGGAAAAAACAAATGTAGAAATTAAATGGACTGCAATCCAGGGAGATCAGTGGGCAGATAAAATAACACTGAACATGTCTGATCCAAATAAACTGACCGATTTCGTCTTTACAGCCGGATTCAGTGACAGTAACTTATTAAAATATGCAGATTATGGCGCAATCATTCCGTTGGAGGAGTATATTGATGCTTATATGCCAAATCTGAAATCTGTATTTGATAAATATCCGGAATACCGCACTATGTGTACAGACGTCAATGGCCATATCTGGTCATTGCCATGGATTGAACAGCTCGGTTCAGAAAAAACTGCAATTCAGACCGTAGGTAATATGAGTTTCATCAATAAAAAATGGCTCGATTTCCTTAATCTTGAAATTCCGGAAACTGTTGATGAGTTTGAACAGGTTCTGATTGCTTTCCGCGATCATGCTTCAGAGCTTCAGGAAGAATTCGGAATTGATGGAAGCATTATTCCAATGTCCTGCATCGTTAACAATGGTGATCAGGACCCGGCCATTCTGATCAATGGCTTTGGAGAAGGCTACGGAGATGCCGACAAGGACAGACATATTGCAGTTACCGATGACAAGAAAGTAATCTGCAGTGCCACACAGGAAGGCTACAAAAAAGGAATTCAGTGGCTGCACAAACTGTATGAACAAAAACTGATTGATCCAGAAGCATTTACGCAGGAGTGGTCCACCTATGTATCGAAAGGAAAATCCGGACGATATGGAGTATGTTTTTCATGGGATGTTGCCAATATTGATAATCTGAAGGATTGGGTACCGCTTCCGGTTCTGACAGCGGATACAACAAACCTTACTCCTCAGAACAGCTCTTTCACAAGTGGATTTGACCGCGGACGTTGTGTTGTTACCTCTGTGGCAGAGAACCCGGCACTGGTATGTGCATGGTTGGACCAGATGTATGATCCGTTACAGTCTCCACAGAACAACTGGGGTACTTACGGTGAAGATGACGAATTTGACATTTTCGAGATGAGTGAAAATGAAGACGGTGAACCGATGTTAAAACATGCACCACTTGGTGACGCATCACCGGTAGAGGTACGAGAAGCAGAGGCTGTCGCAGGACCATTGGCAATTCTGGATGAGTATTACGGAAAATATGTGACATGCCCGGATGATGCCCAATATCGTTTGGACTGGATCAAAGATTACTTTACTCCGGATATGCATACCAAATATGTGTACCCTAACGTATTTATGAGCCGTGAAGATACAGAAACGCTGTCTAACTTACAGGCAGACATTCAAAAGACTATTAATGCAAAGAAATCCGACTGGATTATGAACGGTTTTGATGATGCAGACTGGGATAAATATCTGAAAAGTCTGGATGCATACGGATTGAATGAATATCTGGAATTATTCCAGAAATATCTGGATGCATACAATGCACAAACCACAGAGGCAAAATAATAAAAACGACAGTTTTTAACTGCCCTTTATATAAAAAGATTAAGAAAGGCAAAGGATTATGACAAGTCAGACATTACGCGACGCAAGACACTATGAGGAAACTTCAGCAAAAAAGATTAAAAGCGAAGAAAGACCGGCTTTTCATTTAAGCCCGTATGTCGGATGGATGAATGACCCTAATGGATTTTCCTGGTATAAAGGACAATATCATTTATTCTATCAATATCATCCCTACAAAACACACTGGGACAGCATGCACTGGGGGCACGCTGTAAGTAAAGATCTGCTGCACTGGGAGTATCTTCCGACTGCACTGGCACCTGATCAGGAATATGACAGCTTCGGATGCTTCTCCGGAAGTGCAATCGAATTACCGGATGGAAAACAGCTTCTTATGTATACTGCCGTGGATCAGGTGAAAAAGTATGACGGAAGTACACAGGACATACAGACGCAGGCAATCGCTATCGGTGATGGTATTGATTATGTGAAATATGAAAAGAATCCTGTTCTTTCCGCAAAAGATCTTCCAGAAGGCTGCAGCAAGGCAGATTTCCGTGACCCCAAAATCTGGAAGGGAGAAGATGGTCTCTACTACTGCGTGGTTGGAAATCGCCCTGCAGATGGAAGTGGTCAGATTCTTCTTTATTCCAGCGAAAATGGATTTGACTGGAAATTTGTCAGTATTCTGGCAAAGAACGAGAACCGCTATGGAAAGATGTGGGAATGCCCGGATTTCTTTGAATTGGATGGAAAGAAGGTGCTTCTGGTAAGCCCGCAGGATATGCTTCCTGAGGGTCTCGAATACCACAACGGCAACGGTACACTGTGTATCATCGGAGAGTTAGACGAAGATACGCATACCCTGAAAGAACAGTATCATCAGGCAATTGACTACGGAATCGATTTTTATGCACCGCAAACAGTACTCGCACCGGATGGACGAAGAATCATGATCGGCTGGATGCAGAACTGGGATACCTGCAATCACCGTTCAGAAACCTCGAAATGGTTTGCTCAGATGAGTCTTCCGAGAGAACTCTCCGTAAAAAACGGAAGGCTGTACCAGAAACCAGTCAAAGAGCTTGATGACATGCGGGCGAATAAAGTTGAATATCAGAATGTAGCACTTGAAGATGATACGATTTCACTTGAAAAACTTGAAGGACGTAAAATTGATATGGAACTTGTGATTCGTCCTCAAGACGAAAAGAACGGATATAAAAAATTTGCTGTACGTTTTGCACAGAATGAGCAGTTCTATACAGCTTTGAGTTTTCGTCCTCACGAGTCAATTCTGAAAATAGACAGAAAATTTTCAGGATCAAGGCGCGCATACATTCATCAGAGAAGATGTCTTGTAAACGGTAACAGCGATGAGCTGAAGCTTAGAATTATTCTGGACAAATTCAGCGTGGAAGTCTTTATCAATGACGGAGAACAGGTAATGTCAGCAACAATTTTTACCGATCAGGAGGCAAAGGGAGTTTCTTTCTTTGCAGACGGAAAAGTAAACATGGATGTTGTCAAATATGATCTGATTTAATTGAATGGGAGCAGGATAGCTATTTGCATATCCTGCTCTTTTGAAAGTACCTTTATTTATTTCAAAATGAAGTTGTATTTATTCTGTAAAAAGAGGTGTGGAGTAATATCTGTCACCGGTATCCGGAAGCAGTGCCACGATTGTCTTGCCTTTGTTTTCCGGACGTTTTGCCAGCTGAATTGCTGCATGCAGCGCAGCTCCGGAGGAAATTCCTACCAGCACGCCTTCGTGTTTTGCCAGAAGTTTTGCATCTGCAAATGCATCGTCGTTCTCAATCGTGATGATTTCGTCATAAACGTTTGTGTTGAGGACTTCCGGTACAAATCCGGCTCCGATACCCTGAATCTTATGTGGTCCGCCTTTTCCCTCGGAAAGTACCGGAGAGCTTGCAGGCTCTACTGCCACGATTTTCACATCCGGATTCTGGGATTTGAGGTACTCACCTGTTCCTGTCAGTGTTCCGCCTGTGCCGACACCTGCTACAAAGAAATCTACCTTTCCGTCTGTGTCGTTCCAGATCTCAGGACCTGTTGTCTTTCTGTGGATTGCAGGATTGGCCGGATTCACAAACTGTCCAGGGATATAGCTTCCCGGAATCTCTTTAGCCAGCTCTTCTGCCTTTGCAATGGCACCTTTCATTCCCTTTGCGCCTTCTGTCAGAACCAGCTCTGCGCCGTAAGCCTTTAAGATGTTTCTTCTCTCAATACTCATCGTCTCCGGCATTGTAAGGATGATGCGATAGCCTTTGGCTGCTGCGATGGATGCAAGACCGATTCCTGTATTTCCGGAAGTTGGCTCAATGATCACGGAACCTTCTTTCAAAAGTCCCTTCTCTTCTGCATCTTCAATCATCGCTTTGGCAATTCTGTCTTTTACGCTTCCGGCTGGATTAAAGTACTCAAGCTTTACTAAAATCGTCGCTTCCAGTCCCAGTTCCTTCTCTACATTCACAACCTCCACCAGTGGAGTATTTCCGATTAATCCAAGTGTTCCTTTATAAATATTTGACATTGTTTTCTCCTTTCCTACCAATTCGATATGTTTTATCTGTTTTATTAGATTATACTCCTGCAATTTCCGTCTGTCAACTTGTTTTCGCTTTATTTTTCATAAAAATCAAAAAATCAGATCATCCAGAAGTTATCGGTGCACACAATCTTTCTGTAAGTCTCAAATCGGAACCATTTGTTGTGGAATTCTGATACCGTCTTTTTGCCCGCCTCGGCAAATTCATCCAGAAAGTCCTTCAGGTCTTTCTGATTTCGGATCATAAGAGCAAAGCCTCTCTCATCCAGTACCGGCAGCCCGATAAACTGATAATCTTCCAGTTTCACAATATCCTGCACCTTCTTGTCACGAATCAGTACGGCTGCCTGGCTGTCCACAGAAATAATGTCAAAATAATCGGGATATTTGAAGCTGTCACCCTCGGAAGTTACCTCATCTCCGACATGGTAAGTCTTTTCTGCATGATTTGCCTTCGCCATCATGTCGTTTTCCAGATTAAAATAGAATTCCTCGAAAATGTATCCGCCAATCTTGATATCCTCTTTTTCAAAATATGGCTTCTCTTCGGATGTATCCACGTTTTCAATGACACCGCAGGCAGAAGTCATATGGCTGACACGGTCGATCAAAATCAGCTCACCCAGTGTTTTGTGGTGCTTAAACACATCCAGCACAATTTTTTCAGTCAGTTCTACCTGGCACACGGCAATCTCATTTTTCTCAATGCTGTCCGTCGGGATATGCTCCCCAGTATTGACATCAATCTTATAAAGAACGTTTTTCACAAAACCAGGAATTCTCTTTGTTCCGGATTTTACCAGATATTCCTTGCCGATAGTCAGCTTCTCGTCATCCATCCACAAAAACGTTGCTGTGAAGCTTTTGACTACCGGAAGCTTTTCATCATCGGTCAGGACGCATCCGCGGCTGACATCTACTTCTCTGTCAAGCTGAATCGTAACTGCCTGTCCTGCCACAGCTTCTTTGCTTTCCTTATCTCCTACAAGAAGTTTTTTCACCGTTGCCGTCTCTTTGCTTGGCAGCGTGATGATCGTCTGTCCCTCTTTGATGCTGCCGCTTTCTACCTGTCCCTGGAATCCACGGAATTCATGATTCGGGCGGCATACACGCTGCACTGGCATATAGAAGGAAGTTTCCTCCTGCTCCGATACATCGACCGTTTCCAGATGATCGAGCAGTGCTTTTCCTGTATACCATGGCATGTTGTCGGATTTCTTTGTGACATTGTCACCTTCTGTTGCACTTACCGGAATCACAACCACATCCTGAAGACCCAAAGCTTCTGACAGCGCTTCTATATCCTTTTTGATTTTCGCAAAACGCTCCTGGCTGTAGTCCACCAGATCCATTTTATTGACTGCAAATACAAAGTGTTTGATGCCCATCAATGCACAGATGCGGCTGTGGCGTCTCGTCTGCACCAACACGCCCTGCTTAGCATCCACAAGGATGATGGAAAGCTGCGCAAAGGAAGCGCCTACTGCCATGTTTCTTGTATATTCTTCGTGTCCTGGTGTGTCTGCCACGATAAAACTTCTCTTGTCTGTTGTAAAATAACGATAAGCCACATCAATCGTAATGCCCTGCTCCCGCTCTGCCATCAGACCATCCAGAAGGAGGGAATAGTCGATTGCGCCTCCTCTGGAGCCAACCTTGCTGTCCAGCAGCAAAGCTTTTTCCTGGTCTGCATACAAAAGCTTTGAATCGTAAAGAATATGTCCGATCAGTGTGGATTTTCCGTCATCCACACTTCCGCATGTGATAAATTTCAATAATCCGCTCATTAAAAGTACCCCTCTCTCTTTCTCTTTTCCATGCTGGCAGCACCGCCGTCTTTGTCAATGACACGGCTGGTCCGCTCAGACTCTACGGAACTTAATGTCTCTTCAATAATTGCGTCCAGGGTATCTGCATCTGACTCAATGCCACCCGTCAGAGGATAACATCCGAGTGTACGGAAACGTACTTTTTTCTTCTGCACAACTTCTCCCGGTTCCAGTCTCATACGATCATCATCCACCATGATCAGGTTGCCGTCTCTTTCTACCACCGGTCTTTCTGCCGCAAAGTAAAGAGGTACGATTGGAATGTTCTCCCGCTTGATGTACTGCCAGATATCTTTTTCTGTCCAGTTGGAGATCGGGAATACGCGGATGCTCTCCCCTTTGTTGATTTCCGTATTGTATAATTTCCACATCTCAGGGCGCTGGTTTTTCGGATCCCAGGCATGAGATTCATTTCGGAAAGAAAAAATTCGCTCTTTTGCACGACTCTTTTCCTCATCGCGGCGTCCGCCACCGAATGCCGCTGTAAAACCATATTTATTCAAAGCCTGTTTTAAGGCCTGTGTTTTCATAATGTCCGTGTAGGCAGAGCCGTGATCAAACGGATTGATTCCCTGTCTGACACCGTCTTCGTTGATATATTCCAGCATTTCGATGCCAAGCTCTTTCGCTGTTTTGTCGCGAAACTCGATCATTTCCTTAAATTTCCATGTCGTGTTGACATGAAGGAACGGGAAAGGCGGTTTCTCCGGGTAAAATGCTTTTAATGCCAGGTGCAGCATCACCGAACTGTCTTTTCCGATGGAATACAGCATTACCGGATTTTCGCACTCCGCCGCAACCTCACGTATAATATAAATGGCTTCTGCCTCTAATTCGTCTAAATGTGATAATCCACTCATATCGTTCTCCTGCTTTCTTTAATATTGATTGGCGTTTTTTCGATTGACATCGATGACAATCTCGCTGCCATCCGGTTTTCGAATGTTCCAGTGAAGAATATCTCCGCTTTTTGTCACATTCATCACACTTCCATTCCCTCCGATATCTGCTCCGAGATAAAAGTCAATCGCGCCTGCCGCGCATTCCTTCACACAGGATACGCATCCCCAGCAATTTCTGGGATATTTGATGACTGCTTTGTGATTTTCCAGGGCAATCAGGGTACCCGGACATACCTCCCGGCATTTTCCGCATCCCACACATTTTTCACTGTTGATTCGTATGCTCATAAGTGTCCTCCTCTACAATATCCCGGAAAAGAATCTGTATGCTTCCGTTCTCCAATCTGGAGTTTACATATTTAAAATATTGGCTGTCTGTATCCGGATGATCCAGATTTTCATTGAAAGAATGCCATCTTGTCTCTTTTCTGCTTTTTAAATGGGCAATCAGCGCCTTACATACCAGCAGACGTTCCTTCAATTCATAGGCAAACAGAAGCTCATGCATATCTGCCGCGCCTGTTTCTTCTGCCAGTCTGCGAAGCTGTTCAATTTTTTCATCAGCCAGCTCCAGCTGTTTTTCATTATATTGATAATAGGAAGAAATTCCTCCCGCATATTCGTCCATGACCTTCTGCATGGCCTCTTCCAGTTCCTCTGTGGAAAATAATGGATGACTGGAATTTCGGATTTTTTCATATTCCTGCACAATCGCATCTGCCTGATTGGCGATGTCTGCTGTTTTTTGTGTCTGCTCCTCGTTTTTCAGCTGAGCAAGGATTGCTTCTGCTGCAATCTCACCTTCTGCGAGCGCTCCTGTCACATATTTCTGCGGACATCCGCCTGCCACATCTCCGGCGGCGTAAAGTCCGTGCACGGTTGTCTGGCGGTGCGTGTCCACCCAATAGCCGCTTGCCGTATGTCCGCCCACGATGTAAGGTTCTGTTCCCTGAATCTCCACATCCTGTTCACTCGGCATTTTTCCGCTTTCCAGC
The DNA here is from genome assembly GCA_030536755.1 of Eubacteriales bacterium. GTDB lineage: Bacteria > Bacillota > Clostridia > Lachnospirales > Lachnospiraceae > JALFVM01. The sequence continues at coordinate 18,215 of JAUNPJ010000040.1, read as the reverse complement.
CATTTTAAGGTCTGGCTCGGAGCCATATTCAGGTAGGCCTTCAGCAATTGCTGGTCCTGCTCTTTTGTAATCACGCTGGTTCGAAGATAACAAGGACCATTTCCCAATTGATTTTCTCTTACCGTTCCATAGACTCGCTCACTTGTTGTCAGTCCGTATTTGTCTTCATAGACAAAACCTCTGGAGTTGACCTGCTTTGCTCTTACGCCCTGCGCAATCGTTCCCGTCGGAGCAATGGTATCCTTACAGCGAAGTGCGATAAAACGCATCTCAAAGGAAGTCATTTCTGCACCGGCCCGCAGTCCCATAGCATATCCGGCACCTGTGTTAAAAGGGGGATACCACATCTTATGCCTGGAAAAACCGGGATTGTTGGGCCGATACAGCCCTGCGGCGCCTCCGGTGGCAATCAGCACTGCCTTCGCCTGAATGATGTAGGCTTTTTCCTTCACGATGGAAAAACCAACTGCGCCGTATACCTGATTGTCTTCTACAAGAAGATCTGTGATATTTACATAATTTAATACTTCAATGTTTTCTTTATCGTCAACAGCTTTTGCCAGAATCGGTTTGAAATTTTCACCGTTAATCTTAATATTGCGGTTTCCTCTGGCAACGTAATCGCCGTTTTCATCCTTTAAAATCACCAGTCCGAGTGATTCCATATGTTCCGTCACTTTATTAAAACGTCTCGCGGTCGACAAAAGAAGGTCTCTTCGCACAATTCCCGCCGCATCTTTTGTGGCGTAGTCGACATAGTCCTCCGGTGTGCGTCCCTTGACGATATAGGCGTTGATCGCATTCACGCCGGCTGCCAGACAGCCACTTCGTTTGATGTTTGCTTTCTCTGCGATCAGCACACGGTTTTTTGAATTTTCTGCCACGGTCAATGCCGCATAGCAGCCTGCCGTGCCGCCCCCGACGATCAAAACATCTGTGTCTATTTTTTCAATCTGTAACTTTTCTCTCATATTTTTCAAAGCCCTTTCCGTTAAATAACCAGAGATTCTTCGTGAATCGAACTGTTTTGAAGCAGCACTGCCTGATCTCCATTGATAACAAACAGTTTATAGACAAATACGTCAACAATTTCTCCCTCTGCAACGGGCTGTTCTTCCAGTCCTCGCTTGGCCGTCAGCACCATATCACCGATGCGCACCTTCAATTCCAGATTATTCCCGCGGAAAGCGACTCTCTCTACAACCCCTTCCATCGCAGAGTGCTTATAAATCTGATTCTCATTTTTCTTTGTAATTCTTACAAATTCCGGACGCACAATTGCGCGCGATGCACCATTAACCGGTTCAAAATAATTGAGTTTTCGATAATCCTCCACAATGGAAGTCTGTCCAAAGAAGGATGCGGTAAAAGCGGTCTGCGGATTCTGGTATACCTCCAGCGGAGTTCCCTTCTGCTCGATTTTCCCCCGATTGGTGATGATGATCTCATCCGCCACCTCAATGGCCTCATCCTGGTCGTGAGTAACAAAAATACTGGTGATGCCAAGCTTTTCAATCATTTCTTTCAGCCAGCTTCGCAGTTCCTGACGAATCTTTGCATCAATCGCAGCAAATGGTTCATCCAAAAGCAAAAGCTGTGGATTTGGGGCAAGCGCTCTGGCGAAGGCCACTCTCTGACGCTGTCCGCCGGAAAGCTGACTCGGATAACGTTTTTCCAGTCCTTCCAGCCCGGTCAGAGTGATCAATTCAGAAACTCTCTCTTTGATTTTCTTCGGATCTTCGTTTTTTACCTTTAATCCAAACGCTATGTTGTCGTATACCGTCATATAGCGAAACAGCGCATAATTTTGAAATACAAATCCGATTCCACGGGCACTTGCCGGAATATCGTTGACCACCCTGCCATCGATAATGATTTCTCCGCTGTCCGGCTGTTCCAGGCCTGCGATCATACGAAGAATTGTTGTCTTTCCACTGCCGCTCGGTCCGAGAAGACCAATCAGCTTGCCTTTCTCAATTCCAAAATTCACATCATCGGACGCTTTATATGTACCAAACGTCTTGTTGATCTGTTTTAATTCCACGTACATGAGTTATGTCTCCTTTTTCCCTCTATATTCTACAATGCTTCGAATTACCAGAAGAATGACTGCCAAAATCACAAGGATTGAGGATACGGCAAAGGCCGGCACGTACTGGAATTCGTTGAATAAAATTTCTACATGAAGGGGAAGTGTGTTTGTCTTGCCCCGAAGATGTCCGGATAACACAGATACCGCCCCGAATTCTCCCATGGCTCTCGCGGTACACAGCACCACGCCGTAGAGAAATGCCCATTTGATATGGGGAAAAGTCACTTTCCGAAATATGGTAAAGCCTTTTGCCCCCATCAGCGCGGCTGCCTCTTCCTCGTCTGTTCCTATGGACTCCAGGACAGGAATCAGCTCTCTGGAGACAAAGGGGAAGGTTACAAAAATCGTTGCAAGTATGATGCCCGGAACAGCAAACACAATCTTGATTCCCGCCTGCTGCAGATACGGATACAGGACACTTTGTTTTCCGAAAACAAGGATATAAATCAGACCTGCAATGATCGGTGATACGGTAACCGGGACATCAATCAGTGTCGTCAGTATTTTCTTTCCACGGAAATGAAATCTCGTCAGTGCCCATGCGGCACACAGGCCAAAAACCGTGTTGCAGATGACGGCAATGACTGTCGCCTCCAACGTCAGGATCAGTGCTTTTATTGTGTACTCATCGGTAATTGCTTCTATATAAAATGCCCAGCCTTTTCGGAGTGACTCTGTGACGACTACAAAAAGCGGAAGCACCAGCATGATGCCCAAAAACAGAACGCTGATTCCTATGAGCAGCCATTTGACCAGCTGCTGTTTGTTGTTTTTTCCTGTCTCCATCAGCTATTTCCTCCTTTGATGCGTTTTGTATTGTGTGCCTGCAGTGCATTGACTGCAAACAAAATCAAAAATGAAACCAGCAGCATCACCAGGGCAATCGATGTCGCACTGGCATAATCATACTCCTGAAGCTCTGACATGATGATCAGCGGTGTGATTTCCGTATAAAACGGTTTGTTTCCTGCGATAAACACAACACTTCCATACTCCCCGAGGCATCTTCCGAATGCCAGCCCTGTTCCGGTAAACAGAGCAGGCATCAATTCCGGAAAAATCACCTTTCGGAATATGACGGACGGTTTTGCTCCCAGAACCATCGCAGCCTCTTCATAGGAGCCGTCCAGTTTTTCCAGAACCGGCTGCACCGCCCGGACCACAAACGGAATTCCGATAAACACCAGTGCAATGGTAATACCGATTCTGGTATATGCAATTTTGATTCCAAACTGAGCGAAAAACTTTCCTACCAGACCCTGATCGGAGGTTAAGGATGTCAGAGCAATACCTGCCACCGCCGTAGGAAGTGCAAAAGGAAGCTCAATCATTCCATCCATCAGCCGTTTTCCAGGGAAGTCATACCGGACAAGAACCCATGCCAGGATCAGCCCCATGACTGCATTGACAGCTGACGCTGCAAATGCTGTGATAAAACTTACATAAAAGCTTGACAGCACTCGCTCTCTTGTGATGACCTGAAAAAATTCTTTGATGCCAAGCTTTGCGGAGTACACGGCCAGAGATGCCAGCGGAATCAATACCACGACACTCAGCATGGCAATGGTTACTCCCATGGTCAGATTCAATCCCGGGATGACCCGTTTTCCAGTTTTTCTCATCTTACTTTCCTACCTTTATTTCTTCTATATTTGACTGCTATTCTTCATAAATCTGATCGAAGACGCCACCGTCTGCAAAGTGTGTTTCCTGTGCTTCGTCCCATCCGCCGAAATCCTGAATCGTCACAAGATTGATATCAAGATCAAATACATCTGCATATTCCTTTAAGATATCCTGATTAGAAGGACGATAATAATTGTCTCCTGCAATTCTCTGTGCTTCATCGGAATACAGATAATTCAGATATTCTGTCGCCACATCACGTGTGCCTCTCTCGTCAACGACGGAATCTACAACTGCAACAGAAGGCTGTGCCAGAATGCTGATGCTCGGTGTGACGATTTCATAATCATCCGGATAATCCTGTACAGATAAGTACGCTTCGTTTTCCCATGCGATCAGAACATCTCCCTGTCCATTTTCCACAAACGATGTCGTTGCTCCTCTTGCTCCGGAATCCAGCACCAGAACGTTTTCATACAATTTCTTCATAAAGTCTTTGATCTGCGCCTCATCGCCATCGTAAAGCTTATCTGCGTATGCCCAGGCTGCCAGATAATTCCATCTCGCACCGCCGGAGGTCTTTGGATTCGGTGTGATGACTCCCACACCATCCTTCACCAGATCATCCCAGTCTTTGATGTCTTTCGGATTTCCTTTTCGAACCAGGAAAACGATGGTGGATGTATAAGGGGAACTGTCATCTGGAAATTCATCGACCCATCCTTCTTCGATCAGGCCGGCATCCTGCACGGCTTTTACATCATATTCAAGAGCCAGTGTCACGACATCTGCTTCCAGTCCGTTCGCAACCTCAAGCGCCTGCTTGCCGGAACCGCCGTGGGACTGTGTAATCTCTACCTCCTGTCCAGACTCCTCTTTCCAGTGCTTGGCAAAAATCTGATTGTACTGCTCATACAATTCTCTTGTCGGGTCATACGAAACATTTGTAATCTCTACTTTATCGGAAGAACTGCTCTCGCTTGTCTCCTGATTTTGCGAACCGCATCCGGTCAAACCTGCAAGTGCCAGGACTGCTGCTAATGTGATTGCTGTGATATTTTTTCTTTTCATAATCTTTCTCCTCTCTTTCTGCTTCTCTTGTTTTGATGTATTGCATTATAGCACATATAACCTATATGTTAAATATGTTTTTGTGAAAACGTTGTCAGCAACCGTTTTACCGGACAGGGGACAGGCACTGTCCCATAAATTTCTGCACAAAAAAAGGACAGTTACCTGTCCAAAAAAAATCGGATTCACTCAGACCCCAACGGTTCGAGTGAATCCGGTCACCTGCCGCAGACCGGAATCGAACCGGTACGAAGTTTAACCCTCGCAGGATTTTAAGTCCTGTGCGTCTGCCAGTTCCGCCACTGCGGCTTATACTCTCTTTTATTTGAAATGGATGGAGAAGGATTCGAACCTTCGAAGGCGGTGCCAACAGATTTACAGTCTGCCCCCTTTGGCCACTCGGGAATCCATCCAGATGTAAGCCTACAAGCTTTCCAACAATTTCACATTATAAAGGATTATCAGAAAGATTGCAAGCTTTTTCTAATTTTTTTATTTAAAACTTTATCGCTTCGTTACTGTTCACTCCGTTCACAGTAACGAAGCCAAAATTCATTCCAGATTGCCTTCGGCAATGGAATTTTGGCTTGTATGTCTCGGGATTTTGGCATATTCATGCCAAAACACCTCGCGGGATAGTGCCGTGTGAACAGTAACATCGCTTCAACGTATTCGTCAATCTTTGTGCCACAGCACAACCGCTCCATAAGCCGGAAGCTGGATATCCAGATATCCTCCTATCGCTGTGTAATAGCAGGGACGCACGGTATATCCTTCATTGTGCGTGCACACAAGCTGCAGAAGCTGGCAGTCAGGAGAACGGGAAACTCCTGCTTCCCACACAGGAATCTCCATGTGCATTGCCTCATCGCTGTTATTGACTGCAACAATAATCTGCTCTGTTTTGGAAAAACGTGCATAACTTAGCCCCTGATAAGCTTTTACCAGAAACTTCAGAGAGCCGGAAGTCAATACACGGTATTTTTTGTGAATGGCAATCATATCTTTATGAAACTGAATCAGTTCCTGATCTTCTTTTCCCCATGGATATGTCCGACGGTTATCGGGATCTGTGAATCCGCACACACCGGCCTCATCTCCATAGTAAATCGTCGGTGCGCCCGGCCAGGTCATCTGCATCACAACTGCCTCGCGGAGTACTGCTTTGTTTACATTGCGCTCTGCCGCCTCGCTGCCGAGATAATTGACCCTTCCTACCTGATGATTGGTTCTTGTCAGGAAACGGGAGTGATCGTGGTTGGACAGCTCATTCATAGATGTCTCCAGCGAAGGCTGCAGCATGGATGCCATGTGCGTCTGCATCGCTCCCGCAAAGAAATCCGCATTGCCCAGGAGATCACTTCTAAAATCATCACTATGCTTCTCCATACCTGTTAAAAACCAGGTCAACGGCTCCATAAAGGCATCGTAATTCATAATAGTATCCCACTCATCCCCCTGCAGCCAGCCTCTCGGATCACCGTAATGTTCTGCCAGAATGATCGCATTCGGATTGGCCTCCTTAACTGCCTTGCGGAAGTCCTTCCAGAACTTGTGGTTAAACTCATTGCTGTGTCCCAGATCGGCAGCCACATCAAGGCGCCATCCATCTGCGTTATACGGCGGTGACACCCATTTTCTCGCCACATTCAGAATATATTCATACAACTCTGGCGATTCCTCATAATTCAGCTTCGGAAGCGTATCGTGTGCCCACCAGCCATCGTAAGCCGGATTGTACGGCCACTGATTCTGATCGTAAAAATGGAAAAAGGAACGGTACGGACTGTCTGAAGAAATATAAGCACCTTTCTCATAGCCCTCCTGATTCTCATAAATCCGTTCTCTGTCCATCCATTTATTGAAGGAACCACAGTGGTTAAACACACCGTCCAGAATAATCTTCATGCCGCGCTTGTGGATTTCCTCCACCATCCTGATAAAAAGCTGATTGCTGGCTTCCAGATTCTCTTTATCGGTCACACGTTTAATATATCTGGTCGCATGTGCATTGCAGGTATCTCCCGGAGCCAGAAGATTCCCTCCATCGTTGACGATCACGCCATAGTGCGGATCTACATAGTCATAATCCTGGCTGTCGTATTTATGATTGCTCGGTGAGACAAAAATCGGATTCAGATAGAGTACCTCTACTCCAAGATCCTGCAGATAATCCAGCTTGTCTATAATTCCCTGCAGATCACCGCCATAAAACTCACGCACGCCCATGCAGGCAGGAGGTTTGTCCCAGTTATCCACTTTCACACTCACATCACCAATATAGTAATATTCTCCTGTCTCTACATCGTTCGACTTGTCTCCATTGTAAAAGCGATCCACATAAATCTGATAAATAATGGCGCCCTTCGCCCAGTCCGGAGTGGAAAATCCTGGCACGATACGAAACGAAAACTGATCTCTCGGCTCATAGGAAGCACCATGCGTATCATAATAACACCGAAAATGTCCGGTCACAATTTCAAAATAATAACGAAATGTCTCTGTTCCAAGATGAACATTGACTGCATAATAATCAAAATCTTTATTGCTTTCCACAAGCTGCATTGCCCTTGCGGTCTTGCTCTCGCTGTCTATCAGAAATACATTGTCTACATTATTTCTCTGGGTTCGAAAGCGAATGGTCACTTTATCTCCTGCTTTTGGCTCCATCGGAGTCCTGTAGTTTTCAGACTCATCACTAAACAGAGCTTCCTTGCGAAAAGCCGGCCGCATATTCATGATATAATCATGTGCTTTTCTGTATTCGATACTGCGTTTATTAACACCCATATGTCTTTATTCCCCTCTAAAAATGCTATTCCTATTTTATCTCAATCGCTCAAAGAATACAACCTTTTGCCCAAACAAAATATTCCCCGAAAAGGAAAAAAGACAGCCTTTTGAGCTGTCTTTTTTGGAGAAGGTATTTCTCTCTTATGGGGTGTAGCAAAAACTATATAATGTATTGGGGGGTTTTTACGTTAATTATAGTACCACATCACTGTACAAAAGTGTGCACAAACTTCACAAATTTTGTTACTATTTTTTGTGCACTTTTACTATTCTCCCAACACAGTTTTCTCTTTTTCAAAAAGAGACTCAAATTCATCCCGACCAATTTTCTCTTTTTCCAGCAAAAGCTGTGCACATCCCTCCAGCACGTCGCGATGTTCCAGAATAATCGCCTTTGCTTTCTGATAGCAGTCATCAATGATCGATTTGATCTCGTCGTCAATGCTGGTTGCAACACTCTCGCTGTATCCTCTTGTGTGAGCCAGATCTCTGCCGATAAACACTTCATCCTGATCACCGCCATAAGCAACCAGTCCGACTTTCTCAGACATACCATACTGCATCACCATCGCTTTTGCGATACTGGTCGCCTGCTTGATATCATTGGAAGCCCCAGTAGTAATATCATCAAAAACCATTTCCTCAGCAATCCGACCGCCCAGAGCAACTTGAATATCCTGTATCATCTTGCCGCGTGTATTGAACATCTCATCCTTTTCAGGCAGAGGCATCGTATAACCTGCTGCACCGATTCCCGTCGGTATGATGGATACGGTATACACGGGTCCCACATCTGGAAGAACATGGAACAAAATTGCATGGCCGGCTTCGTGATAAGCCGTAATCTTCTTCTCTTTCTCAGAAATCACGCGGCTCTTTTTCTCCGCACCGATTCCAACCTTGATAAAAGAATTTTTGATATCTGCCTGCGTGATATAGGCACGATCGCCTTTTGCCGCCAAAATAGCAGCTTCATTGAGAAGATTCTCAAGATCCGCTCCGGTAAAGCCTGCCGTTGTCTGCGCAATCTGCTTGAGATCCACATCATCTCCCAGCGGCTTTCCATTGGCATGCACCTTCAAAATCTCTTCCCTTCCCTTGATATCCGGACGTCCGACTGCCACTTTACGGTCAAAACGCCCCGGACGCAGGATTGCAGGGTCAAGAATGTCCACGCGGTTCGTGGCTGCCATCACAATGATTCCCTCATTGACACCAAATCCATCCATCTCCACAAGCAGCTGATTCAGCGTCTGCTCACGCTCATCGTGTCCGCCGCCCATACCGGTACCACGCTGTCTTGCCACGGCATCGATCTCATCGATAAAAATAATACATGGCGCATTCTTCTTACCTTCTTCAAACAAATCTCTGACACGGGAAGCACCGACACCGACAAACATCTCCACAAAATCAGAACCGGAAATCGAAAAGAACGGCACACCGGCCTCTCCCGCTACCGCTTTTGCAAGCAAGGTTTTACCGGTTCCCGGAGGTCCTACCAAAAGCACGCCTTTTGGAATTCTGGCTCCAAGCTTTGTATATTTCTGCGGAAACTTCAGAAAATCGACTACTTCCACCAGGTCTTCCTTCTCTTCCTCCAGACCGGCCACTTGCTTAAAGGTCACACGCTTTTGCGTATCGTTTGTCATTCTGGCACGGCTTTTTCCAAAATTCATCATCTTGGAATTACCGCCTCCGCCGGACATCTGACGGTTCATAAAGCCAAACAGGAAGAAAATCAGCACACCTGTCAGGATAACCGGAAGCACAGTTGTCATAAAAATATTGTCCTGCGGTACATTCCCGATTGCAGGTGCGATGCCGTTGTCTTCACACAGAGTTTCAATTTTGTTTACATCCAACGCATAGAACTGATACTGTGCCTTGGATTTCATCTCCACAGTCACACGTCCTGTAGGAGTTTCTTTATTCGGATAAATATTTACGCTTTGGATTTCACCATCCTTCATATCCTGTTCCATCTGACTCAAACTGTAACTTCCTGCATCTGTCATCTGTTCATTCAGATACAGATAACCTGCGATCATCAGAATGATCAAAGCCAGATAGACACCTATTCTTCCTGGTCTTCTATTCACCTGTTAAATCTCCTTTCACTGAATCTCAACTACACCGATGTATGGGAGATTTCTGTATTTCTGCGCATAATCCAGACCGTAGCCTACGACAAACTCGTCCGGAATCTCAAAACATGTATAATCCACATGTACAGGACGAACACGACGGTCCGGTTTGTCCAGCAAGGTACACAGATGCAGGCTTGCCGGATTGCGCTTTTTCAATATTTCAATCAGATAACTAAGGGTTCTTCCTGAATCAATGATATCCTCCACAATCAGTACATCTTTGTTTTCCAGAGGCTCATCCAGATCCTTGATGATTTTTACAACACCACTGGATTTTGTATCGTCACCATAACTGGACACAGACATAAAGTCCAAAGTTACCGGCACGGTAATACGCTTTGCCAGTTCACAGGCAAAAAATACACTTCCCTTGAGTACGCAGATCAGATGAACTTCCTTTCCTTCATAATCTTTGCTGATCTGCGCTGCGATCTGGCGGACTTTCTTGTCTACGTCTTCTTCGCTGATCAAAACACTAATTTTCTCTGACATTTTTACATCCTCCTTTGTATTCTATTTCCAATATAGTTTTGGTATGTTCTGTCACTTTATACGCTTCACTGATGCGATATCCCACAACCCACAAAATTTCCTGCCCTGCTGCAAATAGAGGGATCTGGTCACGCATCTGCCTCGGAACCTTGGAATCAATAAAATAATCTTTTATCTTTTTCCTTCCTCCCTGCGGATTGACGACCAGATAATCACCCGGCCGTCTGGTTCGAAGCCACAAGTCCTCACTTATTTTATCATAATTTAACCATTTCGTATATCTTTTTTGCGGAATCTTCTGTCCTTCATTTGGAAAAATGCGAAGACTGACACATTCATCGCGAAATGTTCCCTGCGCATCCAATACAAGCATCACATTCTGCTCTTCTGTGGATTCCTCCGTTTTTTCTTCTTCCAAAAGGATTCCGTCATACAGACGGACCATGCGGTATTTGCCCGGAATCTGTATATATTTTCCTGCCGGCTTATCTGCCAGAGCCAGGATTTCACGGACATGAAGAGACGTCACATCTTTTCTTTTTTTGCAAATCTGCTCAATCTGCCGCAAAATTACATATTCCTGCAAAACCGGTTCCGCATCAAACAATTTCTCATCCAGAAAGCCGGACTGCCTGTCCGGTCTTCGGCAGGATTCCAGAAGCATCTGCGCCTGCCGCTGCAGATAGTCTTCTATTTTTTGAAACTTCTCTGAGGCTTCTGCCATATGGGCAACTGCCCGCCGATTGACCTGTTCTTCCAATACCGGCAAAATCTGATGGCGGATACGGTTTCTTGTGTAGTCATCAGTCGCATTCGTGCTGTCTGTCACATAATCCATCCCCTGTTCTTTCAGATATTGCTCAATTTCCTCCCGTTCTAAACAAAGAAGAGGGCGGATTTTTTCTCCCTGAACCGGCATGATTCCGCACAATCCGCGCAGACCGCTTCCCCGGCACAAATGATGCAGCATTGTCTCCGCAAGATCATTCTTATGATGAGCAAGCGCTATTTTTGTCCCATTCCAGCGCTTCCTCTGCTCCTCAAAAGCTTCCATGCGCAGCATACGTCCCGCTTCCTCACAGCTTAACTTTCTCTCCCTGGCTGTCTTTTTCACATCCACCGAATACTCAAAATATTCCACCTGTCTCTGCCGGCACATCTGTCTGACAAAATCCGCATCCCGCAGCGCTTCCTGCCCGCGCAGGTTGTGATTGACATGCACCACGCAAAAGTCAAACGGACATATTTCTCTGAATTTTTCCATAAGACAAAAAAGTGCAACAGAATCTGCACCGCCGGACACTCCGGCAATTATCCTGTCGCCATCTTTCACCATATGGTGTTCCTGCATATAGTTCCATACTTTTTCCTGCATGTTTATCTCCTGTTTTTCCATAATCCTGCTACCAGTACTGTCATGTCATCTCTTGCCTTGTAATCACAGTATCCCAACACCCGGTCCAGAATCCCTCTTCCCAGTTCCTTTGGAGAGCTGCTGTGCACCTGCATGATAATCTCCTTCATTGTCTTCTCCTCCTGTCCGAGGGGAAGCGCATCGAGCACGCCGTCTGTCACCATGATCAGAAAATCTCCGCTGTACAGCTTGCGTGAAGTCGTCTCGTAATCGATCTGCTGCACCAGTCCTACCGCGAGACTTGTAGAGGAAATCGCCTCCACCCAGTGATCCCGCTTGATAAAAGTGGTAGAAGCCCCTGCTTTGAGGAAATTGCAGATTCCCGTGTAAAGATCGACGGTGCAGATATCCATTGTCGAAAACATTCCGTCACTACCCTGCAAAAGCAGAGAGGAATTCACCAGCTTGGCTGCTGTTTCCCTCGAAAATCCCGAATCAATAAACTGCTCGATCAATTCTACCACTGCTTCACTCTCTCTGCATGCCTCGATTCCGGAACCCATACCGTCTGAAAGACACATGAGAAACTGTCCTTCCTCCTCAAGACTGCACGAAAAATTGTCACCGGATACCCGTTCTTTTTCACGAGTCACCTTCGCCACTCCATGAAGCACCTGATATTTCACCGCTTCCACAAAATGTATGGTATGGTATTCGGAATTGATGGTACACCTGCTTTCCGACACTGCTGTCATCGCGCAGTCACACACATCTGATACAACCGCGGAAACCTCACTCAGAGAAATACACTGACCGCTTCTGGCGCGCAATGTCAGATAAAGCTGTGTTTTCTCCTCTTCCTTGTCCAGAATCCATACGTTTTTCACCAGAACTCCATGTTTTTTCAGCTTTTTCTTCATCTCATCGGCAAACTGCTCATCCGGCTGTATGATATCGTACAGATCATCTGCTACCATCTGCATCATATTTGAGATTTCTGTCAGCTGCTCTGCCACTGCCAGACGGTTTTCAATCATTTTATTGTTCCAGATCAGATTCTGCTTCTCCTGGAAGAATTCTCTGCTGGTCTCCTGATAAAACTGTTGGGGGCGGGTACACTGGCCAAGCCACTGGCCTTTGGATCTGCGGATCTGTTCTTCCTGACCGCTTTCGATGGAACGGATCAACTGGTACGCACTTTGATAAGTCTGATTTCTGTTTTGTTTCCAGCATATGTCTCTCTGATGGCAATTTTCACACATCTGTTTGTGAACCTGATGAAAAATTTTCTCCACTTGTGCGTTGCTCAGATAGTCTTTCCTGTACGGCATTCCATAATAAGTTTCCGCCAGTTTTTGAAAGGATTTGGCGTATTTTTCTACCCTCTCCTTCTGCGGATGGTCCTCATAAAGTGCATTTACCTCACCATTTGACAGCGTGCGTGCCGCCAAAATAGTTTTTGCCATGTCCCGTATAATCAGCATACTGCTGATCACGAGCATGGCAATGATCCATTCATGCATCTATGTCCCCTCCCCTTTCACAGCAATTGCTTTTAATTGGGTATTATAGAGGATTTTTTCTGAAATATTTGTCAAAACAGAACCGGTAAAACAAAAAACTTTTCCCAAAAATTCTTTTCTTTTTCCGTAGTTTCGACATCAATTAATTAGCTGATTCTGAACTTTCCTGGAAGACAATCTCATTATCCTTCACAAGACCAAGTTTTTCTCTGGCTACTTCTTCGGCATATTCATCGGTCTTCATGTACTCTTTGAGCTGATCGATTTCCTCTGTCCGTGCGTTCTCCGCCTCGATTTTCTCCCGAAGAGCCACCTCTTCCGCATGATAGCGCTCCAGCTGTGCCTGAACATTGTTACGCTGATGCACCAGAAATACCAGCAGAATCATAACGATCACGCTAATAGCGACCATACTGATCCTATTTCTTTTGCGTTTTCCTGCGCTTTTTCTTTTTTTCAATATCCACAAACCTCTTTTTCCAGATAAATCTACACCTTTTGCCAATAGAGCTCCCGAATCTACGGCAGGCTCTATGTAAAGTAATATTACATCTTCCAATGACAAATATCAACCTTTTTACCGGTTTTTTCAAGATTTTTATGGGGAATTTTATCACTGCAGACATAAACCGGACGAATGTCTCGCCTACAATTTTATAATAAGCAGCCATACCGACAGCGATTCCAAGCATCGCATAGCTTCGGATAATTCCATCATTCTTGCAGTACATCACAGAAAAAATCAAAATTCCAGCCATGATCCAATACAGCAGATCTACTGCTGACACAGCCTGCGGACTATGGCGTATCAATTTTCGCGCAATACGGATCCAATCGTAGAAAAACAATAGTCCGGCACCCGTTCCCATGGAGCAAAAAAATAAGAGCAGCTCATGATTCATATAAGTGCTCATTCTACTTAAACAGCCTTCCCAACACAGATTCTTTTCGATTTTCCGCCTTTTTTCCATTCTCGGAATAAACCAGACTGTCTACTTTGCCGGAAATATCCACATCTCCTTTTTCCAGATTCAGCTGGTTTACATGGAGCTGATCCCCTTTGATGGTCAGTTTTCCGCACTGTGTGGAAAGTACGATCAGGCTCTCATCAAAAGAGATCACATCCAGCACACCGGATACCACACCGGACTGGCGGCTGGTCAGTATGATTTTGTGGGACTGCATGGTTTTCTTTTCTTCCAAAAGATTCCTCCCGGATATTGTCTTTATCCTAGTTTATGTAACGGCTCCAAAAGAAAGTACTAAAAAATCAGATAGGAAAAGGACCGTATCAGTATGATACGGTCCCATAACAGCTTAATCAACAAAACGGTAAAGGCTTTCGACCTCTTCCTTCTTGACTGTCTCCTTTAATTCCAGCACTTCCACTTTCGTGGTTCTTGTTCCAAATTGAATCTCTATGACGTCTCCCGGTTTTACCTTCAGGGAAGCCTTCGCAGGTTTTCCGTTCACAAATACACGTCCGGCATCGCAGGCTTCATTGGCTACTGTGCGCCTTTTAATCAAACGGGAAATCTTCAGAAACTTATCTAATCTCATTATTTACCGTTAACCAGATCCTTTAATGCTTTTCCTGCTTTGAATTTAGGAGCTTTGGAAGCTGCGATTGTCATTGTCTCACCAGTCTGAGGATTTCTTCCCTCTCTTGCTGCTCTCTCTGATACTTCAAATGTACCAAAGCCAACTAACTGTACTTTACCGCCATTTTTTAATTCTTCAGATACTACATCAGCAAAAGACTTTAAAACAGCCTCAACATCTTTCTTTGATAAATTTGTCTGCTCAGCCATAGCTGCAACTAATTCTGTCTTATTCATCGTATTTCCTCCTGTTATCACTTAAAATGAGTTTCTCAGTAATCCACAAACTCTATCCTCATTTATAAACCTTTCCAGACTCTTTGTCAAGGTTTTTAGATTCATTACTCTGATTTTGATAGTATTTGCAAATGAGAATTATCGCTTTTCCTTTTTCTTTGCTTCCTTCTCTTTTTTCTCGTGGGCTTTCATTTCTTCCCAGCTCATTATTACTTCCTGAGCATTGTCTGCTCTCCCATTTCCGAACACATGAGGATGACGCCGAACCATTTTTTCGGAAATCCCCTGAATCACATCATCAATGGTAAAAATTCCCTCTTCCTGTGCGATCACGCTGTGCATGACAACCTGAAGAAGTACATCTCCCAGTTCTTCACAAAGATTGTCCCAGTCTCCCGTAGACTCATAGATTTCAATTCCCTCCAGGACTTCACTGCATTCTTCGGTCAGACATTTTTTCAGAGACTGATGGGTCTGTTCCCGGTCCCAGGGACACCCGCCATCGCCGCGCAGTCTTTTGATAATGTCAATAAAATCCTGAAAGGAATACTTCTGATCTTCCATCAAAAGTGCCTCTTAAAGTTTTGACATGATATCGTCAACCATTGCCAGAACATCTTTTCCGAGAGCTGCGGATTTTGCATCTGCATCTTCCAGTGAAGTTCCCTTGATTCCATAGTAGAATTTTACTTTCGGTTCTGTACCGGAAGGACGAACACAAAGCCATGCATCGTCGGTCAGCTCATAGTAAAGTACATTGGAGGAAGGAAGTCCTGTCGGAGTTACTTCTCCTGTCTCCAGATCTTTCACTGTATCAGCTTTGTAGTCGCGCGCTACCAGCACTTTGTAATCACCGATCTGAGTCGGTGCATTTGTTCTCAGTTCGCTTAAAATCTTCTGGATTTTCTCCAGTCCCTCGATACCTTTTAAGGTGATGGACTGAATATCATCTTTGTAATATCCGTATTTCTCATACATATCGATCATGGCATCCCATAAGGTCTTGCCCTGTGTCTTATAGTATGCAGCAGCCTCACAAAGAGCCATTGTTGCAACGATCGCATCTTTGTCTCTTGCATGAGTTCCGATCAGACAGCCGTAGCTCTCCTCAAAGCCAAAGAGATAGGTTCCCTTACCCTTTGTCTCAAATCCAAGAATCTGCTGACCGATAAACTTAAATCCTGTCAGTACTTCGATCAGACGTACGTCATAATATTTTGCAATGGCATCTGCCAGGTTGCTGGTAACGATCGTCTTGATCAGAGCGCCGTCATCCGGAAGTCCAAACAACTCTTTTCTCTGTCCGATTTCATAATCAGCGAGCAGGCAGCCAGACATATTTCCAGTCAGGTTGTGGTACACACCGTCCTTGTCCTTCACACGAACACCGAGTCTGTCTGCATCCGGGTCTGTTGCCAGAACCAAATCTGCATCCACTTCTTTTGCCAGTTTTAATCCAAGATCAAAGGCCTCATCTGCCTCCGGGTTTGGATAACTTACTGTCGGGAACTCTCCGTCAGGAAGCTCCTGCTCTTTCACAACATAAACATTCTCAAATCCCAGCTCTTTGAGAATTCTTCTTGCAGGGATATTTCCTGTTCCATGAAGAGGTGAATATACGATCTTCAGGTTTTTGCCCTCTTTCTCGATGGCATCCATATGTAAAACCTGTTTTTTCAGCTCTGCAATATAAGCATCATCTACTTCTTTGCCGATTACTTCATAAAGACCTGCAGCTTTTGCAGCATCCTCATCCATAGTCAGAACGTTGTTGTAATCAGTCACTTTCTTCACTTCATCCATGATTCCTGTATCATGAGGCGGTGTGATCTGCGCACCATCTTCCCAGTAAACCTTATATCCGTTGTATTCCGGCGGATTGTGGCTTGCTGTGATATTGATTCCGGAAATGCATCCCAGATGACGCAGCGCGAAAGAAAGCTCCGGTGTTGGTCTCAGAGATTCAAAAATATAGGCTTTGATTCCGTTCGCTGCCAGGCAAAGTGCTGCTTCCTTGGCAAATTCCGGAGACATACGTCTGGAATCGTAAGCAATCGCCACACCTTTGCTCTCTCCGCCTACAGCTTTGATATAGTTTGCAAGACCCTGTGTTGTCTTGCGCACTACATAAATATTCATACGATTTGTTCCCGCTCCAATTACACCACGCAGACCAGCAGTACCAAACTCAAGGTCCATATAAAAACGCTCTTTGATCTCGTTCTCATCATTTTCAATTGCCTTTAACTCAGCTTTTGTATCCTCATCAAAATAAGGATTGGAAAGCCAGTCTTCATATACTTTTTTGTAGTCCATCTAAAGTACCTCCCACCAGTTTTTTGTTCAGTTCTTATTATATACTAAATAAACAAAAAAGCAAATAATAAATCCTTTATATTTAGAAGATTTCCTGAATAAATTCACGCCATGCTTTTTTCTGATGCAGCACATTCTGCAATTTTTCTACATTCTTCTCCGATATCCACGCCTTGTTATGTGCATAATAATAATTTGCCAGCTTCCAGTATTTTTCCGGATAGGAAA
This sequence comes from Eubacteriales bacterium, assembly GCA_030536755.1. GTDB lineage: Bacteria > Bacillota > Clostridia > Lachnospirales > Lachnospiraceae > JALFVM01. The sequence continues at coordinate 732 of JAUNPJ010000040.1, read as the reverse complement.
AACGGATTTTCAAATGTTCATATTCCTGTGCCGACAATGGTTTTTCCCGATCATAAGTCTCCAACATCTTTGCGCCAAGCCGTACGTCCCAGCCTGTTTTTTCCAGTATTTTGCGCATAAAGCAATAGAGATCCGCCGCCTGAAGATCATAATTCCATTTATCAAAACCGGTAATGGCGATCTGATTGTTACAAAACAGTACATGATGCTGATTAAATTCGCCGTGGCAGATCAGGCCCTGCTGCATCCCTTCCTGCCGAAGCTGCTCATAAGAAGATTGTTTCAGGCATTGTGCCGCCTCATCCGCCCACTCCAGAAACTCCTCCACACTGCTTAGATACTGCCGTTCAAACGGATTGCTGACTTTCTTGCCCCGGATAAACTTGCGGATTTTGCGCAGCTCCCGGTTGTGACGCAGATATTCCTGCTCTAAAGGCTCCTGGGTACATGTTTCCAACCCCGGCATCTTCATGACCAGATGAAGCTGTGCAAGATTTTCCACACTGCGAAGTACTTCCTCTCTCGATCTGGTATCGCATTCTTTTCCTTCATACCATCGACGCAGTACATAGGAAGTTTCCTGTTCATCTGTTGACACCAGATTTCCTTCCAGATTGTACACGGGTACATCGACTTTCATTCCATGTTCTTCAAAAAGCATGGTCAGAAGCTGACACTGCCTTTCCAGTCTTTTGGAAGATCCGGCAAAAGGCCTGAGAATATACAGACCTT
>JAUNPJ010000109.1 GCA_030536755.1 Eubacteriales bacterium | reverse complement strand
CAACTATACAAAAGTACATCGAAAGCCAAGGTTAGTGGCTATAAATTCACAGAGGTACCTCCCACCGCCTGAAGGCAGTGGTTTTCCGCCCAAAACAAACGAAAGATTTTATTTATGAATACAAGGTAATCTCTTTGTATTGATCGAGAAGACAGGCGTCTGATCCACGGTTTATTTAAGCAAGATATTCCTCTGCGATTTTTTTGATGCCATCCGGATTCTGTGCACGCCATGTTTCAAAATCCAGGCCGCTGTCAGCCACAGCTTTACCAAGCTTCACCAAAAATACCGGAATCTCTTCCTCTGTAATCGCACCCAATTCTTCACCAAGAACTTCCTGTCCCTGTTTTTCATTTCCGTTCACACAGAGCATATATGCTGCCCGCACTTTGCCATCTACTTTCTTTGATGCACCGCGGAATCCGATGGCTCCGATCTGATGCGTTCCGCAGGAAGACGGACATCCGGAAATATGGATCTGAGGCAGTGCCCCATCCGGAATCTCAGCTTCACTCACTGCTTTTACGCAGGCACTGAGCAATCCCTGTGAGTCACGAAGACCAACCTGGCAGGTCACAGCTCCGATACAGCTTACCGAGCTTTCAAACAGCGTTTTTGCCGTATCTTCCTCTATAATTTCAAGAACCTGTTTTGCCTCCTCAGCAGTCAGATTCACAATGTAGGCGCTCTCATCCGGTGCAAGACGCATCTGTACCTCTTCCATAGAAGCAAGTGCATCACTCAATCTGCAGAAAACATCCACATCCGGCTGCCCTCCGATCGGATGCCATACGACCGTATAAAGTCCCGGCTGTTTCTGCGCTTTCACACGGCTGCTGTCAATCGTCTCAGGGGTTCCTGTTTTTTTGATAACAACAGGCTTCACTTCACAGCGCAAATCCTCCGGACCATCGAGAACCTCCTGCAGTTTCTCCAGATAAGCTGCCTTGTACTGTTCCGGTCCGCCCAGAACCTCCTGCATATAACGGGTACGTGCTTTTCCTCTGTTTTCATAATTTCCATAAGCACGGAAGGTCAGCCACATCGCCTTGATGTAATACAGGAACATTTCCGGCTCAATTCCCTCTGCCACCTTAACGCCCATACGCGGATTGTTGCCAAGACCACCTGCGCTGTATACATCAAATTTTCCGTCTGCCGTTGCCGCAAATCCCAGATCACGGAATGTCGCATGCGGCAGATTTGCCGGTGAATTGGAGAAGCAGACTTTTAACTTTCTCGGCATTTTTTCTGCCAGAATAAAATCCATTAGATATTCGCCTGCTTTTTCTGCATACGGCATCACATCAAAGTATTCCTCTTCCACACCGGAAAGAGGTGAACACATGACATTACGCGGAAAATCTCCGCCGCCGCCCATCGTTACGATACCAGCATCCAGAGCGCCTTCCATGATCGGATATACCTGCCCCTTCGTAAGGTCATGAAGCTGAATTGCCTCACAAGTCGTAAAATGCATTCTCTTTACTCCGTATTTGCGGATTGCATCGGCAGTAAACTGCATTTTTTCTTTTGTTACACATCCTGCGGTCATACGCAGACGAAGCATACTTGCCTGTCCGCCTTTCTGTGCATAGCTTCCATAAAGTCCGGAAAATCCCTTATAATCTCCCTTGCTCAGTGTTCCGTTATAAAACTGTTCTGTCTTTTCTTTAAATTCCGGTAAATACTGTTTCCAGTCCTGCGCTTTCATTCTTCCAGCTCCTTTTCTATCACACATTCGTTCTTAATTTTTGCCACCAGGCTCTGCAGTGCCTCCACCACGTGCGGACGGATATCTCCACCGATCAGCACATACATGATATCATCTCCAACCTGAAGTTTTCCCTCATTGAGCCACACTCTGATATAGAAAATCCCCTCCATCTGATAAGTATCTGCAATGGCGGCATCTACTTTTTCCTGATCGTAAGAAAAGAACATGCCTGTGACAGGTCTGGTATCTTGTGCACCTTCCCGCACTTTCGCCCTAGCCGTCTGACGGACGATTCCATTATGAGTCAGGTACATTCCTATGTTCGGTGCACTTTCATGAGCTTTTGCTTCCTTCAGCCATTGATCCATGGAAGGAGGTGTTTTTTGATTGTCCATAATTTTGCCTCCTGAATTTTTTCTGCAACATTCTTTGCAGATTTTATTTTGATTAATAACAGTTTATCACACAGCAAACAGATTCTGCAATACAGCATCCCAATACTGCTCTGGAAAAATTCTCTAATAACGCTCCGATATGCAAGAGTTCTTTCCGCTTGCACCAAAAGTTTTTCCTCCTGCATTTTCCGGATATGTGTATTTAATGCGAACTTACATGTACATCCAACTGAGGATAAGGTATTTTGATCTCTGCCGCATCAAACGCTTCTTTGATCTTTTCATTCATCCGCCATTTTGTTTTCCAGTAATCATCCGTGGACACCCATGCCCGAAATCCAAGGATAACGGCACTGTCCGCCAGTTCATCTACAAATACGTCCATCTCCATATCTGATTTGATGGCACTGTCTTCCTTCAGAAGCCGTTCCAGAATTTCCTTGGCAACTTTAATGCTGGACTCATAGGAAATTCCAACTTTGATCTCCAGCTTTCGGTTGTCTTTTCCAGTTACATTCGTGACACAGCTGTTAGACAGGGTTCCATTTGGCACCACGATTGTCTTATTGTCAATCGTTGCCAGTGTCGTATAGAAAATCTCTATTTTCAGAATCGTTCCCTCAACGCCGGAACTGCTGCTTCCCACGATAATGTAATCACCGACCTGATAGGGACGAAATACAAGAATCATGATCCCGCCCACCAGATTGGTCAAGCCGCCCTGGAGACCAAGACCAAGAGTAAGACCGGAGGTTCCGAGCAAAGCAGCGATGGAAGCTTCCTTCACTCCGAAATTCGTCGCAATATTAAATACTAAAAGTGCATACAAAGTTACCTTACAAATGGATGCCAGAAATTGCGTCACCCCGGTATCCACATTTGCTTTCTCCAAGGATGCCCTCATCAGTCGGATGAGCCACCGGATCACTCGCACTCCCACGTAAAACGCAAGAATGGAGATGACCACTTTCAGGCAAAACTGTGCCACGAGCGGCAGCTGGCTTCCAAAATAACTGATTGATTTCTCTATCAAATGATTCATGTATATTTTCCTTTTCTTCTATTTCCCGCACTATTCCCGTACTGCAAAAACAGCAACGCTAAGAGGCGCAAGTTTGATCGTGATCGAATGCTCCCGTTCATTGCATTCTTCTGGCTTACTCGTCTTCACACGTGGATTGACGAATCCGCCTCCTCCCAGTTTTTTGCTGTCGCTGTTGAAAATTTCTTTGTATTTTCCCTCAAACGGAACACCTACCTGATATTTGTTGTATTCTTTCTTGGAGAAATTACATACAACAAGCAGGGTATCCTCTTCTTTCTGCGTTTTTCTGCAGAATGCAAGACATTTTTTCTGTGCTTCCATCAACTGAATCCATTCAAATCCCTCCGGTTCACAGTCCATCTCATAAAGCGCAGGATTTTGTCTGTACATACAGAGAAGTTCTGCCAGACAGGCTTTGGCATCTTCATCCATCTGAGGCTCTGATACGACCATCTTCTTGCCCGGATGCGTCATCAGATACCCGTAAGCAGCCTTCAAAAGAGCTGTCTTTTCCTTTGGCTTACCCGGCAGACTCTCAAGAAAATCTGTGCTGCTTCCCACATCTCTCTTATTAAACGTTAAAATATAATTTTCGCAGTATGCATACAGCATGCTGGAAGTAAGCTCATCGTGATGTTCCCGGCGATAATCGCCCTTATGACGAAGATAATCCAGAAAGTTTCCAGTCCAGCCATTGTTCCATTTGTAATCAAATCCCATATGCGTCTCATCGACTTTTCCGGTCAAAGAGGGCCACAGGCCATCCTCCTGGGCAATGAGAATGATTTCGGGGTACTCCCGTTTTACGACGGAATTTAAATGCTTCAGAAAACTGACTGCCTCCAGATTCTCATTGCTTCCATACATATTCGGGGTCCATTCCCCATCCTTTCTTCCATAATCCAGATACAGCATGGCCGCTACATCATCCAGCCGAAGTCCATCCAGATGAAAACACTCAATCCAGTAAAAAGCATTGCTGATCAGAAATTCTCTGACCATAGGGCTTGCATAATTGAACATCATGGTATTCCAGAACGGATGCATTTTCTTTCTCGGATCTGCATTTTCATACAGGCACGTTCCGTCAAGATTGTGCATTCCCTCCGGTATCACCGGAAAATGTGCGGCTGTCCAGTCCAGAATCACACCGATGTTCCTCTTGTGCAGATCATTCACAAAATATTTAAAGTCAGCCGGGGTGCCAAAACAACGCGCCGGTGCAAAATAGGCACTTGTCCCAAATCCGTTGTTTTTTTCTCCCTCAAATTCCATGATCGGATTCAGTTCAATATGTGTATACCCCATTTTGGAAGCATAATCTCCCACCTTTGCAGCCAGTTCCCTGTAAGTTTCATATGTGCCGTCTTCTTTTCTGCCCCATTCCAACAGACTGATCTCACAGATAGACAGCGGCTTGTCCAGTCCCGTGTGTTCTTTTCTCTCTTTCATCCAGATCCCGTCTTCCCAGATATATGGTTTTGCATCCGGCACAACACAGGCTCTGCCCGATCCTGGTTCTTTCTCCATCGCATAGGGATCTGTGCGCAGCACTTTGACTCCTCCATAGAGCGTGAGTTCGAATTTGTACAGATCTCCCGGCTTTGCCGATGGCAAAAACAGCTCATAAATACCGGAGCCTGCCGATTTATGCATAGGGTGTGCCTTTCCATCCCAATGATTAAAGTCTCCGACTACATGCACACACAAAGCATTCGGTGCCCAGACAGCAAAATATACCCCTTTCACACCGCTTCTTCGCATGGGATGCGCTCCCATTTTTTTGTATATCTCATAGGATACGCCCTCACAAAATGCACGTTCCTCTTTTTCCGGAAACATGGAGCCAAAACGATACGGATCTTCCACAATTTCTTCTTTTCCTTCATACTGTACCAGATACTCATACTCCGGAATTTCTCTTCCCGGAATCAACGCAGCAAAATATCCGGCTTCATCTTCCTGTACCATTTGATGATTCCTGTTCTTTTCTTTCAGATGAACCTTCACACTTTTTGCCCCCGGAAAATAGCACTGGAGCAAAACACCTTTTTTGACGAGATGCGGACCCAGTATCTCCCTCGGAAAAGTCTCTTCCCCATATACAACAGCCTCTATTCTGGGCCAATCCATATATTCATATGCTTTATCGATCATTTACCCATCCCTTCCTCTCTATGCCACATCGCTTTGCTGAAATTTATATACCGATATTTTATCACGTTATTTTAGGAATGTAAAACTCTTTGACAAAAACAATAAGATGGGCTACAGTAGTATTGAAATAATTTATAACAGGAGGTAAGATCATGGGAGAAAAACAATTTGATGTCGTTGCATTAGGAGAGCTTTTGATCGACTTTACAGAAAACGGAGTCAGCGATCAGGGAAATCAGCTTTTTGAGGCAAATCCCGGTGGAGCACCTTGCAATGTCTTAGCCATGCTCACAAAATTAGGCAAGAAAACAGCCTTTATCGGTAAAGTTGGAAATGATATGTTCGGCAGACGCCTGAAAGATTCTCTGGAAGAAGTTGGTATCGATACCCGCAACCTTGTTATGGATGAAGAGGTACATACCACACTGGCTTTTGTCCACACATTTGAGGACGGAGACAGAGATTTCTCTTTCTACCGCAACCCGGGTGCTGATATGATGTTGACCAAAGGAGAAGTACAGGATGAGCTGATTAAGTCTTCCCGTATTTTCCACTTCGGAACACTTTCCTCCACACATGAGGGAGTTCGTGAAGCAACACGCCATGCCATCCAGGTAGCCAAAGAAAATGGTCTGATCATCACGTTTGATCCGAACTTAAGAGAGCCACTGTGGAAGGATTTAGAGGATGCCAAAGCAGAGATTGAGTACGGCATGGGACAGTGTGATGTACTGAAGATCAGTGATAACGAAGTAGAATTTATGACAGGAACAAATGACTATACCGCAGGTGTAGCCAAGATTCGTGAGCGTTTTGATATTCCGCTGATTCTTGTTACCATGGGAAAAGAAGGAAGCCGTGCTTACTATGACGGACGCATTGTGGAGGCTGCTCCATTCCTGCAGGAAAACACGATTGAGACAACTGGTGCCGGGGATACCTTCTGTGCAAGTATTCTGAACTATGTGCTGGAGCATGGTCTGGAAGGCCTGACAGACGAGCAGCTTCTGGAAATGATCACCTTCGCCAACGCAGGCGCTTCCCTGATCACCACACGCAAAGGCGCGCTTCGTGTTATGCCTGAAAAACAGGAAGTACTGGATTTCATCGCCAGCCGCAAATAAATATCTGAAAACCATTTGGGAGTCATCGCAATTAACGCGATGGCTCCTGTTTTATTCTCTCAAATTTCTGTTTGTCGAATCGTATGTGCACCACTTTCCTGGTCAACGGAACACTTCCAAATGGCATAGTTTTCGGGTCGATAACTTCCGGAGTCTTTCCACATGACCTGCACTCGCCCGGGAGGGATACCACCGCCTAGGCATGTCGATTTTCTTGCTTTTTCTGCGCCGCTTATGGATTGCTCTTGACGCG
>JAUNPJ010000108.1 GCA_030536755.1 Eubacteriales bacterium | reverse complement strand
TTTCCAGTCATATGCTCAATCTCCAGTTCAATCATCGTCAGCACATTGGCGTATTGGTTAATTACATGTTCAATTCTCGCTCCCTGATCAGATGAATATTTTTCAGCAAGCATCTGAATCGCCGAATGTTTCCTGTCACCATCTTCTATCAGTTTAATCCTTCCGAAGGCGATTGCACTGCGGAAATAAGTTGTAAATTCTTCCGGAACCACATCATCTGCATCAACCACGCAAAAAGAGGCTTTATCATAATTTCTAATCGCATCTATTTTATGCCCTTCTGTCGCACTGTGAAAATAAATGTTTCCATCAGAATAAACATAGTTGATTGGAACCGTATACGGATACCCGTCATCCCCCAGCAAAGCCAACGTCCCAGATGTTCCATTTTCAAAAATCGCAATGGTTTCCTCCATTGGCAGCTGCTGATTGATTCTTCGCATATTTCTAAACATAATATGTTCTCCTTTCTCTCGACACTGATTTTATCAATGATCCTTCGCAATAGCAAGCAATGGACACTTGCATTGCGCAAGGCAGAGCGATAACAGCTTCATTTTGTCGCATCTGCTCTTCCTTGTATTATTTTTCAAGAATTTGCGGGTCAAGAAGGAAATCATAAATATTCACGGTTAAAATACCATAGTTATCATAGTACGGCTGTATAATTTCTTTTGTAATAACAATCTTCTTGAAAGAATCGTCTATCTTTCTGAACGGTCTGATTTCCTGTGTACGTTTTGCTTCATCAGGCAATGAATATGCTGACTGGATATAATACCTGGAAGAACCAAGATTGCATACAAAATCAACTTCCAGCTGTTTACGAGTTACCTTTCCTTCCTGATCTTTCTCCGCAATAGTAACAACGCCAACATCCACGCTGTATCCACGCATACGCAGCTCGTTATAAATCACATTTTCCATGGAATGTGTCTGCTCAAACTGGCGGAAGTTAATTCTTGCATTACGAAGTCCAAGATCAGAGAAATAGTATTTCTTTGGAGTTTCAATATATGCCTTACCTTTGATGTCATATCTCTGCGCTGATTCAATCAGGAAAAAATCCTCAAAACAATCCAGATATTTCCTGATCGTTTTTGAAGTGATTTTGGATTTCTTTACAGTCTTAAAGGTATTTTTCAACTTCTCAGGATTGGTCAGAGAACCAATGGCAGAGGAAAGGATATTCAGCAGATCTTCCAGTTCTCCAATATTTTTAATACGGTTACGTTTGAAAATATCTCGAATATAAATTTCGCTAAACAGGTTTTGCAATGCTGCCGCCTTATCGCTGCTGCCTTCGCGAAGAACTACCAGCGGGATTCCTCCATAAAGCATATATTCAGATAATCCCATATACTTGTCGCCTTTGTAAACAGACATAAATTCCGAAAAACTCAGCGGATACATATGGACTTCATCTCCACGTCCGGCAAACTCTGTGACAATATCTTTGGACAGGAATTTTGCGTTACTTCCGGTTACGAATACATCCATATTCTCTTTGCGCAGATAACCATTTAATACGGATTCAAAGCAGTCCATCAGCTGAACTTCATCCAATAGCAGATAATACATTCCATCAGTGATAACCTTGGAACGAATATATGCCATAAATTTCTCCGGATCAACTCCACGTTTTTCTTTTTCAATTTTAATAAGACTTTCGCCAATCAAATACAAATCATCTGCGGAGTCAAAAGCAAAACGAATAATATGGTCAGCCGGAACACCGGATTCCAGCAAATGATTATAAAAAATATGATTCAGCAGATAGGACTTTCCGCATCTGCGAATACCGGTAATTACCTTAATCAATCCATTGTTCTTTCTTCTAATCAATTTATCTAAGTAAAAGTCTCTGCGAATCTCCATACGGCAACCTCCTTGGGGAAGATTTTTGCAACCTAATACAGTTTTCTGTTCTATATTATCACATCAACGCCTTCAAATCAATATGTATAGCCAGTTTCAGGGATGATTTTTGCAACTTGACACAGTTTTCCGTTCTAATACCTATTATATGCTTCAATCAGGATATTATCCCTATTTCCGCTCATTGTTTTATTCTGATTTTACAATATAGTAACTACTCAGTTCACCCCATCATCGGCTAATTATATATCTTGCAGTAATACCGGACATCCTTCTATACATAGATTGGACTATAAATCCTTTGGAGGTATTGTTCCATCAGGAAAAGTCCCGCATTTCATGTGATTGTCCATGATCCGGTTTCAGAACAAGGATGGCAGGAATTAGGCAAACGCATTTCTGATAGTCACTCAGACTTTGTCTCTCGCTACATACAGTCCCTGTCTTGCCCTTTCATACAGAAAATCGAATTACTGGATGCGATAATCACAGACCTAAAAAAGGAGCAGGCGAATCTTACTTCGTAACATGACTCGCCTGCTCGTCTTCCTTTTCACATCATAATGTGCTGAGGTTTCTCCACTCTGGCTGGTGGTGCATTCCGCATGTAGCGGGAGGTGAATACGATCTTTGGCATATTCAAACTTCTTTCCAACAGTCAATCAGAAAACGCGTCACCGGCGCGTTTCCTGATATGCATGGCAAAAAAGACGACCATTTCTGGTCGCCTCATACAAATTACCTTTTTGTTTTCTTCTTTTCCAGACGTTCTGCCTCTCTAACAAATACATGAGAGATATCAAAGGTCTCCGGCACATCAGCTATCGTACAGACACTTACACAATAATTCAACCATGGAAATTTTCTTGCCATCTGATATATGACACTCATGGCATCTAACTCTGACATTGGTTTCACAGAATGATAACCAGATCCCTGTATATGTTCAAAGCCATGTGCTTCAAAGAAACTTCTTACTTCATAATAAGCATTATTCCAATTTTCTTTTGGATAATGTACTTTCAAAGCCTCTGTATCTAAATCAAAGTTGATCCCTTTCTTCTGTAAATTATCCATAAATCAGTTCCTTAAGAAGCCCGTGAGAAGATTCTCCTTTTGATTTCCATTATACCAAAAACACGCTTTGACATATTCTGAAATATCCGCCATATCTTTTAACGCAAAAAATGCAGCCCAAAATCTTCCATAATCCTGCTTCTGCCCCTTGCCCTGATATACACGTCTGCCAGGTGTTTTATCACTACATGTAAGTTCTTCCTGTTCGAAAATCTCATCCGTCTTTGCATATACCTTTTCCAATGTTTCCGGATCTGCTTTATTTGTCTTAAACTCAAATTCCACTTTATACATTGCCCTGTTCACACATCTTTCCAAAATATATTGGATGTTTTTCCTGCAATATCATTTTATCATAGGCACTGAGGAAAGTCATTATCTTTTTATATTTCTCTCTTCTGGTGTCGATATGCACTTTCATTTTGCCCTTTCAGGTGGAAATTTCCCTCTTCTTCCACCCAAAACGCATCTGTGATAGGATAGCATTCTCCACGCATTTCGCCGCATACGTCGCAAGCCTGGAGCCCTTATTCATATTAAAGGTATTCACAGCCTTAATCAGTCCGATGGTTCCTACGCTGAGCAAATCCTCCATATCATGGTCCGTGCCCTGGTATTTTTTCACCACATGTGCTACCAGACGCATATTGCGTTCAATCAGAATATTGCGAGCCTCCTGGTCTCCCTCTTTGCAGCGTTCCAGACAGGCGCGTTCCTCTCCGGGTGTTAAAGGCTTTGGAAATGTCTTCAAAGAAAGCCACCCTGAAGCTTACTTATCTATAATATATGCCGGGGCGGCTTGGCAGGTGTGGAAAAGTGCCCGCAGATCGCAGCTTCTACACCATCCACCTTTGCAAGTCAAGTCGAAAAGTGTCATATTTTACAAAGTTTTCGACTTGTAATTCAGAAACTCTTGATTTTATCTGACTTTGAGGTACAATAGAATCAAAAGAGGAGGTGCCCTATGTCTAACCTAATTAACCGACCGGAATATTTAACACAGCTTATTCAAAATAAAGATGTTGACCTTGTCAAAATCATTACAGGCATCCGCAGGTGTGGAAAATCCTCACTGCTTGATTTATTTCATCAGTATCTAAGCACAAACAATGTACCCGATGCCAATATCATTCACATGAACTTGGAATCCTTGCGTTACCGTAATCTGACGGACTATCTTTCCTTCTATGATTATGTCAGCGCACGTATTCCTGCAGCGGGAAAAACATATCTTATCTTTGATGAGCTGCAGGTTGTCGAGCATTGGGAAAAAGCCGTTGAATCTTTCCGTCTTGATTTCGATGTAGATATCTATATTACCAGTTCCAATGCTTATCTGCTCTCCGCAGAATTCTCTACCCTGCTGTCTGGGAGATATGTAGAGATTCGTATGCTGCCGTTGTCCTTCAAAGAGTTTCTGACCTTCTATGAATTTGAAACTGCAATCACCATGGAGGAAAAGTTCCAGAAGTATTTGCAGTTTGGAGGTATGCCAATTCTTAGGGAGTACCATTTCAATGAGCCAAGAAGCAATCAAGCCCTGGAAGGAATTTATTCTACGGTAGTCCTTCGAGATATTTTACAGCGTAATAACCAGGTTGATCAAAATATGCTCCATAAAATCATGCTTTTCCTTTGCTCAAATATCGGAAGCATCACTTCTCCAAACAGCATTGGAAATGTACTTTCTAACGAAGGAGATATTCAGCCGTTCAAAGGAAAAAATGTTGCAGGCAAAACGGTTGATAAGTACATTTCTATGCTCCGCAGTGCATTTATCTTCTATTCTGTCGGACGCTATGACGTAAAAGGTAAGCAGCTTTTAAAAACCCTTGGAAAGCATTATATCATTGATATGGGTTTTCGAAATATGCTTCTTGGCTATCGTGATGCTGAGCGTGGACATATTATTGAAAACATTGTATTCCTGGAATTGCTTCGTCGTGATTATCGTGTCTATATCGGAAAAGTCGGAGAAACCGAAGTCGATTTTGTAGCTGAAAAGCCAAATGACAAGCTTTATATTCAGGTAACTGAAAGTATGCAGTCTCCGGAAACCCGTGAGCGGGAGCTCCGCCCGCTTCGCATGATACAAGATAACTATGAAAAGATTGTTCTCTCCATGGACAGAGACTTCATCACATCCTACGAAGGCATCAAATCTTTAAATTTAATTGACTGGCTGCTATCATAACAACGAGACAAAGGCAGGTGAGCAAACCACATTTAAGGCCCCCTCACCTGCTTTTCTTAAGTCATAATTATATTATTTGGAGATTTTTCCGCTTCTTCCTCCAGCTGCATCGTCTCCTCCAGAATATGCAGACATTTCTTCATGGAACGTTCAAATTCCTCTTCATTGTTATTATGAAAAACAATCAGGTCATCCTTTACATGAGGATTATCCAGATTCTCCGGCACATCAAAATCGCAGCCCTTCAGATATTCCTCCCAATGCTCCAGCTTCCATGTATCCCGGTCAGAATTACGCGCAATCATGCGCTTATGAACAATCTCCGGCGATGTCTCAACCCAGATTACGACCAGCGTGGCATGTTTTTCTGCAAGCTTCGCTTTCAGCCGATGGATATAATCCATATCCCGGATTTCCCTGGTAAATGGCGCATTAATCAGCACAATATCATCATAGTTCAATGCCTCCAGCGCCAATTCAACCACACAGTCATATTCATAATCCCGGATATTTTTCTCAAAGAACTCGCTGCTCCTGTCATAGGGCTGATTTGCCGCTGCAAAAATCTGCTTCGATAACGTGATCAGGGTATCCTTGTCCAGATAAACAACATGCTGCAGTCTTGCCGCAAGGGCTTTGGAAATATAGGTTTTTCCACAAGCCGGCGGCGAAGTAACCAATATCAGTTTTTTAATCATAATCATCACACATCCTTTGCATCATGAAATAAAAAAGGAGCCTCAATGTGTCGTTCGCACAGTTGAGACTCCTTTGCCCACTTGTTTTATACATCGTGTGGATTATACCACCATAATTTTCGAAATGCAACCCTTCGCTTTAAACGAATCTGGCGATTTTTCTCACGATTTTTCTCATGCAAATTTTTCTCAAGTCCTTCTCTGCATGCAGCATTTCTTACGGCTCCGAATATAATGACTTTCTGTAACGATTCTTCTCTATCCAATCCATATATGCCAGCTCATTCAAAGGCTGGGAATATAAAAAGCCCTGTATATAGTCACAGCCAAGCCGCCTTAAGTGCTTCACCCAGGTGCTTTTTTCTATCCCCTCTGCCACAACTTCCATATGGAGCATTTTTGCCATAGCAATCACATTTTCAAGAATAACCATCTGACGCTCTTTGCTGGCGTCATCTGCAAAAAACATCCGGTCAAGCTTCAGCACATCGAATTCCAGTTTCTGTAATTCCAGGATAGAAGACTGACCGGAGCCAAAATCATCCATAGCACACCGGAATCCATGACCTTTCAGTTGTTCCAGAAGCAGACTGAATTTCTGATAATCCGATATAATCTCTCCCTCCGTAAATTCCAGTTCCAGCGCCTTCTCCGACAATCCATACCGTTTGCAGCAAGAAGAACAGAATTCGAAAAATCCCGGCTGTTCCGCAGTCTGCCTGGATATATTTACTGCAAGCGCAATCCGATATCCGGACGCATTCTCTATCCTCTTTAATCTGGCGCATGTTTCTTCCAGAACATAATAATCCAGTTTTGCAATCTGTTTCTGCTGCTCAAACAGAGGAATAAACTCCCCCGGCATTGCATAGATCTGACCATCCCTTATCCATCGAATCAATACTTCCGCACGATGCTTTCCTTCCTGTCCACTCTGAATCGGTATCTGCGGCTGATAAAACATAACCAGCTCCTTCCGCTCCAACGCCCCCAAAAGCCCCTGCTGCAATTCGAATTCCCTTGTTGTCAGCGTACCTCTCATCCTTCAAAGCACCACCCTTTCTGCTCTTTTCTGTCCGGATGCCTCGAAAATCAAATGCTTCCTAATTATT
>JAUNPJ010000039.1 GCA_030536755.1 Eubacteriales bacterium | reverse complement strand
CGTCGCGAGCAATCGCTATGCTCGAAAAATCTGCGAAAATTCCTCCAAATGCCTGTACGGTGGTATCCCTCCCGGACAAGCGCGGTCATGTGGAAAACTCCTTTGTTTTCGCAAATGATACAGGTTTGAAGTGTATTTAGATGCACGTTTCTTCTGTCTGGTACACCTTTCAACAAAAGGCGCAGCCAACAAAATAGAACAGACAATTTGCACAGATTAATCACCTTCCACAATCAAAGTGCAGATTTCTCCGCTTGTGAGGGCAGACCTTTGGCAGATTTTCGCAGGCTTGGCGAGCATAGCGATTGCTTTGAAAACACTGTTTGAGCGCAGGGCGCGAGTTTGTTTGAAAAGCAATCTATAGGCGGCGCAGCCAAACAAGAAAATCAACAGGTTGCCTGCACAAGCGGAGAAATCGCACTTGATGTGGAAAGCCTTCCCTGTGCAAATGGCTGTTCGGAAACCCTCAAGCCCAACCTTGCCGTTGGTAGTCTGTTCCGGTGACGGGAAAAGCGGTGCACATACAACCCTACAAACAGGAATTGACGTATCTACACTGGCAATACCACGAGAAATGTAGTCACGCCATCCTTACATTCCACAGAAATCTTCCCGTGGTATTGTGTAACAATCGAGTGTGCGATGGCAAGTCCCAGTCCGTGATGCCCTTCCTGATTTTCGCGGGACTCATCTGCCCGGAAGAAACGGTCAAAGATTTTCTCCTGTATTTGAGGAGGAATGGGTTCGCCTGTGTTTGCTACAGAAAGATAAATCTTGCGGTGCTGCTGGCGGGCTGTAATCGTGATCGTGCCTCCGGCAGGAGTGTAGCGGATGGCATTGTCAATCAGAATTGACAACAGCTGCTGAAATTCTTCTTCCCTGCCGTGAAAATTCAAATGTTCTTCAATCTGAATGTCCAGAGAAATTCCATATTCAAAAGCGACACTCTCAAAGGGAAGGGCAATGCCCATCAGCGTGCGAGACAGAGAAAAAGAAACCTTGGTATGATATACGTTTCTATGATTGTCCATGCGCACGAGTGCAAGCATTTCCTGCACCAGATGATTCATCCGGGTTGTTTCCTGGCGGATGTACTGCAATCTTGTGTTGCTTCCGATTTCTTTTTCAAGAAGATCCACATTCGAACTGATGACCGTAAGCGGTGTTTTCAGCTCGTGGCTGGCGTCGGAAATAAACTGTTTCTGTGATTCCAGAGTCTGAATGACAGGAGAAGTCAGCCAGCGGGAAAGAGATACAGACAAAAGAAACAGAAAAAAGATGACGAAAATACCAATAGCAACGGAGCGGAGTATCATGTGCCAGGTGTTTTCCATAATTTCTGCAGTATCGGTGAAAATAAGAATTTTTTTGTAATCCTGCATTTTTTTGACATAGATAAGAGAATCAATTCGCCCGCTGAAATGATTGTTGTCAGCCGTCTTTCGGCAATATTTCATCAGCTGTGCCGCAGAAACATTGGAAAGATGGTTGGAGAGAATATGAGTCTGCCCCGGATAGCTGACATCCACCGCTGCATATTCCAGTTCATCCAGTCGGGAATCGCCGGATGTATCGGAGCAGAAAGCAGACAAACCAACTTTGTCTATCGTGTGGCGAAATTCTCTGGTCTGCTGAGAGATGCTTGCCAGATAATTCATATAATTAAATACAACAAGAATTCCGACAAAAATCAGACTCAGTAGAATGGTAAGGATTACGATGAGACGCTGCTGAAAATTACGGATCATGATTCGGCCTCCACGGTATAACCGATTCCACGGACAGCCCGAATCCGCATATTGGCATGAATAAAGGATATTTTTTTGCGAAGAAAAGATACATAAACTTCTACATTATTATATTCAGAATTTGAATCAAATCCCCAGATGCGTTCAATGATCTGTTCTCTGCTGATCACCTGATTCTGATTATGCAGGAAGTACTCCATGAGCTGGAATTCTTTTCCGGCAAGCTGAACAGACTGGTTAGTATCTTTGTTTTTGATTGCGCAGGTCCGAAGATCCAGCTCCAGATTGCCGCAGCTTAGAATGTTTCCCTGTACCTCACCTTTACGCCTGGAGATGGCCAGAATACGCATCACAAGCTCTTTTATTTCAAATGGTTTCGTAAGATAATCATCCGCACCGTATTCAAAAGCGAGAACCTTATCATCCAATTCCGATTTGGCGGACAGAATAAGGATGGGGATGGGATTTTTGTCCTGTCGGAGTTTTTTCAGGACCTCGTATCCGTTTAATTTGGGGAGCATCAGATCGAGCACTGCCGCATCATAGATCCCGCTGGATGCCATATCGTAGCCGTCCAAACCATTGTCGGCAACGTCCACTACGAAGTGTTCCTGCTTCAATGCCGATGCCAGTGTATCGGCGAGCATATAGGAATCTTCTACCAGTAAAATCTTCATAGTATACCTCCTCAATATAAGCGATATGAATATATAGAAACAGTATACCATGAAAATTACAAAAGTGTTAAGAAAATTTCAATTTTGTTTCAAGGTAAAAAAAATACACTGTAGGTCATGAAGTGTAAAATGGAGGAAAAGATATTATGAAAAAAAGGAAGGCCGTTCTGGCAGCGCTTCTTGCACTGTCTATGGCTTCGGCAATGATGGGATGTCAAAGTACACCTAATTCCGATGCATCCCGTCAGGAAGAAAATATGGATCAGGCTTCCCGGAAGATCGAAGCGGGCGGATGGGAACTGATACAGGAAGATGCAATCAAAAACAATTCCCTGGAGAATGTCAGTGTAGACTTGGGTTATACTGGTGTGGAGACGAGCGATTACAAAAAAGAAGCCTCTCAGGGAAAAACGTTTTGTCTGATAAAAATGCAGATGAATAAAAAGGATTCTGCGGAAGACATTGTATGGGACAAGTTGATTCTCAAAGATGCAAAGGGAAATGAATATACACGTATCGATGATTCTTTTCTGACAGATCTTGGTATGATGCGGATGCCGAGTGCTTCTTTGAATTTCGGTGAGAATGAAGGATGGATCGCATTCGAGATTGATGAGAATGCCGAAGATCTGACTTTAACTTATGCATTTGAAGAGGATTCTTATGAGTGTCGTGTTTCTTTTCAGACTGCCGGCAAGCAGACGGAAGAAGAATCCCTGATCACAACCTCTGAAACATATGCAGGTCAGAAAAGTATCACGGCATCTCTGGAAGGCGAAGTAAAGAAAGGATATTCGTTCGAGGAGCCGAAGGTAATTCTAGATCCATATGGCAATTCACCTTTGACGGCGGTTGTCGTGTTTACAACCGAGGAAAAGACAAGCGGTACGATCACGGTCAAGGGAAAAAATGAAAAGGATGACATTACAGGAACTTTCCGGACCGGGTATTCCCATCTGATTCCTGTTTACGGATTATATAATGGAGAGACGACGAAAGTCGTGCTTACTCTCGAAGACGGCAGAAGCAAAGAACTGGAAATCACTACCGAGAAGCAGGAAGTGAATTTTGGGGAAATTACAGCTCAGATGAAGGATGAAAGTGCCTATGATTATTCCAAGCTGACGTTTGTATGCTCTGCGGGAGGCGGCCTGTATGCTGTGGACAGCCAGGGAGATATCCGATGGCTGTACAAAGATTCAGGTACCCTTGGCGTTCATCAGATTTCGAATGGTCATCTTCTGGTACCGACGAGTTATACTGTAAAACCTACCTATTATAAATCCGGTTTGAAGGAAATTGACTTAAGCGGAAGAGTTTATAAAGAATATGGAATTCCGGGCGGTATGCATCATGATTTCTATGAGATGGAAAATGGCAATTATCTGGTAGCAGGAGACAGTTCTGATCTGACGGCTGTGGAAGACCATATCGTAGAAATTGACGGAGATAACGGTGATGTCGTGTGGGAACTGGACATGGCAGATATTCTGGATAAAGAGGATGGATTTTCTGCTTCTGCTGAAACCGATGGAAGCGAGGAAGTAGACTGGTTCCACAACAATGGAGTCTGGTATGATGAGGAAAAAGATCTGATTCTGTTGTCTGCGCGTCATAAGGATGCAATTATTGCGATTCATAAGAAAGAAAAAACATTGGCGTGGATTCTGGGAGATCCGGATGGATGGAATACTGTGGATCAAAAGTATTTCTTTACGCCGCAGGGAGACGACTTTGAATGGCAGTATGCACAGCACCAGGTAACGATGCTGGATAATGGCGACATTATGATGTTTGATAACGGAACGGCCAAGGTAAAAGGAGAAAATGCCCAAAATCGTGTAACAGGTGACGATATTTATTCGAGAGCAGTTGTCTATCGCATTGATACGGAAAACATGACGATTGAGCAGGTATTTGAGTATGGAAAAGAGCGCGGACCTGAGTGGTATTCTGACTGGATTTCCGGTTCTGTATCACTGGATGGAACACAGAATAATCTCTGGATTACGGCAGGCTCTAATTTATATAGTGAGGAAGAGGACAGACATGACTTTTACCCGAAAGATATGTTTGTTCCGGGACTGGTCAAGACAACACATATGGATCAGGTGGTAAATGGAGAACTGGTATACGAACTGAAGGTTTCTGGTGAGCAGGCTGCCTCATTGACGTATCGTTCTTTCCGTATGCCGATGTACACGGGAACTGCGAACCTGACTATTTCAGATACAGCTTCTGTGGTTGGAAGTCTGGGAGAAACAAAATCCGAGAAGGTCGAGGCATCTCTTGAAAGTGCAGAAAAGATGGATACCGAGGGCTGGACGTTTTTGATGGATGAATTAAAATTTGCAGTCAATGGTACGTATCAGACGCAGACAAAAGCGAATGAACTGAAAGAGGGATATCTGGTTCTTTCGAATGAAGACAAGACAAAGGTGTATGCGCTCAATCAGTCCGGTACAGATTCAGAAGATGGAACAAGCGTAAGTGCTTCGGGCTGGTGTTCCGTAGATGGTCTTGCGGGTGAGGTATTCGAGGTTTATCTTGTGCTGGATGGTGTTGCCTATGATACAGGAAAGCAGGCCGAGTTTACCGCGAGTGATACGGTTTACCACCAGGATGGTTCTGTAGATTATGGATATTACAGACAGGTGACGGATATATCGATCGAGCCTTCTGCAACTACGAATATTTTGGAGAATGACAGCTTTAAAGATTCTGTAGAGACTACTTTACAGACAGAAGATACGCTGGTAGCACAGAGTAAAGTGATTGATGATGAGATTCAGACAGAGGTGGAAAATGGAAAACATACCTGGGAAAAGCCGATGGTATTGACCAATCCATACAAGATCTCTCCGCTGACCGCTGTGGTGGTATTTGACACAGAAGAAAGCTGTAAAGTGCGTGTCACCGTAAAAGGAAAAACAAAGGATACCGATATTTCCGGAACACTGGCTGCTGCAGCTTCTCATAGAGTTCCTGTAGTTGGATTGTATGCAGGAACAGAAAATACGGTTCTTCTTGAACTTCTGGACGAGAATGATAACGTAACAGACAGTCAGGAATTGAAAATCGAGACAGATCCACTGAGTGATTATTTTGATGATCTCGTAGATCCGGTGAAGACGTCGAAGGATTCTACGTATGATCTGACTATGGTTTACGGACAGAGCACAACGTATCCGTATGCGATTGATTCTCAGGGTGACATCCGCTGGTATATTGAGAGAAAATCCGGAAATTACGGAATTTTCAATCTGTCCAACAACCGTTTTATCTTCCAGGATGATACCGGATATACACCGACACAGAGAAAACCGATGACTACGAACATGTATGAGATGGATTATCTTGGACGTGCGTATAATCTGTATTATGTGGCAAATGGTATTCACCATGATGTCATCGAGAAAGAACCGGGCGGCAATCTTCTCGTGCTGACAAGCTCTCTGGACGGACACGAAGAAGAGGCTGCGGTCGAGATTGACAGAGCGACAGGAGAGATTGTCAATACTCTGAAAATGTCAGAAATTTTTGGAAGCAAATTTGAGGATAGAGTAGACTGGGCCCATTTGAATACGATTTCTTATCAGGCAGAGGACGATACTGTTTTGTTAAGTCCAAGAAACATTCATGCCGCAGTGAAAGTGAACTGGACAACACATGAGCTGGTATGGATCCTGTCGGATCCGGCTATCTGGAAGGACAGTGGATTTGAGGATTATGTGCTGCAGCCGGAAGGCGACTTTAACTGGCACTATCAGCAGCATGCGGTTTATGAGGCAGGTGCGGATCTGGACGGCAATCCGGATACCTTAGAGATTACGATGTTTGATAATCATTGGGATGGATACAGTCCGGTGGATTCTTTTGATGGGCTGACAGAATCCTACTCCAAAGTTTACAGCATCAATGAGGCAGATAAGACGGTTCGGCTGCTGAAAGAATATCCGGCAGTATTGTCGTATATTACGTCCAATACGATTTATGATGCAGATTCCAATCATGTATTTGCAAACAGCAGTCAGATTTATGAGCCGCAGGACAACACAAAGGGTATGCTGTATGAGTACGATTATGAGACCGGTGAGATTATCAGCCAGTTTGCGCTTGGAAAGATTTCCTACAGAGCGGAAGAGATGCAGGTGGATTTCCAGGATCTGGCAAATCCAATGAAGCTGGATGAGAATTACATCAAGGGTACCTTAAAGCCTCTGGCATCGGTAGAAGAAGAGATTGAGATGCCTTCAAAAATGCTGGAAGACGAGCTTTCCTTCAAGATGGTGGGCAGTGTGTTATATGTGCATACGCTCGATCACAGAATTTCCCAGGTAATCTTTAAGGGAAAAGAGCATACTTACGCATATGATTCTACCAATCAGATTTTAAAGACGAAAGACTATTTCACCTATGAATCGGACATTGTCATGCCGATGGGAGATATGGAACCGGATGATTATGAGATTCTTGTAATGTACAAAGATGTATTTTATAATACTGGTGAGACAATTGTGATCAAATAAATAAAATAAATAGAGGCAGAGCGGAAATTTATTGAAAAAAATAGATTTCCGCTCTGTTTTGCGCTATAATAAGAATGATTTGGAAAATAGAGACAGAAAAGAGGGGTATGCTTGCAGAAAAATGAAATTTATCTGATACAGGGAATTCAGTTTAAGGAGATGACAAAAGAAATCCTTGAGAAAGCCAATTTGGCAGAACGAATTCCGTCCAAAGACTGCCGGATCGGTATAAAACCGAACCTGGTATCTCCGTCAGAACCCTCCATGGGGGCAGTTACCCATCCGGAGATTGTGGCAGGTATTGTAGAGTATCTCAGAGAAAATGGTTATGAAAATCTGGTGATACTGGAAGGTTCCTGGGTTGGAGCGCGAACACAGGATACGCTGGATATCGCCGGTTATACAAAATTTTTGGAAGAGTACGGAGTAGAATTTGTAGATACCCAGAAAGATACTTTTCATAAGTGCGACTGTGCCGGGATGGAGCTGGAAATCTGTGACAGTGTAAAAAAAATTGATTTTCTGATCAATGTGCCGGTTATGAAAGGGCATTGCCAGACGAGAATCACCTGTGCATTGAAAAATATGAAAGGACTCATTCCGAATAGAGAAAAACGTCATTTTCATTCGATGGGACTCCATAAACCCATTGCTCATCTAAATGCCGGAATTCATCAGGATTTTATTGTAGTCGACAGCATCTGTGGTGACTGGGACTTTGAAGATGGAGGAAATCCCGTTGTGCTGAATCGGATTATGGCAGCAGCAGATCCTGTTCTCTGCGATGCGTACGTCTGTGACCTGATGGGATATAAAAAGCAGGATGTTCCATATGTTGTGATGGCGGAAGCGCTTGGAGTAGGAAGTGCCGATCTGGAGCAGCTTCGTATCGTTGCGTGCAATGATTTTTCCGATATGCAGAGAACAGGAACGCCCCGTAAGGTCGTAGAGGTGCAGGATGCGGTAGATGCGGTTGATTCCTGCAGTGCCTGCTATGGATATCTGGTGCCGGAGCTGGCACGTTTGAAGGAAGAGGGACTTTTGCAGAAGTTGGATGAAAAAATTTGTATGGGTCAGGGATTTCGCAAAAAAACGGGAAATCTTGGAATTGGTAATTGCACAAGGAAATTTACACATACGCTGGAAGGATGCCCACCCATGCCAGAGGAGATGTATCATTTTCTGAAGGATTACATAATGAACAAAAAATAAGAGAAGAGGTAATGCGATGAAGAAAATGACAGCATGGCTGTTGGCAGGCGTTTTATCTGTGAACATGATGACAGTACCGGCAACAGCAGCAGTGGACAATGCTGCGGAGGACATTTCACTGGAAGAGAATGAGGTGCAGGATCTTTCATTGGAAGAACAGGCGGACACGGGAGTCACTGTGGAAGAGGAAACGCAGAACGACGAACAGGAAGAAATCACAGGATTTTCGTCCGGAGATGTTGAACTGGAAACGGAGAGCCGCGAAGAGGCACAGCCAGAGTATGAGGAGGGCGAAGTTCTTGTTCTGTGGAAGGATGCCCCTGCAAAGGGCGAAGAGCAGGTGGGAAACGGACTGCAGATTGAGACGGTTTTTGATGTGACGCCTTCCGGAGCAACAGCAGAGGAAGAGTGCGTGGGAGGAGTTTCTGAGGCTGTAATTTCCCGTGTGTCTTCCGATTCCTATTCCACAGAACAAATCATGAATATGATGGAAAAAAGGAGCGATGTAGAAATTGTAGAGCCGAACTACCGCGTATATCCTACTAGTCTGAATCTCAATGATACACAGAAGGATTTTCTGTGGCAGTTAGAGAATGAAGGCGTCCGTAGTCCTGAAAATAACAGCAGTGTACATGCACAGAGTGCATGGGAGAAAGAGAAAAAAGAATCGGTAGTCGTAGCGGTACTGGATTCCGGCGTGGATTATACGAATCCCGACTTGGCAGGCAGAATGTGGCACAATGACATTTCTTACCTGAATGGAGAATATGGCTACGATTTTGCCAACCACGACGATGATCCGATGGATGATTTCGGACATGGAACGCATTGTGCCGGAATCATTGCTGCACAGGCTAACAATGCATATGGTACTGCAGGTGTGGTGGGCGATGCAGATGTGCAGGTCATGGCATTAAAATTTATGGGACAAGATGGAGGAGGCAATATTGCATTTGCTTTGGCGGCATATGATTACATGGCAGAGGCCGTAGATGCCGGGGTAAATCTGGTCGCAGTCAACAACTCCTGGGGCTCAGTTGGAATCAGCCTTTTGTTTGATCGTGCAATGACAATGCTTGGAGAAAAAGGAGTTCTGTCTCTAACAGCGGCCGGAAATGATGGGGAAGATAATGATCAGTATGCTGGAACACCAAATAACAGTTTGAGTCCTTATCATGTAACGGTAGCAGCTGCTGACGAAGACGGAACACTGGCAAGCTATTCCTGCTATGGAAAGCGTGAGGTAGATCTTGTGGCGCCTGGAAGCAACATTCTTTCCACAGTTCATGAATACGTTTTTAATCCGTGGATGTATGGCGAAGAAAGAGCGTCTTTTGTAAAGGAATATCGTGAATTCAGTGCGGATACTGCTGTGGAATATGCGACGCAGCAGGATTATTATAAAAAGGCAGTTCTTTCCTATGGATCAGCGGGACAGGTAAATGGTGCAAAAGGATTTTCGGAGGTCTATTTAAGTGATGGAAATCTTGAAATCCTTCCGGAAGACTATATCGGATCTGCAAAAAATGAGGTTGGTACACAGAGGGCCACCCTAAACTGGAATCTGAGTACAGAGCCTGGAAATGAATATTATCTGGTATTTCCGATGGATGAGCAGGCAGATGAGAATACTTACGCAAATATGGTCTACAATGTCACATCAGACAATCAAAAGGAGCAAAATACATTAGTGTACTTTGTGCAGTTTGTAAAAAGAAATGGACAGTGGACTGTGTATAAGAAATTTCAGGCAGATGTAGATCAGAAAATCTATACTTCAATTCTCACGAATGGAAATGGAAATCTGAAATCTTCAAACGGTCTGGAACAGGCAGTGGGACTTTATGTGAAGGGAAGCGGCAGTGCGAATGTGCAGGTTTCCATCAATAGCCTGGGATTGAGTGACCCGACGGTTCCTGTTGAGGAGTTTGGAAAATACGATCTGTACTCCGGAACTTCGATGGCAACGCCTGTGGCTGTCGGTGCTGTGGCGCTTTTGAAAGCTATTTACCCGGATATGAGTGTTCTGGAACTGAAATCACGTCTTCTTTCCATGACAAGAAATGTCAACGGATTGGGAGAGGTGGTGTCCAGCAATGGACTTTTGGACCTGTCGATGATTGATACTCCGGCACCGGTGCTGGAGACGGCACAAACAGAGCAGAATCAGACCGTGCTCAAGATTGGAGGAACAAACCTCGGGGATGCTGCCGGTACAGTAGAAATCTCCGTCGGTGAAAAAGAAGCCGTACAGGGCAAGGTTTTGTCCTGGTCTTCCAAAGAAGTAAAGATCACACTGGACAAGTCGTGGATCAATCAGATTCTCAACCTGAAGGCGACAACGGCGGATGGTTTAACAGCAGAATTTCGGACGTATCTTGTCAGCGGCAAGAAATCTTACACGAAACTTTATTCCATAAAAAATGAAAATTGTAACATAATAACTGCAACGGATGGCGAGACGTTTTATTATGCAGATGGAAATACACTTACGGCTGTAAAGGGAACCACCAGCAAGAATCTGATGGAAATTCCTTACCTGATGCTGGCTGAAGCAGCGGGTATAGATGACTATACTATGGAATATGTGCAGGGATGTGATGTAGTTTCCATGGACTATGTTAATGGAAATCTCTATGTGGTAGTGTCATACCGTGGAAGCTATAAGAACTGGATTGTTCTTGGAAAGTATGATGTGAAGAAGGATAAATGGTCGCTGGAGAGCAAGAGTACAGCCATGCGCAATCTGGTTTCGATGGATTGGGCGAAAAATCAGGCATTTGGCGATGACATTTACTACATGGGCGGAATGTCAGAGGCTGGTCAAATGTGCTCGAACATGTTGATCTATCACACCAAAACAAGAAAGTGGGAGCTTGTGAAGGATGGAATGCCTGGAAAGAACGGTGCTGTATACAGAGGTTCCTGTGTATGGAATGGAAAGATGTATTTGCTTCTGGGAACGGATGAGGATAACAGTTTTGACAGCAATATTTATGTATATGATGGAAAGAAGTGGAGCAAGGCAGGAACACTTCCGGAGCCAATGATGCACACAATGACAGCACAATCTGGTAATTACCTTTATATGAGTGCTGTCGGTGCCTGCCAGGAGGGAATTGCCATAGGCGGGCTTGCTTTTGAAGGATATGGTGATTCTGTCATCTGGAATGCAAAGACCAATACACTGAAAGATAGCGGTTATACCTTGGTAAATCGTGTGAATGATACGTTCGTCTATGGAACTACAGCCGGAACCCGTTTGTATGTTGTGTTTAACAGGGATGATTTGGTGTATCAGGAAGTATCCTATATGCCTGTGAAAGAAGCACCCGTGCTTGCGTCTTCTATTCTGATTCAGAAGAGCAGCCGTTATATTCAGGCAGGAAAGACACTGCAGCTGAAGGCTGTGATCACACCATCCAACACAACGGACAAGACAGTGACATGGAAGAGCAGCAATACAAAATATGCGACGGTATCGTCCAAGGGCGTTGTGACAGCGAAAAAGGCAGGAATCGGAAAGACCGTTTATATCACAGCGACAACGGCAAATGGCAAGAAAAATACAAGACGTTTGATCATCAAAAAATAAAAAATAAAATTAACTTGACAAACAGGGAAACAGTGTATATACTTTGATTGTCAAAATAAGTATATACACTGTTTCAAAGGAGAAATAAACATGTTAGAAAAAATGAAAGAAATGATCGCAGAGCAGTTAAGCTGTGATGCAGATTCTATTACAAGCGAAACTTCCTTTAAAGAAGATCTGGGAGCAGATTCCCTTGATTTGTTTGAATTGGTTATGGCTCTGGAAGATGAGTACTCTGTTGAGATTCCAGCAGAGGAGTTAGAGTCATTGACAACAGTAGGTGCTGTTATGAATTACTTGAAAGATAAGGGTGTGGAGGACTAATCCACACCTTTCTAATAATCAGATTTTAAATTTTTTTAGACAAATACTTTGTTAATCAAAATATTTGAGGGCGAAAGGAAAAACATGGGTAAGATTGCATTTATTTTCCCCGGACAGGGAGCTCAGTATGTGGGCATGGGAAAGGATTTTTACGAAAATATTCCGGTGTGCAGACAGGTCATGGATCTGGCCTGTGAAGCATCTGGTTTGGATATAAAACAAATTTGTTTTGAAGAAAATGAAAAAATCAACATTACGGAGTATACACAGATTGCCATGCTGAGCGTATCTGTGGCTATTTTGAAAGCATTGGAAGAGAGAGGCATTACTTCCAGCGTCAATGCGGGATTAAGCCTGGGCGAGTATGGTGCACTGGTTGCATCCGGTGTCATTTCTATGGAAGATGCCTTTAAATTAGTAAGAAAACGTGGAATTTACATGCAGGAGGCAGTTCCAACAGGAGGCGCTATGTCAGCAGTTCTCGGAACGGATGCTGCAGTGATTGAAAAAATCTGTGAGGAGACAGAAGGAATTGTGTCAATTGCCAACTACAACTGTCCGGGACAGATTGTAATCACAGGAGAAGAGGGGGCTGTTGCGAGAGCCACCGAGGCACTGAAGGAAGCAGGAGCAAGGAGAGTGATGCCTTTGAAGGTCAGCGGACCGTTCCATTCTGCCATGCTCAAAGGGGCAGGCGAGAAGCTGGGTGAGGAACTTGCTCATGTGACGATCCAGGATTTTACAATTCCTTATGTGACAAATGTGACTGCTGCATATGTAACAGAGCCGGATGAAGTCAAAGATCTGTTGATTCGTCAGGTATCTTCTCCGGTAAAATGGCAGCAGTGTGTGGAGACGATGATTGAAGACGGTGTAGATACGTTCATTGAGATTGGACCGGGAAAAACACTTACCGGATTTATGAAAAAAATCAACCGCGGTGTGACAGCGATGAATATTCAAACGCTGGAAGATCTCAATAAGGTTGTGGAGAGCTTAAAAGCAGAGTAGAAAGTTGAGGAAAGAAAATGTTAACAGATAAGATTGCATTGGTGACAGGCGCAAGCCGCGGAATCGGCGCAGAGATTGCAAGAACTCTTGCAAAAAAAGGTGCCACAGTCATTATTAACTATAATGGTTCCAAAGAAAGAGCACAGGCAGTTGCAGATGAGATTGCACAGGAAGGCGGAAAAGCTTCTATCTTTCAGTGCAACGTCAGCGACTTCGAAGCCTGTGGACAGATGATGAAAGATGTTGTGAAAGAGTATGGAAGACTGGACATTCTGGTTAACAATGCGGGCATTACAAAGGATAACCTGATCATGAAGATGAAGGAAGAAGATTTTGATGCGGTACTTAATATCAATCTGAAAGGAACGTTTAATACCATTCATCATATTTCCCGCCAGATGTTAAAGCAGAGAAGCGGAAAGATTATCAACATTTCTTCCGTATCCGGTATTCTCGGTAATCCGGGACAAGCAAACTACGCGGCATCTAAGGCAGGTGTGATCGGTCTGACCAAGACAATGGCGAGAGAGCTGGCAAGCAGAGGCATTACCTGCAACGCAATCGCGCCGGGATTTGTAGATACCGAAATGACAGAAGTGCTTTCTGACAGCGTGAAAGAAGCTGCCTGCAAACAGATTCCGCTTGGAAGATTCGGACAGGCAAAGGATATTGCACAGATGGCAGCATTTTTGGCAGATGAAACTGGAGATTATATTACCGGCCAGGTGATCAGCGTGGACGGCGGTATGAACATGTAGGAGGAAAGCATGAGAAGAGTAGTTGTAACAGGAATGGGAGCTATTACTCCCATCGGTTTGAATGTAGAGGAATTTTGGAATGGACTGAAAGAAGGCAGAACAGGGTTTGGAGAGATCACACATTTTGATTCCTCTGATTTTAAAGTACATCTGGCTGCGGAAGTGAAAGGTTTTCAGCCAAAAGAATATATGAGTCCGAAGGATGCAAGAAGAATGGAACTGTTTTGCCAGTATGCAGTGGCAGCGGCAAAAGAGGCGATGGAGCAGTCCGGTCTTGATATGGAAAAAGAAGATCCCTTTGCAGTGGGATGTTCCATCGGTTCCGGTATCGGAAGCCTTCAGACGATCGAGCGTGAGCATGAGAAATATCTGAATAAGGGACCGAACCGCATGGGACCTCTGATGGTGCCGATGATGATTTCCAACATGGCAGCAGGAAATGTGTCCATTCAGCTTGGCCTCAGAGGAAAAAACATCAATGTTGTGACAGCCTGTGCGACAGGAACACACAGCATTGGTGAGGCTTACCGAAGCATCCAGTGCGGCGATGCAGATGTGATGTTTGCAGGAGGTACAGAGGCTGCCGTCACTCCAATCGGTGTTGGTGGTTTTGCGGCGCTGACAGCACTTTCCACTTCCACAGATCCAAAGAGATGTTCCATTCCTTTTGATAAGGAAAGAGACGGCTTTGTTCTGGGTGAAGGTGCAGGCGTTGTTGTTCTGGAAGAACTCGAGCATGCAAAAGCAAGAGGCGCGAATATTCTCGCTGAAGTCGTGGGATACGGTGCAACTGCGGATGCATACCACATCACTTCTCCGATTGAGGACGGATCCGGAGCTGCAAGAGCGATGGAAAATGCAATCAAAGAGGCAGGAATTGAGCCAAAAGATGTGGCATACATCAATGCACATGGAACCAGCACACATCACAACGATTTGTTTGAGACGGTTGCGATCAAAAAAGTATTTGGGGAACAGGCAAAAGATGTGAAGGTGAATTCTACGAAGTCTATGATCGGACATCTGCTCGGTGCAGCCGGTGCAGTAGAGTTTATCACCTGCGTAAAATCTATTCAGGAAGGTTTTGTTCATCAGACAGTTGGATATCAGGTTCCGGATGAGGAATGTGATCTTGATTATGTAACAGAAGGACCGCTTGAGATGGATGTAAAATATGCATTGTCCAACTCTCTTGGCTTTGGCGGACACAATGCAACTCTTCTTGTAAAGAAATTTGAGGATTAATCAGGAGGATATCATGGAATTAGAAAAGATTATCGAATTGATCCAGGCTGTCAGCGAATCTTCTCTGACAGAATTTAAGATGGAAGAGGGCAACATAAAGCTTGCTATGAAAACAGACAAAGGCGATAAAGGAAAGCCGGTTGTCGTGGAAGCGGCTGGTATTCAGACCGTTGTTCCGGCTGCAGTGGAACCAGCGGCAGAACCAGCACCAAAGCAGGTGAGCGGCAATGTGGTAACAGCACCTCTCGTAGGAACTTATTATGCGGCGGCATCTCCGGATGCAGAGCCGTTTGTGCAGGTAGGTGATACCGTGAAAAAAGGACAGACACTTGGTATTATCGAAGCCATGAAACTGATGAATGAGATTGAATCGGAATACGACGGTACTGTAAAAGAAATTCTTGTGAAAAATGAGGATATGATCGAATACGGTCAGCCGATGTTTGTGATTGCATAGAAAAAGGAGAAAACATGAAATTATCGACAAAGGAAATTATGGAGATTATTCCACACAGACAGCCTTTTTTATTGATTGATACGATCGAAGAACTGGAACCTGGTGTGCGTGCTGTGGCAAAAAAATGTGTTTCTTACAATGAGCCATATTTTGCAGGACATTTTCCGGGTGAGCCGGTGATGCCTGGTGTTCTTCAGATTGAAGCGCTGGCACAGACAGGTGCAGTTGCCATCTTATGCCAGGAAAACTTTAAAGGAAAAACGGCTTATTTTGCAGCGATCAACAGTGCAAAATTTAAAAATAAAGTCGTTCCGGGAGATGTACTGACTCTGGAAGTAGAAATTATCAAGCAGAAAGGTCCGATTGGTGTGGGCAAAGCAGTAGCAAAGAAGGATAACGGTGATGTGGCAGTCATCGCAGAACTGACTTTTGCAATTGGTTAGGAGTAGACTATGTTTCATAAGATTTTAATTGCCAACAGGGGAGAGATTGCCATTCGGATTATCCGTGCCTGCCGTGAGATGGGAATTGAAACGGTTGCTGTTTATTCAGAGGCAGACAGGGACGCACTTCACGCCCAGCTTGCAGATGAGGCAATCTGCATTGGACCGGCATCATCCAAAGATAGCTATCTGAATATGGAGCGCATTCTGAGTGCGACGATTGCATCTCATGCTGAGGCAATCCATCCCGGTTTTGGCTTTTTGTCAGAAAATAGCAAATTTGTAGAGATGTGCCAGAAATGTGGCGTAGCGTTTATCGGGCCATCGGCCGATCTGATTCAGAAGATGGGAAACAAATCAGAGGCCAGAAAAACGATGATCGAGGCCGGCATCCCGGTGGTACCAGGTACAAAAGAACCGGTGCACGAAGCGCAGGCAGCTCTGGAAAAAGCAAAAGAAATCGGTTTTCCGGTTATGATCAAAGCTTCCTCAGGAGGCGGCGGAAAAGGTATGCGTGTTTCAGAGAGAGAGGAAGATTTCATCGATAACTTTCAGATGGCACAGAGTGAGTCAGTCAATGCGTTTGCAGATGATACGATGTATCTGGAACGTTATGTACAGCGTCCGCGCCATGTGGAAGTGCAGATTATGGCGGACAAATTCGGCAATGTCGTACATCTGGGAGAACGTGACTGTTCTATTCAGAGACGCCATCAGAAAATGATCGAGGAATCTCCCTGCTGCGCGATTTCTGAGGAATTGCGTCAGAAAATGGGAGAGACAGCTGTGCGTGCTGCAAAGGCGGTTGGCTATGAGAACGCCGGAACGATTGAGTTTTTGCTGGACAAATCCGGTGAATTCTTTTTCATGGAGATGAATACAAGAATTCAGGTAGAACATCCCGTAACGGAGTGGGTTTCTGGTGTGGATCTGATCAAAGAACAGATCCGTGTGGCAGCAGGAATGCCGCTGAGTGTCAGCCAGGAAGAGATTCGAATCATGGGACATGCGATCGAGTGCCGCATCAATGCCGAAGATGCAGACCGTCATTTTATGCCATGTCCCGGAACGATTGAAAACATTCATATTCCGGGTGGAAATGGTGTGCGGGTGGATACGGCCGTGTACAATGGCTATATGATACCGCCGTACTATGATTCGATGATCATGAAGATTATCGTACATGACAGAGACAGAAAAAGTGCGATTGATAAGATGATCAGTACACTGGGAGAGCTGGTGATTGAAGGAGTAAAGACAAACATTGATTTTCAGTATGAGATCTTAAATAATGAAGATTTTCAGTCTGGAAATATTACGACACATTTTATTCCGGAACATTATGAAGATATGGAGTGATTCCGGAAAGGCTTAAAGAGATTTCAGGAGGAAAAACATGGCAGATTTAAAGAAATTTTTTAAAAAACCGAATCGACGGGAGGAGCCTGCGAAGCCAGTCTCTGTGCCGGAAGGTCTGTGGATCAAGTGTCCGAAATGCGGGGAGACTGTTTACAAAGAGGATGTAGTGGCGAATTCCTATGTCTGCCCGAAATGCCATGGATTTTTCCGAATGAAGGCAAAGACGAGAATCCGTCAGATTGCGGATCGGGATTCTTTTCAGGAATGGTTTCGCGGAATGGAGACCGTCAATCCGCTGGATTATCCGGAATATCCGGAAAAAATTGTGCAGCTTCAGGAGAAAACGCATCTGGATGAGGCAATCTGTATCGGAGAAGCGACTGTTTGTGGTCAGCCGGTGGTGCTCGGTGTCTGCGATGCCCGTTTTTTGATGGCAAGTATGGGCTATGTGGTAGGTGAGAAGATTACCAGTGCTTTCGAGGAGGCGACAAAGCGCCGCCTGCCGGTAATTTTGTACTGCTGTTCCGGCGGTGCCAGAATGCAGGAGGGCATGGTTTCTCTGATGCAGATGGCAAAGACAGCATCTGCGATCAAGAAACATTCCAAAGAAGGTCTTTTGTATATTCCTGTGTTGACAGACCCGACGACCGGCGGTGTGACAGCAAGCTTTGCCATGCTTGGTGATATCATTCTGGCAGAACCGGGGGCACTGATCGGCTTTGCCGGACCGAGAGTCATTGAGCAGACCATCGGACAGAAGCTGCCGGAAGGATTCCAGAGAGCAGAATTCCTGGTGGAGCATGGAATCATCGATGGAATCGTAGAACGCGAAAATCAGAAAGAGACGCTTGCATTTTTAGTGAAGCTTCATGCAGGAAGAGATAGTTATGCTGCTTTTACCGACGAGAATCCTGCAGCTGCGTTTGATTTTTATAAGAAAAAAAAGAAGAAAAAAGCAGCAGAGTCGATGTCTGCGTGGGAGCGTGTGAAGGTGGCAAGAGACAGCCATCGTCCTTCCAGCCTGGATTATATTCATGCGATTTTTGATGATTTTATGGAACTTCATGGAGACAGAGCGTTTCGTGATGATGGCGCGATCGTAGGCGGTGTAGCTGTTCTGGACGGACAGCCGGTGACTGTCATTGGCATCCAGAAGGGAAAAAATACAAAGGAAAATCTGAAATGTAATTTTGGTATGCCATCGCCGGAAGGATATCGCAAGGCTTTGCGCTTGATGAAGCAGGCGGAGAAATTCGGCCGTCCGATCATTAATTTTGTAGATACACCGGGTGCGTTTTGCGGGATTGAGGCTGAGGAGCGCGGACAGGGCGAGGCGATCGCCCGCAATCTGATGGAAATGTCTGATTTGACAGTTCCTGTGCTTAGTATTGTGATCGGAGAAGGTGGAAGCGGCGGTGCGCTGGCCCTGGCTGTTGGAAACGAAGTGTGGATGATGGAAAATGCCACCTATTCCATTTTGTCACCGGAAGGCTTTGCGTCGATTCTCTGGAAGGACAGTAAGAAAGCGAAGCAGGCAGCGGAAGTTATGAAAATTACAGCGGCGGACTTAAAAGAACTGAAAATTATCGAGAAAGTGATTCCGGAAGAGCATCCTGCCAGTGAGGAAAATCTGGAGGAACTGGCTGAGTATATGAAAATCAGCATGAAGCAGTTTTTGCGCCGTCAGGAAGGGAAAATGCCGGAGGAAATTGCCGCAGAGAGATACGAACGTTTTAGAAGAATGTAGCAGGAGAAGGACATGATAGAGAGAAAACCATTGAAAATAGGCAATCTGATTGCAAAGATTCCGGTGATACAAGGCGGTATGGGCGTGGGCGTAAGCCTTTCCCGTCTGGCTGGAAATGTGGCATCCTGCGGTGGTGTCGGAGTGATTTCTACTGCACAGATCGGATGGAGAGAACCTGATTTTTACAAAAATCCCATGGAGGCAAATTTTCGCGCGATTGGAAAAGAAATCCAAAAAGCAAGGGAAATTGCCAAAGGAGCCGGAATTCTGGCAGTCAATATTATGGTGGCGACACAGAGATACGAGGAATATGTCAAAAAGGCTGTGGAGGCGGGAATTGACCTGATTATTTCCGGAGCCGGTCTCCCTGTGGATCTGCCGAAATATGTGGAGGGGACAAAGACAAAAATCGCACCGATCGTATCTTCGCTGAAATCGCTGAAGGTCATCTGCAAGATGTGGGACCGAAGATATCATCGCATGCCTGATCTTGTAGTAATCGAAGGACCAAAGGCAGGCGGTCATCTGGGATTTTCCAAAGAAGAACTGGAGAGCTTTACACCGCAGATTTATGATGAGGTCATCCGTGACATCATCGGCGAAGTAAAGAACTATGAACAGAAATATGATTGTACGATTCCGGTAGCAGTGGCAGGCGGTATTTTCGACCGCTGCGATATGGACCATGCGCTGGAACTGGGAGCCGATGCTGTACAGATGGCCACCCGATTTGTGACGACAGAAGAGTGCGATGCAAGTGATGCGTTCAAGCAGGCTTATATTCAGGCCCAAAAAGAAGACATCTGCATTGTGAAAAGTCCTGTGGGAATGCCAGGAAGAGCCATCCGCAATGCTTTTGTGGAAAAGACTTTACGGGAAAAACTTCCGATTCAGCATTGTTACCATTGTATTTCCGTGTGCAAACCGGCACAGATTCCTTATTGCATCACAAATGCTTTGGTGCAGGCGGTGGAAGGCAATGTGGATAACGGTTTGATCTTTTGTGGAGACAATGTGTGGCGTTGTGAGAAAATAGAAAAGGTATCTGATATTATGTTGGAATTTTCTTGAAATACACGATAAATCATAGTATAATACAGATAAAAGAAGAGGTATCAGAAGGACATCCTTCTGGTACCTTTTTTCATAAAAAAGAATGTCTGACAATGGTGTCAGCAATGGTTAGGAGGGTAACTTATGGATAAGATCAGTTTGGTAAAAAGAGAAATACAAAACAGTAAGTATCTGGTATGCCTGCAGGGAATTGGTACCAGCCTGGAGTGTGGATGTAAGGGGTACCGGGACCGAAACAAAGCTTATGAAATTGAAGAAAAATATGGTTACTCTCCGGAGGAAATGTTCAATGCCAGCTTTTACAGCACGAGAATTGAGCAGTTTTATGATTATTTTAAGAGTGATATGATCGGAGATTTGGGAGAGGTAGGTCCTGGAATTCGTGCCTTAAAGGAGATGGAGGACAAAGGTTATCTGCAGGCAATTGTGACCAGAGAACAATATCACCTGGCTGTGCGTGCCGGATGCAAGAATGTAGAGGAACTTCATGGAAATCTGTATCACTATTTCTGCCCACGCTGCCATAGAGAATATTCTATTGATTACATCAAAGAAAGCAAAGGGGTACCTTTGTGTGAAAAATGCCGCGTTCCGGTAAGACCGGGTGTGCGCCTTGTGGGAGAGATGATTGACAACAGCGTGCTCACAAGAGCTGCCTCCTATGTGAGCCGTGCAGATGTGCTGTTGATCGTGGGATGTAATATGGTGGATAATCTTGCTTCCATGGTAAAATATTTTACTGGAAATAAAGTCATTCTCATTCATGAGCGAGAACATTACAGCGATGGACGGGCGGATATTGTGATTCATGGAAAACCAAGTGAAGTATTGCCGCAGATCGTGCCGTGATATTGAGATATGATAGGGGGAGGAAGCAATTATTATTTTTGCTTACTTGATTTCTATGGACAATGCATTGCTTTCTGTTGTATAATCATGGTTAGGTTAAAATTAGCTATACAATAACAGATAGAATACTGTGTTGACATCTGGTAATAGTCAGCACACTGGCAATGAGGGAGATTATTATGAGTAAAGTAAGAACAAGATTTGCACCAAGTCCTACCGGACGTATGCATGTAGGAAATTTGAGAACAGCATTGTATGCTTACCTGATCGCAAAACATGACAAAGGAGATTTTATCCTTCGTATTGAAGATACCGATCAGGAACGTTACGTGGAAGGTGCTGTTGATATTATATACAGAACGCTGGAGAAGACAGGATTGCTTCATGACGAGGGTCCGGATAAGGACGGAGGTGTAGGTCCTTATGTACAGAGTGAGCGAAACGAATCCGGTCTTTATCTGGAGTATGCCAAAAAGCTGATTGAGAGCGGGGATGCGTACTATTGCTTCTGTGACCAGGAGAGACTGGATACACTGGTCAGCAACATCAACGGCAAGGAAATCCGCATTTATGATAAGCATTGTCTGAAATTAAGTAAGGAAGAGGTTGAGGCAAAGCTGGCAGCAGGTGAACCTCACGTCATCCGCTTCAATATGCCGACAGAGGGAACGACTACGTTCCAGGATGACATTTATGGTGCTATCACGGTTCCAAATGCAGAGTTGGAGGATTTCATTTTGATTAAGACAGATGGATATCCGACTTACAACTTTGCAAACGTAATCGATGACCATTTGATGGGCATCACACATGTTGTGCGTGGAAATGAGTATCTGTCTTCTGCACCGAAATACAACCGTCTTTATGAGGCCTTTGGATGGGAAGTACCGACTTATGTGCACTGTCCGCTGATTACAAATGAGGAGCATCAGAAACTTTCCAAACGTTCCGGCCACTCTTCCTATGAGGATCTGGTGGATCAGGGATTTTTGACAGAGGCGATTGTAAACTTTGTAGCACTTCTTGGCTGGAGTCCGCAGGAAAACAGAGAGATTTATTCTCTGGAGGAACTGGTAGAGGCGTTCGATTATCATCACATCAGCAAATCACCGGCTGTATTTGACATGGTGAAGCTGAAATGGATGAACGGTGAGTACATCAAGGCAATGGATTTTGACAAGTTCTATGAAATGGCACTGCCGTATATGAAACAGGTTCTGAAGAAGGAGTATGACTTTAAGAAGATTGCCAATATGGTCAAGACACGTATTGAAGTCTTTCCGGATATTCCTGAGATGGTTGATTTCTTCGAGGAAGTACAGGAATACGAGGTGTCCATGTACACACATAAGAAGATGAAGACCAATGCAGAGACTTCTCTGCAGGTACTGACAGAGGCGTTACCTCTTCTGGAGGCTCAGGAAGATTACAGCAATGATGCACTGTTTGCTGCTCTTTCTGCTTTTGGAAAAGAGAAGGGTTATAAGACAGGTTACATTATGTGGCCGCTTCGTACTGCTTTGTCCGGAAAGCAGATGACACCTGCAGGTGCGACAGAAATTATGGAAGTCATTGGCAAAGAGGAGACAATCAAACGTATCCAGGCTGCCATTGAGAAGATTAACGGATAAATTTTATGAAAAGAAACGAATCTCAAAAACGGGCGATCGCCCACCTGTCAGGACCTATGATGGTTCTGGCGGGCCCCGGTTCGGGGAAAACCTCCGTGATTGTGGATAGAACTGAATATTTGATCAGACATTATGGGGCTACAGAATCCTCTATTCTTGTTGTGACTTTTTCCAGGGCAGCAGCCAGAGAGATGAAGGAACGTTTTCTGAAAAAACATGGAACCACGAGAAGCGGTGTTACTTTTGGAACTTTTCACAGTGTATTTTATGGAATTCTCAAGCTCGCTTATCACCTCGATGCCTCGAATATTATTCGACCGGAACAGAAACGCCATTTTTTGAGGGAACTGGTGAGCCGTTATTGTCCGGATATGAGAGAGGAAAAAGATTTTCTGGAAGATTTGGAGGGAGAAATCAGTCTTGTAAAAGGCAGCCAGATTGATCTGGAACATTATTACTCTGTCAATTGTCCGGATCAGGAATTTCGTCAGATCTACAGAGGCTATGTAAAGCGCTGCGAACAGGAGCGCCTGCTGGACTTTGACGATATGCTGGTCAAGTGTTATGAACTGCTTGTGCATCGCGAGGACATTTTGGGTGGATGGCAGCGGAAATTTCAGTATATTCTGGTGGATGAGTTTCAGGATATCAATCAGCTTCAGTATGATATTGTGCGGATGTTGGCAAGGCCGCAGAACAATCTGTTTATTGTTGGCGATGATGACCAGTCCATTTATCATTTTCGTGGAGCAAGGCCGGAGATCATGCTGAACTTTCAGAAAGACTATCCCGATGCACAGACAGTCGTACTGAACGTGAATTACCGCAGTACAGAAGCAATCCTGCAGAAAGCAGGACTGTTAATCGGGCACAACGAAAAGCGATTTGCGAAAAAACTATCTACGCCAAACAAAAAAGGGTCCGCAGTAACTGTACAGGCATATCAAAATCCCTACAAAGAGGCAGATGCCATATGCCGTGAACTGGCAAAGCTGAAACAGAATGGGGACGATCTGCAGGATACAGCGGTACTGTCGCGCACCAATATTGAGGCAGCAATCCTTGTGGAAAAACTGATGGAATATCAGATTCCATTTACGATGCGAGACCGCCTTCCGAATCTGTATGAGCATTGGATTGCCCAAAATATGCTGGCATACCTTTCTATGGCACAGGGAGATATGAGCCGCAGTAATTTTCTCTCCGTGATGAATCGGCCAAATCGTTATATTTCCAGGGAGGCTGTCTATGAGCCGACGGTGTCTTTTGAAACTCTGCGCATTTTTTATGAGGACAGAGACTGGATGTGTGACCGCATTGATGAGATGGAGGCACATATGAAACGTCTCAAACGGATGTCTCCTTATGCGGGAATGAATTACATTCGTCATGCGATCGGGTATGAGGAGTATCTGCGGGAATATGCTTTGTATCGTAAAATCAAGCCGGAGGAACTGTATGAGATTCTGAACCGTCTGCAGGAAAGTGCCAGAGAATACAAGACTCTGGAAGAATGGAAGGAGCATATCCGCCGTTACAAAGAGGAGTCCGACCGCCAGCAGCGAGAGCAGAATGAGAAACGGGAAGGAGTTACGATTGCGACACTTCACAGTTCTAAAGGCTTGGAATTTGACAAAGTATGGATCATCAATGTAAACGAGGAAGTCATCCCCTACCGCAAGGCACAGCTGGAGTCTCAGCTGGAGGAAGAACGAAGACTGTTCTATGTCGGCATGACACGTGCACGGAAAGAACTGTGGCTTTGCTATGTCTATCAACAGTATGACAAAAAGATGGAAAAATCCCGCTTCCTGGATGAAATCGGAATGTAATGTTCCCGAAAATTTCCTGTTTGTTGAGTCGGTCGTATGTGCACCACTTTCCTGGTCAACGGAACACTTCCCAACGGCAGGGTTTGGCTTTGGGCTTCCGAACAGCCATTTGCACAGGGAGGACTTTCCACATCAAGTGCGATTTCTCCGCTTGTGCAGGCAACCTGTTGATTTTCTTGGTTTGGCTGCGCCGCCTATGGATTGCTTTTCAAACGAACTCGCGCCCTGCGCTCAAACAGTGTTTTCAAAGCAATCGCTATGCTCGCCAAACCTGCGAAAATCTGCCAAAGGTCTGCCCGCACAAGCGGAGAGATCTGCACTTTGATTCTGGAAGGTGATCAATCTGTGCAAATGGCTGTTCTACTTTGTCGACAATGCCTTTTATTGAAAGGTGTACCAGACAGAAGAACATATGCAATTTCATGGATTTTGGCTTGTATGTCTCGGGATATTACCTGCTGAACAGTTACGTTTTTTCAAAATCTGCATCATTTGCGAAAATGTAGGAGTTTTCCGCATGACCGTGCTTGTCCGGGAGGGATACCACCGCCCAGGCATTTGGAGAAATTTTCGCAGATTTTTCGAGCATAGCGATTGCTCGCGACGCACTGTTTGAGCGCAAAGCGCGAGTTCGCGGCAAGAGCAATCCATAAGCGGCGCAGAAAAAGCAAGAAAATCGACATGCCTGGGCGGTGGTATCCCTCCCGGGCGAGTGCAGGTCATGTAGAAAAACTCCGGAAGTAAACGACCCGAAAACTTTGCCGTTGGGAAGTGTTCCGTTGACCAGGAAAGCGGTGCACATACGACCACCCCGCCAAACAGGAATTTCAGGAAAATAGAAAAAATAAATTTCGCAGGCATAATCCGAAGCTTCTCACATATATTCTAACAAAGGGGTGAGAGTATGGATCGAAATCAAATCATCTGTCTGTTTTCCCCTCCCATAAGAAAACGGCTGTCTCAGTTATCCATAGATTTTTCGAATCTATATGAAATCCGACTGCGGATTCAGGGACCTTTGCTGCTTGTGTACAGGGGAGAGGAATTTTTTCTGGGAAACGATGGAAAATTGTGCCGGGAAGAAAGACAGGCTTATTATGTAACACCAGGAGATATTCAGGAGAGTCTGGAGCATATCGCAGGCTATTCGCTGTATGCGTATGAAGATGAGATACGGCAGGGATTTCTGACGGTACAGGGAGGTCATCGTGTAGGAATTGCGGGAAAAACAATTCTGGACGGTGAGAAGGTAAAAGGGGTCAAGCATATTTCCTATATTAATGTAAGGCTTGCCCATCAGGTGACCGGCTGTGCCGACTTCGTGATGCCTTATCTGTATCAGGACAATCGCGTTTGTCACACACTGATTATTTCTCCGCCGCGCTGCGGAAAGACGACGCTTCTTCGCGATGTGATCCGCCAGATTTCCAATGGTTTTGGCGGACATCCAGGATGTACAGTCGGCGTCGTGGACGAACGTTCCGAGATTGCCGGCTGTTATCAGGGAGTTCCTCAGAATGATCTGGGAATCCGGACGGATGTGCTGGACTGTTGTCCGAAGGCGGAAGGTATGATGATGCTGATTCGTTCCATGTCACCCAGCGTGGTGGCTGTGGATGAGATTGGTGATTATGAGGATATCCGTGCGATTGAGTCCGTTATACATTGCGGATGTACACTGATGGCGACGGTTCACGGAGGCTCCATTGATGAAATCAAGCAAAAACCTTTGCTCCAGAGATTGATGGATGAACGGGTCTTTGAGCGTTACATACTGCTTGCAAAACAGACAAAAGCAGGTGTGGTACAGGCGATTTTTGATGAGAGAGGGACCTGCCTCTATCAGGAAAAAGTATGTCTGTGCTGAAAATCGCAGGTTTAATATGCATGATTGCAGGGGGAGCGGGGGTGGGCTATTCCATGAGTGTGCAGGTGGGGCGGCGATATCGTCAGCTGCAGGCACTGCAGCGTATGGCCGCCTTCCTCATGGGAGAAATTACATACGCAAATACACCTCTTCCAGAGGCATTGAAGCATACAGCACAGAGAATGGAAGAACCGTTTGCCTCTTTTTTGGAGGAACTTGTAAAAGAGATGATGAAATTTCCGTCCAGGACATTTGCGGAGCTTTTTGAGCAGAGTGTATATCGCTGTCTGGGAGCGAGCAGTCTTGAGAAAAAAGATTTGGAGATGCTGTGTCATATGGGAACTTCGCTTGGTTACCTCGATCGGCAGATGCAGCTTCGGACACTGCAGCTTTATGAGACGGAACTGAAGCAGGAAGTGATGACCGCTTATGAAGTTATGCCGGGCAGGCAGAAATTATACCAGACACTGGGAATTATGGGAGGTCTGTTCCT
The DNA here is from genome assembly GCA_030536755.1 of Eubacteriales bacterium. GTDB lineage: Bacteria > Bacillota > Clostridia > Lachnospirales > Lachnospiraceae > JALFVM01. The sequence continues at coordinate 9,544 of JAUNPJ010000039.1, read as the reverse complement.
GGTGATTTTGTTTTTGTAAAAGGGGGAGGGTTGTGGAAGTCAGCATTATTTTTAAGATTGCGGCTGTGGGCATACTGGTATCGGTTCTAAGTCAGGTGCTCAAACACAGCGGTCGGGAAGAACAGGCATTTCTGGTGAGTCTGGCGGGCTTGATCATTGTGCTTTTCTGGATCCTTCCTTATATTTATGACCTTTTCGAAACCATCAAAAATCTGTTTATGCTGTAGGAGAGACTGCGATGGACATTGTGAAGATTTCCATGCTGGGAATAGCAGGAGTGCTGTTTGGCTTTATGCTGAAAGGAACAAGGCCGGAGTATGCTTTTTACGTTAGCTTTGGTGTTGGGATTTTGATTTTGATGGCTGCTGTCTCCAGGCTGGAATATCTTTGTGATTCCCTGAAAAAAATACAGTCCAATCTGCCGATTGACAGCAGTTATATGACGGCTATTTTAAAAATGCTTGGTATTTCTTATATCGGACAATTTACCTCCGGTATATGCAAGGATGCCGGATACGGAAATATCGGGAATCAGATTGAGCTGTTTGGAAAGCTTGCTGTTATGACTGTAAGTATGCCAATCTTGCTGGGGCTTTTGGAAGCAGTCTCTAGCTTTTTGGGGTGAAGAGTATGAAAAAATGGAAAAGATACGGCAGAAGAATCCTCTTTTGGATTTTGTGCAGTATCTTCTTTTTTTGTACTGATTTTGCACAGGCAAAGGCCGAAGAAAATAAAACGGTGGAGATGATTCCTGAGAAAGACTATGAGGATTACAGCGGTGAACTTCTGGAAAAAATGGAACTGGATGAGATACAGAATATGATGGACGAATTGATGGGAGACAAATCGTTTCATCTGGGAGAGGCAATCAGACAGATTATCAGCGGAGAACAGCCATTTTCCAAAGACATGTTTCTGGAAATTGTATACGAGGCTGTTTTTGGGGAAATTGACAGGCAAAGGCAGAGTATTTTTCAGATAGTATTGCTGGTTTTCGCCGCCGCCTTTTTTGCAAATTTTGCAAAAGCATTTGAAAAAAGTCAAGTGGGAGAAATCAGCTTTTATGTTATTTATCTGATTTTGTTTGCATTTCTTATGAATCTATTTGGGAGTATGAGTCATAATCTTGAAAAAAATCTTTCTCTTCTGGCATCCCTGATGAAGGCGGCAGCTCCGGCTTATTATCTGGCCGTGGCAGCTTCCGTAGGGGTGACAACTGCGTCGTTGTTTTACCAGATTGTGCTGATTTTGATTCTGATGATTCAAATCGCTGCAGTCAGTCTGCTTCTTCCGTGCGTTAATCTGTATGTTTTGTTGGAACTTGTCAATCATCTATCGAGAGAAGAAATGCTGTCCAGGCTGTCAGAACTTTTAAAAATGCTCGTGGAATGGTCTTTGAAAACCATGCTCGGTGTGTTGGTTGGGATGCAGGTGATTCAGGGACTTGTGGCACCGGTGATGGATAGGCTGAAGCGAAGCGCCATAGGAAAAACAGCAGGGGCGATTCCCGGCGTGGGTAATGTCATCAATTCTGTGACAGAGATCATTCTTACAAGTGCGGTGTTGATCCGCAACAGTCTTGGGGTTGTGTTTCTTGCGGCATTTCTAATGTGGGGACTGACGCCGATTCTGCGGTACGGAGTCAGCGGGATTTTGTACAAACTTCTGGCAGCGGCCGCACAGCCTGTTTCGGACAAACGAATCGTAGGCTGCATTAATACGATGGGAGAGGGTTGTTTGTTATTAATGAAGATTCTGTTTACCTCGGAAGTGCTTTGTATGCTGACGGTAATCGTAGTTGCCGGAGCGCGGTAAAGGGAGAGCAAATGGGGCAGCAAATTTATGAATGGATGAAAAATCTGGCTGTTTTTTATATTTTTCTGACCGTTGTGACACATCTTGTTCCAGATGGAAGATACGAAGAATATATTCGTTTTTTTATGGGGCTTCTTCTGATTCTCATGCTGGTATCTCCGCTTCTGGAATTGATGAACCTGAAGGCTTCGGTGGAAAATCTGATCCGGCAATATGCGGAAGAAGAACAGAACCTGGAATTACAGATGCGGGATTTTACGGTTCAGGAGTCGCCTTTGGATGAATATGTGAAGCAGGAAATTTCCAGAGAGGAGGGAGCGGCACAATGAACTGGCAGGAAGAGCCTCATCCGAATGCATCTCAGGGGTTTTCATTGAAAAATATGGGAAAGCAGCAGTGGCTGGTGCTGCTTTTGTTTGGATTGCTGCTGGCTGTCATTGCCATGCCGGTGAGCAAAAAGGATGGAGAGGAAGCGGATTCCGGGCTGTCCGTATCTAAAAGCCGCGATGAGGAGACGTCAGACCGCCTGGAGAGAAAGCTGGAGCAGGTCCTCGGTCAGGTTGAAGGCGTGGGGAATGTGCAGGTAATGCTGTATCCGTCGAATACGAGTAACAGCTGGAGCTCTTTAGAGACAAGTGCATGTGTGCAGGGAGTTCTGATTGTGGCAGAAGGTGCGGATGATCCGGTAATCGTTCAGAAGATTCAGGAGTCAGTTATGGCATTATTTCAGGTGGAAGCCCATAAAATTAAAGTAATGAAAATGAAGTGAGGAGAGGTAACGTGAAAAGAATTTTTAAGAAAAACCAGGTGATCATTACTGCTTTGGCCATTATGATTGCTGTGGCCGGATACCTGAATTTCTCCGATACGGATTTCGGATTCGGCAGCAAGGAGGCAAGCACAGACAGTTCCGGGACCATTGTGGAGGATATCGACAGCCTGGATTATGACATCAGTGATGAGACAGCGCTGCTGGAGGAAAATGCGTCTGCTTCTGATGCAGACAGCACGTCTGGTTTAGAGGAAGCGCAGAAAACTTCCACAGATATTCCCGGTGAGGCTGTGCTGACAGGGGCATCTACCTTTGCCGCTCAGGCGAAAGTAAGCAGAGAACAGGTGCGTTCTCAGAATCGGGAAGAACTGCAGAATATCATTGACAATCCGGATATCTCAGAAGAACAGAAGCAGGAGGCAGTTGCTACGATGGTGGATATGACAGACAAAGCGGAAAAAGAAGCGGCAGCGGAGCTTCTGCTGGCAGCGAAAGGATTTGAAAATTCCGTAGTGAATCTGACCGGAGATTCTGCAGATGTCGTGGTTCCCATGGCAGAGATTCCAGATGATAAGCGCGCCCAGATTGAGGACATCGTCAAACGTAAAACAGACATAGCCCCAGAAAATATTGTGATTACATCCCTCGAACAGGCAGCGGAAGAAGAATAAGGATTTTGGCATAAAAGAATCGCCCGACCATAGGCATAAAAAGCCTGTGATTGGGCGATTGTAGTTATGAAAAAATTAAGAACGGCTAAACTCGGATAAGATCAGACCGTCGTTGCGGTCCAGCGTCATGCCGACGCTCCATGCGTTGACGAACAGCAGAAGCGGGTTGCCCTTTAAGTCGGTTACTTTCTTCATATCGGAGGTTCCCACAATCTTCTTCACATCAATTTCGTCTTTGTTCTCAATCCAGCGGATATGCTCGTACGGCAATTTATCCAGACGGATTTCTACATTGTATTCATTTTCCAGACGGTATTTTAGTACATCAAACTGCAGGACGCCGACTACACCGACGATAATCTCTTCCATACCGGTATTCAGCTCCTGGAAAATCTGGATGGCACCTTCCTGTGCAATCTGGTTGATTCCCTTGATAAACTGTTTTCTCTTCATGGTATCCATCTGGGTAACTCTGGCAAAATGCTCTGGTGCAAAAGTTGGGATTCCCTCGTAGGCAAACTTTTTGCCAGGAGCGCACAGCGTATCGCCAATGGAGAAAATGCCCGGGTCGAACACACCGATAATGTCACCGGCATATGCCTCATCGACGACGTGGCGGGATTCTGCCATCATCTGCTGAGGCTGGGACAGGCGCATTTTGCGGTTGCCCTGCACGTGATAAACCTCTTTTGCGGCATCAAATTTGCCGGAACAGATACGCATAAAAGCAATTCGGTCGCGATGTGCCTTGTTCATGTTTGCCTGAATCTTAAAGACAAAGGCAGAGAAATCCTCGCTCATTGGATTGATCTCTCCACAGTCTGCCTTGCGGGGCAGAGGAGAAGTTGTCATCTTGAGGAAGTGTTTCAGGAATGTCTCTACACCGAAGTTAGTGAGCGCGGAACCGAAGAAGACAGGAGAAAGTTCTCCCTTGCTGACCAGTTCCTGATCAAATTCAGCACTGGCACCGTCGAGAAGTTCGATCTCTTCAAGCAGAGTATCGCGCTGTTCTTCGCTGACCACATCAAGCAGGTGCGGATCGTCCACATCGATGGTCTCCTCGATTCCCTCTTTGGTACCCTTCTGGGTATCGGAGAAGGTCAGCACTTTTTTCGTATTTCTGTCGTAAACACCGCGGAACTGCTTACCGGAACCAATCGGCCAGTTTACCGGACATGTCGCAATGCCGAGCTCTTTCTCAATCTCATCAAGAAGATCGAAGGTATCGTTGGCATCGCGGTCCATTTTATTGATAAAAGTAAAAATCGGAATGTGGCGCATAACACATACTTTAAACAGTTTACGTGTCTGTGCCTCGACACCTTTGGAACCGTCAATGACCATGACGGCAGAATCGGCTGCCATCAGGGTACGGTAGGTATCCTCGGAGAAGTCCTGATGTCCCGGGGTGTCCAGAATGTTGATACAGTAATTGTCATAGTGGAACTGCAGTACGGAAGAGGTAACGGAAATACCTCTTTCTTTTTCAATTTCCATCCAGTCAGATACGGCATGGCGGGCAGTCGCCTTACCCTTTACAGAACCAGCCAGATTGATCGCACCGCCGTAGAGCAGGAATTTCTCGGTCAGGGTTGTCTTACCTGCATCGGGGTGAGAGATAATCGCAAAAGTGCGTCGTTTTTCAATTTCCTTTGTATAGTTTGCCACAGTCGGCCTCCTGAATTTCATTTCTTATTTTTATATAAATTTTATGCAACGCCCCTATTTTAGTATAGGAAGAGGGCGGCTGTCAAGGGAAAGCGTGCCAGTTGGCGGTTTTTACAGTTCAAAATCCAGAGTTTTCGGAGCTATATGCTGATGACGGAAGTTCATCAGATAGCTGATCGTCTCCAAATCCTGTTTTTTTGTAAAATAGGAGATGGCTTCATCAAAATGATCATTCACATAGGCTGTGTAAGCATCTTTGGCCTGTTCAGACAGGTGAAGAGGATAGCGCAGCCTTTTTAGTACGAGCTGAATCAGAAATTCAAAGCGTTCCTGGACAAGAGCGAAAGAGAAGCATTTGTCGTATTCTGCGAACTGAAATTTCTTGTGCAGAAAGCAATTTCGAAATTGAATGCCGCTTCCGTGAGTCTGGATGGAGATGATCCGGGCAGGAGTATTCTCAATGCTCTCCTCAAAAAACTCCGGGAAGATCAGGCTGGCAGTTCCCTCCGGGCAGATATACTCCACAGACAATTCCTCCGGTATTTCCATCAGAATTTCACGCAGGCAGGAGGGACTGTCTTCTGCGGTGGTAACGCAGAGCTTTTGAATATGATGGCAGCCGGTGAACGCCCCCGCACCAATATCACGGATGGAGCCTGGAAAAGAAAAGTCGGTCAAATGACTGCAGTTGTACAGTGCATATCTTCCCAGGCGCTGGATAGAGGATGGGAGGGTTAAGTGTGTGATCTCTGTGTTGGCGAAGGCATAATCGCCGATTTCAGATACGTTCATCCCGTCAATTTCCTCTGGTACTTCCACCTGTGGCTGAGAATCGGTGTATTTGGTAATGTAGATGGAATCGTTTTTTCTTTCATATTCAAACATAAGTCGGCTCTCCTTCTTGTAAAATCTCTTGTTTTATCATAATCGTTTTGCAGCAAAAGCGCAAGATGTGTAATCGAAGCGATGCATGTGTTACTGTTCACTCCGTTCACAGCAACTTAGCCAAAATTCATTCCAGATTGCCTTCGGCAATGGAATTTTGGCTTGTATGTCTCGGGATTTTGGCATATTCATGCCAAAACACCTCGCGGAATAGTGCCGTGTGAACAGTAACATGCATGTACATTGATTATGGTATTATAGACAGTGCCACTCTTTACATTTATAAGTAAAAATGCTATTATTTTTAGTAAAAGCAGATATTTTAGATTTACAAACATTTGTGAGGAATAAGTATGGCAACGTTAAAAGATATAGCAAATAAAATTGGAGTTTCTCAGGCGACGGTCTCCAGAGTTTTGAACGGAGATCCGAATTTAAGTGTTGCACAGGAGACGCGGGAGTCTATTTTGCGTGTGGCAAGAGAATTAAATTATAAAACAGTTTCTCAGAGAGTGCAGGGCAACCCCATGGCAGTGGGCAGTTCCCAAACGGTAGCCCAGGCTTTGAAAAAAGCAGAACGAAAACGAATCGGGATAGCCCAGATGTTTGAAATGACTGAGCAGATGGAGGATATTTATTATCTGGTATTAAAGAGCATGGTGGATGAGGAATGTTTTGCGAATGGCTGGACTACGGTGACTTTATTGAGGAACGAGGCTGGACGGTTTGTGAAACATGACAAGGAACCGCTGGATGGATTGATTGCGATTGGAAGATTTACGCCGCAGGAAGTAGCCTGCTTTGAGGAATATACCGAGGATATTGTTTTTTTGGATTCCACTCCTGATCCGCTGCACTATTACAGCATTGTGCCAAATTACCATCAGGCAGTGCGCTTGATGCTTCAGTATTGCTTTGAAAGGAAAAAAGAGCGGATTGCCTATATAGGAAGTGTGAAGACGTTTGATGATGAGAAGCATATGACGCTCGATCCAAGATTTTACTATTATCGAAATGCAATGACTGCCAGAGGTTTGTTTCATGAGGATTTAATCATTGATTGTCCCATGAATGCAAAAGGCGGGTACTCTGCAATGATGGAATATATAGAGACTCATGCGGAGCTTCCGCAGGCATTGGCGGCTGCTTCTGATGCGGTAGTGCCGGGAGTATTAAAGGCTCTTCGGGAGCGAAACATTTCTGTGCCGGAAGATATTGGCATGGTTTCTTTTAATAATACCAGCTTTTCTGAATTTGCGACACCTCCGATTTCTTCGATGGAAGTGTTTTTGAGGGAAAATGCAAAATCCGCGATGCTGTGTATGCAGTTTCTCTGGAACGGGATGCGTAGTCCGAAAAAGATTGTTGTGCCTTGTTTGCTGATTGATCGCCAAAGTGTAATAGAATAAGAAACAGGATGGAGAGAGAGGCATGTATCTGAAAAGAACATGCGTCTTTTTTTATTTTATAGGAAAGACCGTCTGAGATGTTCTCTTGTATGGTTAAGAGATAAAATTGGTAGTAAAAAAATAAGTAAAAATTTGTGTTATAGGGATGCATTTAACGATCCTTTTATGGGAATGGTTGTAGACAATACACGTTCCAAATGGGGAAAATTTAGACCATGGATTATGATTGGTACTGTAATGAATGCAATTGTTCTTGTATTATTGTTTTTAGATAATGGTATGAGCGGCAATGCATATCTGGTATGGTGTTCTGTATTTTACATTCTTTGGGTGTTATGATTTTTCATTTTTTGATCATGTGATTGCGAAGGCACAGGAAAAGGGATTGAAAGCGATCATGGGTACACCGACTGCGACGATACCGGCGTGGCTGGCAAAGAAAGAACCGTCCCTTTGTGCTGCCAGAGGCAGAAAAAATATATGGAGTGAATTGATTTCTCAGATGTATGGCAACTATATTCGCTTGATGGTATAATGATTAAAACGTGCGTGATAAATAAAAATTCGGATAGAAAGAGGAATGATGATGAAAAATGTATTGATTATTTCCAGTTCTCCAAGAAAGAAGGGGAATTCACAAATTCTTTGTGAACAATTTAAAAAAGGTGCAGAAGCGAAAGGGCATCAGGTGACACTGGTTCGTTTGATGGATTTGGATATTGGTTTTTGCCGGGCTTGTGATGCGTGTATGAAAAATGGAGGGCAATGTATATTAAAGGATGACATGAAAGAGGTATTAGAACTGTATAAAAAGGCAGATGTACTGGTTCTTGCGACGCCGGTTTATTTTTATGGAATCAGTGCCCAGATGAAAACATTTATAGACAGGACATATCCAATCTGGCAAAATCTTGGTAAAAAAGATGTTTATTATATTGTATCAGCAGGCTTGGGGAAAGAAATTGTAGAGCGTTCCCTGGGTGATTTGGATGGATTTGTAGAACATCTGGAGGAGTACAGGATTGCAGGAAGAGTGTATGCAACGAACGTAATGGATGCAGGTCTGGCAGCAGATCAGGATGTTTTCCGTGAAGCTTATGACATGGGATATTCGATTTAACGAGAATTGGTCCATGTGGAAATAGGATGTGAGAGAATGGATACAGGTATAAAGGAACAGGTTTTAGAAGAAATCGTGCAATTAGCGCAAAAACATGGTGTGAAAAAAGTTATTTTATTTGGTTCCAGAGCAAGAGGGGATTATCATAGGGCAAGCGATATTGATCTGGCTGTATATGGAGGAAACATTGCAGAATTTGCTTTGGATGTAGAAGAAGATACCTCCACGCTTTTGATGTATGACGTTGTGGATATGGGAAAGAAACATCAAAAAAATTTTGAGAAGGCAATAGAAACGGAAGGAATGGTGATTTATGAAAAAGTTTGATAATTTCAAATCAAATCTGGAAGTTCTTTCAAGAGCGTATAAGGAAGATCTGAGTAATGAATTTATTGTCAGCGGAATTATTGATAAATTTTTTATTCAGTTTGAGTTATCGTGGAAAGTATTGAAAGAATTGCTTCGATATGAAGGCAGGAATACAGCCAACACAGGCTCGCCGAGAGAAATTATAAAAACTGCGTATCAGGTCTATGATTTTTTAGAGGAGAAAACATGGCTTTCTATGTTAAAAGATCGAAATAGTATGACTCATATTTATGATGGGACAGAGGCGAAAGAACTGGTAAAACGAATTCTTGAAATTTATATTCCGACTTTTTGCTGTATAAAAGAAGAAATCGAAAAAGAATATCGGGATATTCTTGATGATTTATAAATTGAAAGGAAAATACTGACACGGAGGGGATAAGGTATGTGGATGATATTTGCGTTACTTTCCGCAGTATTTGCGGCACTTACTTCTATACTGGCGAAGGTTGGTATAGATGGTGTGAACTCAAATCTTGCGACAGCAATTAGAACAGTTGTGGTAGTGTTTCTGTCCTGGGGAATGGTATTTTTGACTCATGCGCAGTCAGGAATGTCGGAAATCAGTAAAAAAAGCTGGATATTTCTGATTCTGTCCGGCCTTGCTACCGGAGCATCCTGGCTATGCTATTATCGGGCACTGCAGACGGGAGATGCATCTAAAGTTGTACCGATTGATAAACTGAGTGTAGTGATTACGCTGGTTTTTGCTTTTGTTTTTCTGCATGAAAAATTCACGGCAAAGTCACTGGTCGGATGTATTCTCATTGGTGCAGGAACATTGATTATGGTGCTATGATCAGGACGGGGGAGGACAAGGGGACAGGTGTGGAGG
>JAUNPJ010000038.1:12112-36838 GCA_030536755.1 Eubacteriales bacterium | reverse complement strand
TGAAACCGCTGATTTCTACTTATATGGACTAATGTGGATTATGGCTGGCTAGGTTCCCGACAATGAAGTCCTTAGACGCAAAGAAGGGCGAAGTGAAGGCTGAAAAGGCAGTAGAAAATGCTGCTGTTGCAGAGGAAAAAGTGGCAGAAAAAATTGATTTCTCCAACGTAAAAATCGAACCATTGTTTGAAGAAATGATTGATTTCGATACCTTTGCAAAGGCTGATTACCGTGCTGTAAAGATTCTGGAATGTGAAGCAGTACCGAAGAGTAAGAAGCTTTTAAAGTTCACTCTGGATGACGGAACAGACCGGAAACGCACGATTTTAAGCGGTATTCACGAGTATTACGAGCCAGAAGATCTAATCGGCAAGACAGCGATTGCAATCGTAAATCTGCCTCCGAGAAAGATGATGGGCATTGATTCCGAGGGTATGCTGATTTCAGCAGTACACGAGGAAGATGGACATGAGGGATTAAATCTTCTCATGGTTAATGAACGGATTCCGGCAGGTGCAAAACTTTACTAAGAGTAAAGTTCGCTGTACTAAATTGTTGTTGCAGAAGGGTAGAGTACAACAAAAGTACAACAAATTTGCGACGAATGGTGCAGAATGGCGAAGAAATAATGATTCTGCCGCATCATTTGAAGCAGAGTAGTTGATGTTCCAACTCAATATTGTACCTAAGATATTAGGGACACTTTCATTTAAAACGTGAAAGTGTCCCTTTTTGCGTTTGCGTAAGGCTGATATGCATATTCGTATTCCCGACTGACAGATGTTCAGATGGAAAACGAAGAGCTACAGATATGTTATGGTCAATCAAATTGAAGGAGGAAAACGAAATGACAAGTACAGCGTTAGGAGCAGAAACCAAAAAGGAAGAAAAGATTATTTTTATCAGCGATGCACATGAGAAATTCTACTACGAGAAGTTAAAGGAAGTCCGGTATCAGGATGTTTACCACAAGGCACTCTGCTATTGTCTTGGGATCAGCGATGATACCAGAAGAAATGTTTACAGAATTTATGATTTCAAAACAGGATGCGTAATAACAGAGTGTTTACATGAAGGCTGGCAGACCAGTGGAAGTGTGAGAGTGGTCAGGATGGCATTCAATCTGTATTGCAATGGAACACCCAGCGTCTACGATTATGAAGATGCAGAGGAACAGGTGGACGAGTGCAGGCAGTATACGGTGGAGGAAATATTCTGCTGTGCCTATGCACCATATTTCTGGCAGGCAATTCAGATTCGGTATCCGGAATATGCCGCATACAACCATAAGCTGTACGCCTTATTGGGAGGAACAGACTAATGTTAAAAGTCAGATTGATGGGAACAAAGAATGATATTAAGTGGTTCGGAAAGATTTTGCAGAGGAATCCGAAAGTGGAAGTGACGGAGTTTTCCGAGATGTATCCGAACAAGGGAACGAAGAAATTTTACAGGGCGTATGTAGAAGTAAAGAAAAGCAACGTAGCAGAAAAATAGCAGAGAACAAAGGAGAATCTATCATGTGTAAAATAATCGCAATCGCAAACCAAAAAGGTGGTGTGGGCAAGACCACCACAACGAGCAATTTAGGTATAGGACTGGCAAAACAGGGAAAGAATGTCCTGCTGATTGACGCCGATGCACAGGGCAGTCTGACGGACAGTCTTGGCTTCACAGAGCCGGATAAGCTGGAGGAAACACTTGCAACAGCACTTGGCAATATCATCAATGATGAAGATATGGAAGCGGATTATGGTATCCTGAAGCACAAAGAGGGAATTGACCTGATGCCGGGAAACATCGAGCTTTCCGGTCTGGAAGTATCACTTGTAAATGTGATGAGCCGAGAGCTTGTGATGCGTTCCTACATAGAGCTGGTAAAGGATAATTATGATTATATTTTGATTGACTGTATGCCCTCCCTCGGCATGATTACCATAAACGCTTTTGCCTGTGCGGACAGTATCCTGATTCCGGTGCAGGCGGCATATCTTCCGGCAAAAGGGTTACAGCAGCTTATTAAGACCATTGGAAAGGTCAGGAGGCAGATTAACCCGAAACTGACGATTGAGGGGATTCTGCTGACAATGGTGGATGCCAGAACAAATTATGCAAAGGATATTACCGCATTGCTGGTGGAGAATTACAGTAGTAAGGTGCGGATATTTGAAAACAGCATTCCGGTTTCCGTCCGTGCGGCAGAGATTTCCGCAGAGGGTGTCAGTATCTACGAACATGATCCGAAAAGCAAAGTAGCCGCTGCTTATCAGTCTTTGACGGAGGAGGTGCTTGGGAATGAGTAAAGCAGGAAGTGCCGCAAAGGTAAAATTAAGCAGTTATGATGATTTATTTGGAAATACAGAAGAAAATATAGGCAGTGAAGAGCAGATTATCAGAGCCAAGCTCACGGATTTGCATGAGTTCAGAAATCATCCGTTCCGTGTTCTGGATGATGAAAAAATGGAAGAAACAACGGAGAGCATCAGCAAGTATGGGGTGCTTGTACCGGGAATTGCCAGACCGAGGGCAGAGGGCGGCTATGAAATCATAGCCGGACACCGCAGAAAACGAGGTTCAGAACGGGCAGGAAAAGAGGATATGCCTGTGATTGTCCGCAATTATACAGACGATGAAGCTACGATTATCATGGTGGATTCTAATATTCAGCGTGAGGACATTCTGCCCAGCGAAAAGGCGAGAGCCTATGCCATGAAATATGAGGCTATGAAGCATCAGGGCAAAAAGGGAAATGGAAATACGCTTGACGAGGTGGGAGAAGCTGCCGGAGAAAGCGGAAAGACCGTACAGCGATATATCTGGCTTGCAAGGCTGTCCGATGAGCTGTTAGAGCTGGTTGATAGAAAGAAAATCGGTCTGGTACAGGGTGTTGATATTTCTTTTCTGTCGGAAGATGCACAGCAATGGGTGCTGGTAATCCTTGAGGAAAGCGGAGCAAATATTTCCACGGTACAGTCTGCCAAGCTGAAGGAATACGGGAAGAGCGGCGAACTGACGCTGCCGATGGTGCGTCTGATTCTGACGGAGGAAAAGCCGAAAGAGAGAAAGGTCACAATTAAGTCTGAAAAAATCAGCCAGTTTTTTTCAGAGGAATACTCCGGCGAAGAGATTGAGGGGATTATCCTGTACTTATTGGAGGAATGGTAGAAGAAACAGTAAAGGGGGTGCGGTAAAATGGGTAAACAGATACAGTTTGATTATTATTATGGAATTGAAGCAGAACAGTTTTCCTTTTATTGTGTTCCCCGGCTGCTGATTAAAGATGAGCGTTTCAAGGGGCTTAGCAGCGATGCCAAGCTCCTGTACGGTCTGATGCTTGACCGTATGTCACTGTCCATGAAAAATGGCTGGCTGGATGAAGAAAACAGAGCCTATATTATTTATACGCTTGATAATGTCATGGAGGATTTGGGATGTGCAAAAGCAACCTGTGTTAAGATTATGAAAGAGCTGGACAGCGATAATGGGATAGGATTGATTGAGAAGAAACGCAGGGGACTGGGAAAACCGGATATTATTTATGTAAAGAATTTTGCCACAATAGGAGAAACAGAGGAAGAAACGCCAGCAAATACTGATGTTTCCACAGAAGTTCAGGATTTGAACCTCAAGAGTTCTAAAAGTTATACTTCCAGAAGTTCAAAAAGCAGACCCTAATTATACTAACTATAATCATACTAGGCGGAGTATTCATTGCTGCGGCAGCTCCTGATTTCAAAGAGAAAGACAGAGAATTGATCGAGTGGTATAAAACACAGATTTCGAAGCTCCCGATTCAGGTACATTTGCAGACAGAGATTTCGGATGTATCGAAATTGGATGCGGGTGAGGTGATTGTTGCAACCGGTTCCAAAGCAAGAAAAATTGGAATTCCTGGATTTGATCTTGGTGTAGAGGCAGTTGATTATCTGCTGGGCAATAAACCGGTTGGAGATACGGTAGTTGTTGTCGGCGGTGGACTTACCGGATGCGAGATTGCATTTGATTTGGCGCGCAAAGGGAAGAAACCAATTATTGTCGAGATGACAGATGAGCTGATTAAAGCAGTTGGGGTTTGTGCGGCAAACTCAGAGTGCCTGAGAGATTATATGCGTTACTATCAGGTGCCGCTGTATATGGAAAGCACTGTAAAACAGATCAATGAGGACAGCGTGGTGATTGAAACGAAGGAAGGCGAGAAGGTTATCAGTTGTGATTCGGTAGTCTTATCTGTAGGTTATGTGTCAGATGCGTTGTGTGAAGCAAATGAAACTAATCATGTACATGTAATTGGAGACGCTGCCAAAGTCGGAAATCTCAAGACCGTCATTCAGGATGCATATGATGTTGCATTTTCACTGAAATAGATAGGAAGAATAAAAAAAACAGACACTGACCAATAGATCAGTGCCTGTTTTTTTTATGAGAAATTTTTTATTTTAATTCTAAATTTGGTATCTCAGAGAGCATAGTATCAATTCCTGTGATTTGCTCTTCGGACAGTTGTGCGTACTCTAAAATCTGATGAAGAACGATGTTGCTACCTTTTAGACCTTCCATGTTTGAGATGAGTTCTCCCATGCCGATGGAGTGAAGCAGTTCTTTTGCAGATTCATTTTTTAGAATGCAGTCCGTTGTACATTCAACGGAAAGAAATTCCCCATAATCGCCGCCGACAGTTCGTGCACATCTCGGTTTATTGTCAGGCTCAGCATCGATATCTCCCCAGATGTCCCACAACCATTCCATACTGTCTGCTACCCAGTGAGGCGCACGGCTGCACAGAGCAGAGGGATCTTGAACCGTTGGATTCACAGTTGCAAAGCCATGAGGTCCATATCCATAGATATGACTTTCAAAAGAAATTCCATTTGTGTAGAGCGCATTGATAAATCGCAGACTGTTTTCGGCAGGCACCACTTTATCATTGCGTGTGGCGAAAACGAAGCAAGGACATGTTTTGCGGTCTACCGCATCGACAGGACCGGGTGCATTTGGGGCACAGATAGAAATGAACTTTTCCATCGTTGCAGCATAGCCTAAAATGGCAGCAGATGGCTTATGCTTTGCCATGGTTGCCGCACAGGCAGCAAGATGTCCGCCCGCAGAAAAGCCTACAACTGCGATTTTTTCTGGACAAATGTTCCATTTTTCTGCATGAGCAAGAATATATTCCATCGCATTTTCATAATCATCCAGAGGATTTGGCCAGACAGCATCCTTTCCCACTGAATAGCGAAGAACAAATGCCTGAAAGCCAGCATTTAAGTACTCCAATGCAACAGGATCTCCTTCGGAATCAGCACAAAACTGGTAGCCGCCGCCGGGAAGTATAAGTGCCGCTGGTCTTGTTTGGATTCTTAAATATTTCTCTCCAACTTCCTGTAAATAAATAGTCAGAGTTACATTTCGTTCCTGATTTAATACAATTGTCTGTGTTTTCATATTAGTAAGAACTCCTTTTTGAATATGATAAGAAATAGAGTGCTGTTTTGTATTGCATAAAGGTTACTGTAGTTATAAATATGTTACCAATATGAATGGTAATGCGATGAAATTAATAAGATGTCAGATAAGAAACGAATATGAAATATAGGTAACTAATCTGTAATACGAATCACAATTTGTTGGTATTATCAATAAAAGTGAATGATGATTCTAATTTAGGGAGGAAAAAGAAATGGCAAAAAAAATAGGAAAGATCGTACTTGTAGTGTTGGTAATTGCAGTGCTTGGACTGGATTTGATGATGTTTCTGTTTATGAAACAAGCGGGTTTTTGGTTTGATGGCCTAAAAGAACAGGTCCAAAATGGACAACAATAGTTTAGCCCATACGAAGTGGGAATGCAAGTATCACATTTTTTTTTGCACCAAAATATCGGCGTCAAGTAATATTGGCAACGGATATGCAATTGAAGTAACGTAATTGCAATAAGTTCTCTAACCTGCGAAGTATAATAGACATCAGTAAGAAACATGATTCAAACGGAGGAAGAATGAAATGACAAATAAGAACGATGCAAGAATTCAGGAGTTGCTTCAGAAATTGACTTTGGAAGAAAAAGCAGGATTGTGTTCCGGTAGTGATTTCTGGCATACAAAGGCAGTTGAAAGATTGAATATTCCGGCTGTGTTTATGTCTGATGGACCTCACGGACTGAGAACTCAGAAAGGGGAAGCAGACCACCTTGGGCTAAATGAAAGTATCAAAGCAGTTTGTTTTCCGGCTGCATGTGCAACAGCAGCCAGCTTTGACACGGAGATGGCAAATGAATTGGGAACGATTCTTGGAAATGAATGTAATGCAGAAGGTGTAGATGTGCTTCTCGGACCAGCAGTAAATATGAAACGAAGCCCACTGTGCGGAAGAAACTTTGAGTACTATTCAGAAGATCCGTATCTGGCAGGAAAACTTGCATCTTCCTATATTCAGGGAGTACAGTCCAAGGGCGTCGGAACAAGTATCAAACATTTTGCGGCAAATAATCAGGAATACCGCAGAATGTCTAATTCCTCAAATCTGTCAGAACGTACATTACATGAGATTTATTTGCCGGCATTTGAAACTGCAATCAAGGAAGCGGCGCCAAAGACAGTTATGTGCAGTTACAACCAGATAAACGGTGTATTTTCTGCTGACAATAAGAATCTGCTCACAGAAATCTTAAGAGATGCATGGGGATATGATGGCTGCGTTGTAACTGACTGGGGTGCAATTAATGACCGTGTACAGGGCATCAAAGCCGGTACGGATATTGAGATGCCGGGATCAGGCGGAATCAATGACGCAGAGATAATCGCAGCAGTCAAAGACGGAAGCTTAGATGAAGCTGACTTAAATAAAGTGGTAGAGAGAATTCTTCACTTGATTTTGGATAAAGAACAGATGAACGGAACCGTCGATTGGGATGAAGACCACAAGAAAGCGGTTGAAATCGAAAAAGAAAGTGCTGTTTTATTAGAAAATAATGGTGTTCTCCCACTCAAGGAAGGACAGAAGATCGCATATATTGGAGAATTTGCAGAAAAGCCAAGATATCAGGGCGGTGGAAGCAGTCATATCAATTCATGGAATGTAACAAGTGCAATGGAGACTGCGAATGAAAAGAATCGTCAGACTACATACGAAAAGGGATTTTCAGCAGATAAGGACCTCTATGAGGAAGATGCGGCAAAAACAGCTATTGAATGTGCAAAAAATGCAGATGTTGCGGTTGTATTTGCCGGATTGCCGGATGCATTTGAGTCGGAAGGATATGACCGGGAACATATGCAGCTTCCAAAATGTCAAAATAAGCTGATTGAAGAAATCTGTAAAGTTCAGAAAAATGTTGTGGTTGTTCTCCATAACGGAAGCCCGGTGGAATGTCCATGGGCAGATAAAGTATCCGCTGTATTGGAAATGTATCTCGGTGGAGAAGGTGTCGGTGAAGCGACAGATGCACTTCTTTGGGGCGAAGCAAATCCATGCGGACGTCTGGCGGAGACATTCCCACTCAGATTAGAAGATACACCATGCTATTTGAATTTTGCAAACGACAAATTTAATGTGGATTACACAGAAGGTGTATTCATCGGTTATCGTTATTATGACACAAAGAAAATGGCAGTACAGTGGCCATTCGGACACGGATTAAGTTACACCTCATTCAAATACAGTAATCTGAGATTAGAGAAAGAAACAATGAAAGGTCAGGATACTGTAGTTGTTTCTGTGGATGTAACAAACATAGGCAGTCGTGCAGGAAAAGAAGTGGTACAGCTTTATGTAAAAGATCAGACCAATACGGCAATTCGACCAGAGAAAGAATTAAAAGGATTCTGTAAGGTGGCATTGGAAGCCGGAGAAACAAAAACTGTCAGCATGAAATTAGATGAGAGAAGCTTCAGTTACTACAACGAATCACTAAAAGACTGGTACGCAGCAACAGGAACTTACAAAATCTGCATTGGTCACTCAAGCAGGGAAATTGCATTGGAGACTTCCGTTGAATACATAACAGAGAAAGAACTTCCGTTTACAGTAGATATGAATACATGCCTTGGAGATGTCCTGGCACATCCGGTAACTGCAGCAGTATTTCAGGAAATGATGAAGCATGCAGGAAGTCACCTTGCATCAGAAGAACAGGTAAACAATAAAGATGATTTGATGATGCAGAGCATGATGAATTCTATGCCACTTCGTAACTTCAAGACATTTGTGCAGATTCCGACAGCGGCAATTCAAGGAATGATTGATCATATGAATGCAGCGTTGGATGCAGCAAAAAATCAGTAAGCTTTTAGATAAGTAAAATTTGAAGAGGTGATAAAATGCTGAAAACAGCAATGGTTTTTGGAAATCATATGACTTTACAGAGACAGAAACCCATTCAGGTTTGGGGGACGGCAGAGCCTGACGCTGAAGTAAAAGTTACGTTAGAAAATATTGGATGTGAAGCAAATACAATCGCATCCGAAAGCGGCGAATGGATGGCAGAATTGCCATCCTGTGAAGCGGCTGTGGGACTTAAGATGGTGATTTCTTCCGGGGAAGAAACGATTACCTACACAGACGTTCGTGTGGGTGAGGTGTGGATCGCCGGCGGACAGTCTAATATGGAATATTTCCTGATGTTTGATGAACAACATGAGACGGTGTTAAAGGATAATAGAGAAGAGATTACATTTTTTGATTATCCGGAAGTGTCTTACGAGGAACAGATAGAGGAAAAAGATTATTCAAGATTTGGAATCTGGAGAACATGCGATCCGGAAAATCTTCCATACTACTCAGCTGTTGGATACTATTTTGCCGTACAGTTACAGGAGAAACTGCAGGTTCCGGTTGGAATTGTTGGCTGTAACTGGGGTGGAACACCGGCATGTACCTGGATGCCCAAAGATGCGTTGAAAGGAACAAAAGGTGAATGCTGGATTCAGGAATATGAGGATGGCATCAAAGAGCTGAATGAAGAACTGTATCAAAAAGCATTTCGTATGAATCCGGAAAATGAACATACGGAACCATTTGCGGATAACATTCAGAAACAGATGCAGAACAAGATGTTTTATCCCGGATTATCCAGAGAAGAACAGGTGAAATTATTGGAAATGATGGCGCAGTATCAGCAGGGACAGGCAATGCCGGGGATACCGGCAGTCGGACCGTGGAGTGAGAAACGACCGGGAGGCCTTTATGAAACAATGCTGACAAAGGTTGCACCATACACGAACCGAGGTGTGATTTTTTATCAGGGAGAAACGGATGAGACACATGCAGATGCATATGAAGAAGTGTTAACACAACTAATTCTTTCATGGCGTAAATTATGGGGAGAAGAACTTCCGTTTTTGATGGTTCAGCTTGCTCCTTTTGAAGAATGGCTGGCATGTTCGGGAACGAGATTCCCTATCTTAAGGCAGGCACAGGAACAGGTGTGCAAAGAAATGAATCAAGTATATCTGTGCAGCAGTTCTGATAATGGAATGCAGTGGGATATTCATCCGAAAAACAAACAACCAATCGGAGACAGACTTGCACTATTGGCGAGAGAGCATGTGTACGGTGAGACAGTTTTATGTGATGCACCGGAAGCAGAAAAGGTGCAGTTAGAAGCGGACGGATTAAGCATTACATTCTTAAATAGTACAGAGCTACATATAGAGGGACAGGCGGTAAATGCATTATCTGTTGTAGATCGGAATGGTGAGATACTCCCGATTGAAAGTGTACAAATAGAAGGAAACAAAATGTTGCTTCGGGGAAAGTTTGAAAAAGGAAATGTGATTCATTTTGCTAGAACACCATATTATGAAGTGAATCTGTATAACGAAGTCGGAAATCCTGCAAAACCATTTGAAGTAATAATTGAATGAGAAAAATACATAGAAAATGAAATGAGGAGAAAAACATGGCGAAAAAAGAGTTAGGCGTTGATCGAAATGGCGTCAAAAAGACAATGCGGTTTATGGATTATTTTGGTGACGGATGTGGACAGGGTGGATTAAACCTTGTTATGGCGTTATCTGGACAGGCAGCATACTTTTATACTGAAAAAGTGGGAATTGCTGCTGCAACAGTTTCACTGGTTTTATTTATAACAAAAATCATTGATGCATTTACTGATCTTCCGATGGGAAGAATCATAGATAGAAGTAAAAATCCGAAAGGAAAATGTAGACCATGGTTGTTGAGAATGGCTATACCATTTTTCATCTCGACGCTTCTGTTATTTACAATTCCGAAGGGACTAGATGCAACGCTTCAGCTGGCATATCTGCTAGTTACAAATGTTTTGTTTAGTGCGATTGTATATACGGCAGTAAGCGTTCCATACAGTGCATTACCAGTTATGAGAACCAATAGCGTAGATGAAAGAAGCAAAATACAGGTTACTAGAAACATTTTTTCATATTTATTTGGTGCGATTCCAGCGATTACAGTTATTCCAATTACCAATATGTTAGGCGGAACACAAAATGCATGGATTAAATATGGTGTGGTTATAGGTCTTGCAAGTGCGTTACTTTTAATTATTTGTTATAAAACAACAAAAGAAACATCAGATGAGACGGAACAAGACAATATCGACAACATTCAGAATGTTGAGGAAAATGAACCAAATGTGACATTTGCAAAAGGAATGGTCATGTTGGTGAAAAATAAATTCTGGTTATTTGCGATGCTTACATCATTTGT
The DNA here is from genome assembly GCA_030536755.1 of Eubacteriales bacterium. Lineage (GTDB taxonomy): Bacteria > Bacillota > Clostridia > Lachnospirales > Lachnospiraceae > JALFVM01. The sequence continues at coordinate 26,156 of JAUNPJ010000038.1, read as the reverse complement.
TTATCAGATTGGATATGGATTAGGTAATTCTTCGGGTACATATTATGCGAAATACATCTATGGAAATGACAATTTGGTTGCGGTAGTTGGTGGAATTGGAATGATTGCCATGGTTTTAAGCTTTTTCATAGCAGGTCCAGTAATTAAAAAATTTGGTTTAACAGGAACGATTCGAGTTGTTACAGTATGCGATGTTGTGAAGTTAGTTGTAATGGCATTTTTCCCAAGAGCGTTTTGGTTAAATACATTTCTTGCCTGTGCGGGTTCTTTGTTTGCTGTTGCCGGTATAGCGGCTGCAAATGTTATGGTAAATAACTGTGTAGAATATAACGAATATCTATATGGAACAAAGATGATTGGTATGACAAATTCAGCAGTAGGATTCGCATCAAAAGTTGGAATTGGACTGGGATCAGCATTGGTTACATTATGTCTCGCTGTATCGGGATACGTATCAGCTTCAGCTACACAGACGAAATCAGTTGAATATGGTATTTTTGCATTTACGATTTATATTCCTCTTGTATTAGTTATTGCAAAAATAATCTTTTCAGAGTTGTACAGACCGTATGAAAAAATGTATGGTGAAATTTTAAAGAAAAATGCAGAAAAGAATTCATAGAGGGGAGAATGAAGATGAAGGTTCAGAGTATCACAATAAATGAAGAGAGAAATGTTTCCTTAACGCCGGGCATGACAATCTGTAACAGAGTTCCTCATTGGGTAAGTGACAGTATTGAGTGGTTGAAAGATATGTTTGGTGATTTTGGAAACGGTGAGATGACAAAACCCATGTGTCCGAAAACACTGAATGGAAATCATGGCGAATTTCTGTCTGTCGATTGTACGATGGGGCATTTGCTTAAAAATCCTGCCAGTGCAGAAATTGTTGGTACAATGCTTCACAAAGCTGGGGAAAACAAAGATAATACTGGCATGGCCGGAAATCTGTCAAAAGAGCAGATGCAGATGATGATGCAGAATATGACGTTGCGAGAGATGCTGCAGTATGGACAAGTGCCAGAAACAGTGCAGGAGCAGATAAATGCGCAGCTTATGAGTATTTTAAATGAGTATTGACACGTAAGGTTTCCTGTTTATCCAAAGATATGGTACAGTACATTCATATTGAAACAAAATATGGTAAATATTATAGACTAAGGAACGCCTAAAAGGACGTTCCTTTTCTACGTGTGCCAAGCATGGCACTAATCTAGTCAGTGAAAGTCTGACCACGGGTATTTACCGCCAAGTGTAGCGGAGCGCAAGTTGGTGTCAGTAATGGCATGGATGAAGGAAGCGCATAGCAAAGTTCTTGAGCCTACGTACAGAAACTTGATAATGCAATGAGGTGGGTAAGGTTGCGTAACAAACCGAAGCCCCAAAGGTAAACGTATAACCGAAGTTGTAAATCAAGAGGTTGTGGAACGAAAGATTAGTGTCTTACCTTGGGAGACCCTACCCACATATCATTAAGATATGGTCGAAAAAGGTTTAGGGGAGGAAATGCAATGAATTTAGGAAACAGCTTATTTCAGGCAAGAAAAAAATGCGGACTTTCGCAGGAGGATGTGGCGGAGAAATTAGGTGTAAGCAGACAGACCGTTTCAAAGTGGGAAACCGATGAAACGATTCCGGATATTCGTCAAACCAAGAAAATGGCGGTGCTCTATAATGTGTCCTTAGATGAACTGATTGAATTTGATATTGATGTTAAGGAAATTCAGGAAGCCATCGACAAGACAAGCGAGAAAACAGAAGAAAAAATCGACTGGACAAATGCCTGGGGCAAAAAGTACCCGATTCTTCTTAATCAATTTAATGAGTTGGACGCAATGTTGGTTCTGAAAGATATTTTGTATAATGTTTGGAAAAACCGCAAGACTAAATCAAAATAATTGCAACCCTGATGGAGTGTAAAAGCTCTGATATGCTCAGGAACGAGGGTAGTGATGTTTTGAGCATATTGACACTTTTGGAGATACTTGTATGGTGCTGAATGATACGCTTGCGTGGCATCTTGGTAAGAATCGCAATAATACAACGTGCTTAGATATTGACCCGGATACGCTGTATGAATTACCAATGGCAGTGGAAAAGATTGCATAAACAGCTTTAGAAGCACGAGTGGAGAGCGATTGACAATTTTGAGGGCTGGAAAAGCTGAAAATACCGGTTGACCAGACGAAGGTTAAATGTTAAAATTTACTTAATTCAATTCAAATTTAAGTAAAATAGAGGAAGGTCTTATGTCGGGAACAGGAAAAAGGGTTACACTTCAGATGATAGCGGAACAGGCGGGGGTCAGTGTGGTCACGGTCTCCAATGTGCTGTCAGGCAAGAAGAAGGCAAGTGAAGAGATGCAGAACCGAATTCAGAAGATTGCCGATGCTCTGGGGTATCAGAAGGGAGCCGGGAACCGGATTGGGTCAGAGAAGTTCTGCGTGTTGATTGCGGAGCGGTATGTTTCAGAACCGAATTCCTACTATATGGGAATGTACAGGCAGATTGTGCAGGCGGCTTCCAGAAGAGAGGCGGTCGTGGCGCTTGAGATTGTGGATCTGGATAGGGAGCTGCAGCATACGCCGATGGGAATCCTGCCGGGCTACACGATGGACGGGATTCTGATCGTGGGGGAGATGCGGCCGGAGTTTATCGACCGTATTCAGGAGGAGTATCCGATTCCCGTGGTATGCGTGGATTTTTATGATGTAGACAGAAGCATGGATTTTGTGATTACGGATAGTTACCGCGGCATGTATAAAGCCGTGGAAAGGCTGATCGCCTGCGGTCATGAACGGATTGCGTATGTGGGCACGATTGGGGCGACCAGCAGCATCATGGACCGTTATCTGGGATACAGGAAGGCGATGCTGATGCATGGCCTGACCTCTCTGGATCCGATTCCGGACAGGGCAGAGGATGGAACCGGCTACAGAGCCGTACTTACGCTGCCGAAGGAGAGGCCCACAGCCTATGTGTGCAACTGCGAACGCACGGCCAGGCTTCTGATCCGGCAGCTGGAGGAGAGCGGAACGCATGTCCCGGCGGATGTGTCGGTGGCGGCATTTGACCGGATGCAGAATACCAGCCCGAAAGATATCCGGCTGACGGTATATGAAAGCGATGAAGCGGCAATGGCGGAGATCGGTGTGTCGGTGTTATGGGCGCGGGTTCACAAAAAGAACCGGCCGCAGCGGATCCATACGGTACAGGGCAGAGTTGTGGACGGGGATTCGGTAAGGAGGCGAGAGACGGTTGGCTGAAGTGGTGAAACAAAAGGATATTGCAGATGCACTGGGCATCAGTACGGTCTCGGTATCCAACGCCCTGTCCGGGAGAAAGGGCGTCAGCGATGAGATGAGAGAACGGATTCTGGGGAAAGCCAGAGAAATGGGCTACGACAACACCAGATATGAGACGAAGGCTGCCGGAGGAAGAGTCATCGGAGTGCTGGTGGCAGGCAGGTACATCGAGGTGGGAACATCCTTTTACTGGGCGATGTATCAGCAGGTCGTATTTGCTGCGGCGGCGAAAAACAATCTGACGATGCTGGAGATCCTGGGAGAAGAGTGGGAGCGGGACAGGATGCTGCCGCGCATCCTGAAGGAAGGCAATGTGGATGGACTGATCATTATCGGCAAGATGGAGGATGCGTATATCCGGAAGATTCTGGAAAGCGTCCAGATTCCTGCGATTCTGATGGACTATCATTCCGATTCTCTTTCCTGCGATTCTGTGATGTCGGACAATTATATTGGCATGTACAAGATGACCCGTTACCTGCTGAAGCGAGGACACCGGAAACTGGCTTACGTGGGAGAACTCGTAACCAATGAGAACCTGTGTGACCGTTACTTCGGATATCGCAAGGGACTGGAGGAATGGGGCATCGAGATCCGGCCGGAGTGGGTGATCGATGATGCGGAGATGGTCATGGGAAGAAAGGAAGTGGATCTTCCGGAGGAGATGCCGACTGCATTCGTCTGCGGAAGCGATCTGATTGCCAGTCGTGTATATGACAGGCTTTTGAAGCAGGGATACCGGGTGCCGGAGGATGTATCGCTGGTGGGGTATGATGATTATCTGTATGGACATGAGCTTGCGGACAGACTGACTACCTGCAGTGTGGATATGAAGGCGATGGCAAAAGAAGTGATTCATCTTCTGACCAGGAAAATGAACGGTGAAGAGAACCGTTCCTGTGTCCGCTATCTGGACAGCCGGATCGTAGAACGGGCCAGTGTGAGAACCTTATAGAATGAGATAGAACGAGGCGGTGCGAACCGTCTTTTTCTTTTGCTTCAATTAGTTAAAATATAACTTAACTTAAACAAAAATAATTTAATAAAGCTGATTAATCCAAAAGTAGGGAAAACAAAAGATATTTAACAAAAATGTGACAAACAAGGAATTAAGCCGACAATATACACAAATTACAACGTTAAAATATAGTAGAAATGCCAAAAATGTGGTAAAACACAAATTAAGCTTGAAGTTAAAAGTAAATTATGCTAAACTCAAATTAACTTAAATGAAGTTAAATAAATTAACTGAAGGGAGAAAGGATATGTTAAAGAGAAGCGAGAGGGTGTTTGCAGCAGTATTGGCGGGAACGATGGCGATGTCTATGGCAGCGTGCGGAAAGAAGGAGGAGGCCAAAACGGCCGAAAAAGCAGAACTGGGCGTGACGTTTGATCAGATTCAGCTGGACGGCACGGATAAGGATCTGAAGGCTGAGCTGAAGTTCCTGACCCACAAGACGGATAAGGTAGATACCACGTTTAAAACGTATGTGGAGGAGTTCAACAAGGAATACCCGAACATCAGCATCGAGTACGAGGGAATCTCCGATTATGCAGAAGGCATCACGACCCGTCTGGCAACCGGAGACTGGGGAGATATCTGTATGATTCCGACCACCGTAGACAAGGATGAGCTGGCGAATTACTTTACCTGCATGGGCGATCTGGAAGCCTTATCGAAGGAATACACGATGCTGCTGAACTACAGCTATGACGGCAAGGTATACGGCATTCCGTCTATGGGCAATACCAGCGGCATCGTCTACAACAAGGCAGTATTTGAAAAAGCAGGCGTGACGGAGGTTCCGAAGACTCCGGATGAATTCCTGGATGCCCTGCAGAAGATTAAGGACAACACCGATGCGATTCCACTGTATACCAACTTTGCAGCAGGCTGGACCATGACCGCATGGGATGCGTACATTGATGCATGTGCAACCGGCCAGGCAGATTTCGCACATGAGGGCAGAGTGAAGGGCGCGAATCCGTTCGCTGACCGGGGCGACAAGACCGGACCGTATGCAGTTTATGACACGCTTTATGAGGCAGTGGCCCGCAAGCTGACTGAGGATGACCCGACTACGACAGACTGGGAAGGAAGCAAGGCAAGACTGAACAACGGTGAGATTGGCTGTATGGCACTTGGTTCCTGGTCCATTATCCAGATGAAGGAAGCATCCTCTCATCCCGACGATGTGGCATATATGCCGTTCCCGATCAGCATCGACGGCAAGCAGTACTCCACCGTGGCTCCGGACTACAACTACGGCATTAACTGCAACAGCAGCGCAGATGAGCAGAAGGCAGCTATGATTTACATCAAATGGCTGGTTGAGAAGTCTGGATTTGAGACGGATGAGGGCGGTGTTCCGATTCAGGTGAATGCAGAACTTCCGGAATTCCTGCAGGCATTCGACGGCGTAGAGCTGCTGTATGATGTTCCGGTACCGGCTGGCGAGGAGAACCTGGGCAATGATGTGAACAACGAATCCGAGCTGGGAATCAACGTATCCGGTGATATGGCGAAGACGGTAGTAGAAGCAGCCATTGACGGTGCGCCGTCCATGGAAGAGATTGCAGCAGGCTGGAATGAGAAGTGGACTGCCGCACAGGAGAAATTCGGTATTGCGAAATAATGAGCGAATCGTAAATCGGGAAAGGAACAGGATATGAAGAAAGAAAATGCTTGGAGCCGCTTTGTAAAGTGGATTCAGACCGGCAAGGTTAACCGGTGGCTCTGCATCGTTACATTTATGCTTGCGCCGCTTCTGCTGCTTGTAGTATTTACTTACATTCCATTTTTGAAGATGTTCGAGTTCAGCTTTTATGATATGAAGTATATCGGAGAAAGAGAGTTCGTGGGACTGGATAATTATGCAGAGGTATTCACCAGAAAGGATTGTTTCCAGGCCTTAAAGCTTAGCGGATACTATATCATCGCATCCTTTGTACAGCTTGGCATCGCGCTCTGGTTCGCATCCATTCTGAGCTTTAAGGTGAAGGGCGCAGGCGTATTTAAGGGACTGATGTTCTTCCCCTATCTGGTATGCGGTATCGCAGTCGGATTTATCTTCAAGTTCTTCTATACCAGAGGCTTCGTGCTTGATACGGTGCTTCAGTGGTGCGGCTTTGATCTGGAATCGCTTCCGTACTGGCTGAAGGACAAGAGCATCAACAACATCTCCATAGCCGCCACCTCCGTGTGGCGGTATATGGGACAGAACATGGTATTGTTCATCGGTGCGATTATGTCCATCGACAGCACGCTTTATGAGGCGGCTGCCATCGACGGCGCTTCCGGCTGGAACAAGTTCCGCTATATTATTTTCCCGGGCATCAAGACGATCGTTGTGCTGAACATGATCCTGGCCATCACCGGTTCTCTGAGCGTATTCGAACCGCCTTATGTAATTACCGGCGGTGAGTTCGGCACCGGAACGTACTTTGTTATCATGAACAAGCTGGCACATGAGAGCCAGAAGGTTGGTCTGGCATCCGCGATGGCAATCGTGCTGTTCGGATTGATTATCCTTGCAACATTGCTGCAGAAGCTGGCAGAGCGTTACTTCTTCGGAGTCGGAGAACAGGATTCCATCCGCTATCAGCGGAAGATGAAGAAGCTTCAGAAGCAGCAGGCGCAGTGGCAGCAGGACGGGATGCAGGCGCAGGCAAATACAGGGAAAGGTGGAAAGTAGCTATGGCAAAGATGAAAAAAACGATTTGGGCGCTGGTGCGCTACGCAACGCTGATTGCCGGAGCGGTAATCTCCGTACTGCCGCTGATCGTCTGTGTAATCACAGCCTTCAAGACTCCGGAAGAATATGCCAATACCAATGTTATGACACTGCCGCAGAGCTGGGCCTATATTACCAACTTTGTGGAAGCCTGGCAGAAGGCCAATATGGGACTTGCGTTCCGCAACTCGGCGATTATCCTTGTCTGCGTGCTGGCAGGCTCTGTGCTGACCGGCTCCATGCTGGCTTATGTGCTGAGCCGCTTTAAGTTCCCGGGAAACGGGCTGATCCGGAACCTGTTCCTGTTTGCATCGCTGCTTCCCGGAATTGCCATGCAGGTATCCGTATATCAGATCATGTACAGCCTGGGCTGGATCAACAGCCTACCGGGATACATCGTGATGATGTGCGGTACGGATGTCATGTCCATCTATATATTCATCCAGTTCTTTGAGAATATCCCCACATCTCTGGATGAATCTGCGATTATGGACGGCTGCACCTATTTTGGAGTATTCTTCCGTGTGCTTCTTCCGCTGCTGAAGCCGGCCATCATCACGGTGATGATCTTAAAGGGCGTCGGAACGTACAACGAGTACTATGCGGCCAATCTGTATCTGCAGGATAAGAACCGGCTGGTTACGGTGGCAACCTCCCTGTTCAAGTTCACCGGCCCGATGGGCAATCAGTACAACTACATCTGTGCAGGCGTTATCATTACCATGATTCCGGCGCTGCTGATCTTTATCGCATGTCAGAAGCAGATCTACAGTGGTCTGACTCAGGGTGCGGTAAAGGGTTAAATTTTAAATGATTATAATCTGGAGGAAAAATAATATGAGCAACGTTAAAATTATCGGACCAAAGGTGGCAAATGTACCGTGGCAGGATCGCCCGGCTGACAATCAGACCGGACTGCCGGTGTGGAGATACAGCGAAAACCCGATTATCGGAAGAAACCCGCTGAAGGGCGTGGCAAGAATCTTCAACAGCGCAGTCATTCCGTATGAGGATGCCTTTATCGGCGTATTCCGCGGAGAGCAGACCAATGGAGTACCTTATATTTACCTGGGACACAGCCAGGATGCAATTCACTGGGAATTTGACAAGGAGAAGATTCCGTTTGTCAATGAGAAGGGGGAGCCGTTCATGCCGGTTTATGCATATGATCCCCGTCTGGTGAAGGTAGAGGATACCTACTATATGATGTGGTGCCAGGACTGCTACGGCGCATCCATCGGTATGGCAAAGACACAGGATTTCAAGACCTTTACCAGAATGGAATCCCCGTTCCTTCCGTTCAACCGGAACGCGGTTCTGTTCCCGAGAAAAATCGGCGGCAAATACATGATGCTGTCCAGACCAAGCGACAGCGGACATACCCCGTTTGGCGATGTGTATCTGTCTGAAAGCCCGGATATGCTGTACTGGGGCAGACACAGACATGTGATGGGCAAGAAAGGGGAGCATTGGTGGGAGAATGTGAAGATTGGCGGCGGTGCAGCCCCAATCGAGACCTCCGAAGGCTGGCTGCTGTTCTACCATGGCGTAACCGGAACCTGCAATGGCCTGGTGTACAGCATTGGCGGTGCAATCCTGGATATCGACAATCCGTCTGTAGTGAAATACCGCTGTGCAACCTTCCTGCTGACTCCGGAGGAGTGGTATGAGGAGCGCGGTTTTGTACCGAATGTTACCTTCCCGTGCGCGACGATTCATGATGCGGAGACCGGAAAGATTGCCATTTATTACGGCGCTGCGGACAGCTATGTGGGACTGGCATTTACTACGGTGGATGAGGTTGTGGATTATATCAAGGCGAACAGCGAAGTGACCGGGAATGATACCGAGATCGGCATTCGCTGACCGGCGGAATATAAGGAGAATATGATGTTTGCAGAAGAGATCAGACAGCATCTGACGAAAGATATTATTCCATTTTGGGAGGGGCTGAAGGACTCCGAATATGGCGGCTATTACGGTTATCTGGACTACGATCTGACGCTGGACCGGAAGGCGGTGAAGGGCTGTATTCTGAACAGCCGGATTCTCTGGTTCTTCTCCAATGCTTACCTGACACTTGGAGAGAAGGAGCTGCTGGCTTATGCGGAACACGCGTACCGATTCTTAAAGGATCGGTGCGTGGATCCGGTGAACGGCGGAATCTACTGGTCCGTGACCTTTGATGGACAGATTCATGAAGGAATCAAACATACCTACAATCAGGCCTTTGCCATCTATGCACTTTCTTCCTATTATGATGCATCGAAGGATGAGGAGGCGCTTGCTCTGGCAAAGGAGCTGTTTCATCTGATTGAAGAAAAATGTACAGATGAATACGGCTACCTGGAAGCATTTGACGAATGCTTCCGCCCGATTGACAATGAGAAGCTTTCCGAGAATGGCGTTATGGCCGAAAAGACCATGAATACACTGCTTCATGTATTTGAAGCCTATACAGAGCTTTACCGTGTGACCGGAGACGGGCAGGTGGGTGACCGGATCCGCTCGATACTGGACGTATTTGCCGACCGCGTATACAACCGGGAGCTGGGGCGGCAGGAGGTATTCTTTGACCGGACCTGGCACACACTGATCGACCTGTATTCCTACGGCCACGATATCGAGACGGCATGGCTGATCGACCGCGGTTGTGAGGTGCTGGGAGACGAGAATTACACGAATAAGCTGCAGCCGATCACCAGAGAAATCACCGCCAATATCTACGACCGTGCCTACATCGACCATTCCCTGGTCAACGAGGCGGAAAACGGGGTTGTAGATACCACCAGAGTCTGGTGGGTTCAGGCAGAGACCGTGGTGGGATTCCTGAACGGATATGAGAAGCATCCGGAGGACAGAGACTACCTGAAAGCAGCAGAAGATGTATGGAACTATATTAAGACTTATATGATTGACAGGCGTCAGGGCTCAGAGTGGTACTGGTCCGTGGATGCAGCACATCAGCCGATAAAAAAACCGATTGTGGAGCCGTGGAAGTGTCCATATCATAACGGCAGAATGTGCTTCGAGGTGATAAGGAGGTCGAAATATGCTTCACAGCAGATATAAAGAAGAGCTTGAGAAATATGAGAAGCTGATAGCAAAGAAGAATCAGAAAAGCCAGTTTTACAACGGAATCTATGACCGCTATGAGAATCCGGTGCTGACGAGAGACCATGCGCCGCTCCACTGGCGGTATGACCTGGATGAAGAGACCAACCCGTACTTTATGGAGCGTCTTGGAATCAATGCAGTCATGAATTCAGGAGCCATCGAGCTGAACGGAAAGTTCTATCTGGTTGCCAGAGTCGAGGGCAATGACCGCAAGTCCTTCTTCGCAGTGGCCGAGAGCGATAACGGAATCGATGGATTCCGGTTCTGGGACTACCCGGTGAGACTGCCGGATACCTGTCCGGAGGAAACGAACGTATACGATATGCGTCTGACGAAGCATGAGGACGGCTGGATCTACGGCGTGTTCTGCTCCGAGAGCAAGGACACCAGTGACCCGGATCTGTCAGCAGCAGTTGCGGCAGCCGGCATCGTGAGAACAAAGGATCTGGTGACCTGGGAGCGCCTGGACAATCTGGTAACGCTTCAGTCTCCGCAGCAGCGCAACGTTGTGCTCCATCCGGAATTCGTGGATGGAAAGTATGCCTTCTACACCAGACCGATGGACGGCTTCATCGAGACCGGAAGCGGCGGCGGAATCGGCTTTGGTCTCTGTGATGATATCGAGCATGCGGTGATCGGAGAAGAGAAGATTATCAGCAGACGTGTCTATCACACGCTGACCGAGGCCAAGAACGGTGCAGGCGCAGTTCCGATTCGCGGAACAAAGGGCTGGATCCATATCGCCCATGGAGTACGCAATACGGCGGCGGGTCTTCGCTATGTGCTGTATGTGTTTATGACCGCTTTTGAGGATCCCACAAAGGTGATTGCAGAGCCGTCCGGAGTATTTCTGGTGCCGTTTGGCAGCGAGCGGGTCGGAGATGTATCCAATGTGGTGTTTACCAACGGCGCGATTGCCAGAGAGAATGGAGATGTCTACATCTACTATGCCTCCAGCGATACCCGGATGCATGTGGCAACCACAACGATTGATAAGCTGGAAGACTATGCGATGCATACTCCGCAGGATCCGCATCGTTCGCCGGATTGTGTGAAGCAGAGATGTGAACTGATCGACAGGAATCTGAAGTTGTTGGAGCAGGAGAGATAGAGAATATGAAGATTGCATTGGATCATGAGAAGCTGCAGTACAGCGGACGGATCGATGACCGGAATCCGAAGCGGCCGGAATTCATATTCCCGGCCAGCTCCCTGGAATTCCGGTTCCGCGGGACAGGTGCAGTATTAACGGTCAGCAACCACAGGGGATGCTGGAACAATTATCTGGGTATTATCGTAGATGGCGAGCAGCGCAAGGAGCTGCTGCCGGAGCAGGGCAGCGCCCGGATTGTCCTTGCAGAGGGCCTGGAGGATACCGAACATCAGATTCTGGTATTCAAGAGACAGGATTCCTGTCATACCTTTGCGGCGGAAGAACTGGAAGTGTTTGGAGAAGGAACGCTGCTGGAGCTGCCGGAGAAGCCGCACCGGAAAATCGAGGTGTACGGGGATTCGGTATCGGCAGGAGAGGTATCCGAGGCGGTTGACTATGCGGGCAGGCCGGATCCGGAGCATAACGGCGAATACTCCAACAGCTGGTATTCTTACAGCTGGATGACGGCAAGAAAGCTGAATGCTCAGATTCACGATATCGCCCAAGGAGGAATCGCACTGTTAGAGGAAACCGGCTGGTTCTGTGCACCGCATTATGTGGGAATGGAGCGTGTCTGGGACAAGGTGCATTATAACCCGGAGCTTGGAGAGACGACGGACTGGGATTTTAGCCGCTATACCCCCCATGTGGTCATCGTGGCAATCGGTCAGAATGACAGCCATCCGGATGATTACATGAAGGAAGATCCGGACGGGGAGCGGGCAGAATACTGGCGTGAGCATTATCGCTCCTGGATCCGGCAGATTCGCGGAAGATATCCGGAGGCACTGATCATACTGACGACCACGATTCTTAACCATGATGTGAACTGGGACAGGTCGATCGATCAGGTATGCAGAGAACTGAAGGATGAGAAGATTGTTCATTTCCTGTACTCCAATAACGGAGCAGGAACACCGGGACACATCCGGATTCCGGAGGCAGAGCGGATGGCAGAGGAACTGAGCAGCTTTATCGAATCTATGCCGGACAGCATCTGGAAATAAAAGGAAAAAGCAGATCGGGGTTATGAATAAAGGCAGAAAGGTAAAACAGGCAATGGCTTGTGCAGTTACAGTGGCGATGCTGACAGGCAATCTGCTGGGAACTTCAGTTCCGGCCTATGGTGCAGCAGCCGGATATCCAGCAGTCACAGAGACACCTGGTGCGCCGACAGTCGTAGAGGGAATCAGCATACCGCCATCGGTGCGTCTGGTCGATGAGAAGGCAACCTCAGAGACAGCGGAGCTGTATGCGTACCTGAAGGGAGTGGGACAGAGCAGCTATGTGCTTTACGGTCATCAGAATGATACCCATCACAAGGGAGGCAGAAGCTACGAGGGCTCTTCCACCTCGGATACAAGGGATCTGACCGGTTCCATCGCTGCAATCTGTGGCATTGACTCTCTGTCTCTGACCGGGGCAGAGCTGGGACTGGCAGAAGGGAAAAAGGATTCCGTAGATGAGGCTGCCGCATTGTCCATCAAGGCAGCAGCAGAAGGAAGCATCATCGAATTTTCCGCACATATGCCAAATTTTGCACTGGTAGCAGAAAAGGGTAAGGATGCAGACGGCGAGTATGATTACTCCGGGTATTCACCCAATGACACGACCGGCAATGTGATGGACAAGATTCTTCCGGGCGGTGAACTGAATGAAGTGTTTACCGGATTCCTGGATATCGTGGCAGACTACGGTCTGCAGCTGCAGGAGGCAGGCGTACCGGTGCTGTTCCGTCCGTTCCATGAGAACAATGGAAGCTGGTTCTGGTGGGGCGCAGCATTCTGTGATGAGGAAGGATACAAAAATGTATATCGCTACACGGTAGAGTATCTGCGGGATGTAAAGGGTGTACATAACTTCCTGTATGTATATTCCCCCAATGGCCCGTTTAAGGATATGGCGGATTATGAGAGCCGGTATCCGGGCGATGGATATGTAGATATTGTAGGCTTTGATATGTACCATGACAATCCCGGCGTTCAGGACGAGTGGATGAAATCCTTCCGCGAGACGGTGGAGCTGGTGGATGCGGTTGCCGAAAAGCACGGCAAGATTCCTACGGTGGCTGAGACCGGCATGCGTGTTACCACATCTCTGGGAGACGGCAGCAATTACAGCGGTATCGCAGTGAGCGGGAACCGCCGCAAGGAGTGGTTCAGCGAGATTGAAGAAATCGTTGCCGGCTCCGATATGCCGTACTTTATGGTGTGGGCGAACTTCGATGAGAAGAACAACTTCTTCGCACCGTACAAGGTGAACCCGACACATGGCCATGAAATGAGTGATGCTTTTATCCGGTTCTACAACAGCGACAGAAGCGTGTTTGCAGACGGCACCAACCAGGAACAGCTGAAAGCAGCACCGGCAGTCAGAGGCTATGGTATGTCCGGGTATTTCCTGAGTCCGACATCCGGCGGACGTATGATCAAGCCGGGCAAGATTCGCGCAAGCCTTCATGAGCGGGCTGAGGGTGTGCAGTTTGTTCTGCACAATGAGGACCGGTCAGTGGAAATCCTGCTGGACGCAGAAGAGGTGGCTTCCTTTGACGGGATGCGGCACGTCTATGCGGCTCAGCTGAATAAAGCGAATCTGGATGCACTTGGAAAGACAATCGGAACCATGGAGCTGAGGGCAGACGGCACAGCGTTGAGCAGCATTCAGGTGCTGTATGGCATCGAAGAGGTTGACATGGATCCGCTGATGGTAGATCAGTTTGAAACCTATCTTGGCAG
>JAUNPJ010000038.1:0-12012 GCA_030536755.1 Eubacteriales bacterium | reverse complement strand
CAGAGCAGTGAACCTCCAGCACCGGTTCGCAAGGAAGACGCAGTAGTTGAAGATGTATTACGGGACGAAGAAAACAAGTAACAGGTTTTTGGAAAGCCGTTGAAAAATGGCAGGCGGCTGCAAAAAAGTGGCTGCCTGTCATTTTTGTACCCAAATTCGGGAAAAAGAGAGGAAATTGCAATGAAACAGGAAGATTTGACACGGGGAATCGTGAACAGAGGAAACTGGCATCGACTGAAAGGATGCATGAAGCGGGCTGAGAAGGGAGAGAACCTTGTGGTGGCATTTCTGGGTGGCTCGATCACGCAGGGAAGTCTTGCTTCGGATGACGGGCACTGCTATGCATATCTGACATATCAGTGGTGGAAGAAGAAATTTCCGCAGGCAGAGATCCGCTATGTAAATGGCGGAATCGGCGGTACAAGCTCTCTGTTTGGTGTAGCGAGGGCCGAGAAGGATGTGCTGAGCGCTCAGCCGGATGTGGTATTTGTGGATTTTACGGTAAATGATGATGCAACGGAGTTCTTTCAGGAAACCTATGAGGGTGTGATCCGCCGGCTGTATGAGTGGAACACGAACCCGGCGGTGGTCGTGCTGAACAATGTGTACTATGACACAGGCGTAAGCGCACAGGAGTATCACAATGCGGTGGCAGCGCATTACGGCGTGCCGTGCGTGAGTGTCCGCGAGAGTATTTATGTGGATCTGTGTGCAGGGAAGTATGAGAGAAATGATCTGACACCGGATGGACTGCATCCGAATGATAAGGGGCATGGCCTGCTGGCAGGGGAGCTGATCCAGCTTCTGGAGCGGGTATATGCGGATCTGGACCAGCCGGAGCAGGAAGCAGAGTACCCTCAGCCGCTGACTGTCAATACATACCAGCAGGCGGTGCGCTATCAGGCTGTGAACTGCCAGGCGGAGCTGGATGGCTTCCTTGCGGATACCCGTGAGAAGACGGAGTATCTGGATCATTTTAAGCAGGGATGGACAGCAGCCAGAGTCGGCGACCGGATCACATTCCACATTCCGTGCCGGAATCTGGCGGTGCAGTATCGGAAGTCTGTCCGTCATCCGGTTCCGGTCGCAAAGGTGACGGTGGATGGTGACGAGGCACATGCTGTCGTGCTGGATGGCAATTTTGATGAGACCTGGGGAGACTGCCTGTATCTGCAGCCGGTTCTTCACCACGGAGAATCCGGGATGCATGAGGTCGTGATTGAGGTTACAGAGGCGACGGATGCAGATGTGGACTGCTTCTATCTGATGTCCCTGATCTGTGCCTGAGAGAAACAAGATTGTCACAGTTTGACACAAAAAAACAGAAAGAAAGAGGAGAACAGGATGGACGTAATGAGCGTATATCAGAAATGGTGTGAGGACCCGTATTTCGATGAGGCAACCAGAGCCGAGCTGCTTGCGATAAAAGGGGATGAAAAGGAGATTGAGGAGCGCTTCTACAAGGATCTCGCATTTGGAACCGGAGGACTGCGCGGGATTCTGGGTGCTGGCACCAATCGGATGAATATTTATACGGTGCGTAAAGCTACACAGGGGCTGGCAAACTACATTGTCAAAGAACATGGTCAGGAAAAGGGAGTTGCCATTGCCTATGATTCCAGAAACTATTCACCGGAGTTTGCGAGAGAGGCAGCGCTCTGCCTGGCAGCAAACGGGATTCAGGCATATGTGTTTGATTCCCTTCGTCCGACTCCGGAGCTGTCCTTTGCCCTTCGCCAGTTGGGCTGTATTTCCGGTATCGTGATTACGGCGAGCCACAATCCGCCGGAATACAACGGCTATAAAGTGTACTGGGAGGATGGTGCGCAGATTACAGCTCCGAAGGATGCAGAGATCATTGCGGAGGTAAATGCAATCACGGACTATACACAGGTACGCACGATGACGCTGGAGCAGGCAGAAGAGCAGGGGCTGTACCATGAGATCGGAAAGTCGATTGACGATCAGTATATGGAGGCGCTGAAAAAGCTGGTGATTCATCCGGATATTATCCGTGAGCAGGGCAGCAAACTGAAGATTGTGTATACTCCGCTTCACGGCACCGGCAATATTCCGGTGCGCCGCATCCTGGCAGAGCTTGGCTTTACGAATGTGTATGTGGTGCCGGAGCAGAAGCTTCCGGACGGAGACTTCCCGACGGTCAGCTACCCGAACCCGGAGGACAAGAAGGCATTTGCGCTGGCACTGAAGCTGGCAGAGCAGGTGGGAGCCGACATCGTTCTGGCGACAGACCCGGATGCGGATCGTCTCGGTATCTATGCGAAGGATCCGCAGACCGGCGAGTACGAAGCCTTTACCGGAAATATGTCCGGTATGATTATTCTGGAATACATCCTGTCTCAGAAGAAGGCGACAAACACGCTGCCTGAGAATGGAGCTGTGGTGACAACCATCGTGTCCGGCAAGATGTCGAGAGAGATCACCCGGGAGTACGGAGTGAAGCTGATCGAGACGCTGACCGGTTTTAAATATATCGGTGAGCAGATCAAGTTCTTTGAGCAGAATCAGGACTGGCAGTTCCTGTTCGGCTATGAGGAAAGCTACGGCTGTCTGGAGGGAACCCATGCCAGGGATAAGGATGCGGTGGTTGCCGTGATGGCACTCTGCGAGGCGGCGGCTTACTATCATGCGAATGGGCTTACGCTCTGCGAGCAGATGGAGAATCTGTTTGAAAAGTACGGTTACTACAAAGAAGGACTTTGCACGATTACGCTCAAGGGCATGGAAGGAGCTGCGAAGATCGAACAGATTCTGGAGAAGATCCGCAAGAATCCGCCGACTGAGCTGGGAGACTGGGGCGTGAAATCCTTCCGGGACTACCAGAGCGGCGTTGTGAGAGATCTGAGCGATCATACGGAGTATCCGACAGGTCTGCCGACCTCCAATGTGCTGTATTTTGAACTGGAGAAGGACGCCTGGTGCTGTATCCGCCCGTCCGGAACAGAGCCCAAGGTTAAGTATTATATCGGCGTAAAGGGCGTGAATCAGAAGGATGCAGATGAGAAGCTTGCCGCTCTGACAGATGCGGTAAATGCGATTGTGCAGGAATAACGTACAGATAGAAATCAGGAGGCTGAAATGGGATTTTGTAAGGATTTTGCTTGGGGAGCAGCAACGTCTGCTTATCAGATCGAGGGTGCGGCATATGAGGATGGAAAGGGACCTCACATCTGGGATGTGTTCTGCTGCGACAACGGAAGGATTGCCTGCGGAGAGAGCGGTGATGTAGCCTGCAATCATTACCACCGGTTCCGGGAGGATGTGGCAATGATGAAGGAGATGGGGCTGAAGGCATACCGGTTTTCCCTTTCGTGGGCACGGATCCTGCCCGATGGGACCGGGGCAGTGAATGAAGCCGGTATCCGGTTCTATCAGGAACTGATCGATGCACTGCTGGATGCGGGAATCGAGCCATATATTACCCTGTTCCACTGGGATTATCCGTATGCGCTTCAGCAGAGGGGCGGCTGGATGAATCCGGAGAGTGTGGAATGGTTTGGCAATTATGCAAGGGTGGTGGCAGAGTATTTTTCAGACCGTGTAGTGAACTTTTTTACGCTGAATGAGCCGCAGTGCTTTATCGGCCTGTCCTATCAGGATGGAGTCCATGCGCCCGGCGTGAAGGCTCCGGTGCAGGATACATTTCTCATGGCTCATCATGTGCTGATGGCTCACGGACGGGCGGTGCAGATGATGAGGAAGTATGCGAAGCAGGAGATCCGGATCGGGTATGCGCCCACCGGCTCCATGAGCTATCCGGACAGTGATCGTCCGGAGGATATTGAAGCGGCAAGAACGCATCTGTTTGCAATCCCGGAGCAGGCAGACCGCTGGACCTGGAATGTCAGCTTCTGGAGCGACCCTGTCCTGTTTGGGACATATCCGGAGGAGGCATTGGAGCGGTACGGTCATCTGATGCCGAAGTTTACGCAGGAAGAGATGCGCCTGATTGCGCAGCCGATCGATATCTATGGACAGAATATTTATAACGGAAACAGGATCCGCTGCGGGAAAGACGGGAAGCCGGAAATCGTGCCGAGGTGGCAGGGATTTCCTAAGACCGCACTTAACTGGCCGGTGACACCGGAGTGCCTGTACTGGGGACCGAAGTTTTTGTATGAGCGGTACGGAAAACCGATCTACATCACGGAAAATGGTCTTTCCTGCCATGATGCCGTGTCGGTAGATGGCAGAGTGCATGATCCCAATCGAATTGATTTTCTGCACCGGTATCTGCGCTGCCTGAAGCAGAGCGCAGAGGATGGCGTGGATATCCGCGGGTATTTCCAGTGGTCCCTGATGGACAATTTTGAGTGGCACAGTGGATATGCAGAGCGGTTCGGACTTGTTTTCGTGGATTACCAGACGCAGCAGAGAATCTGGAAGGATTCTGCCTACTGGTATCGGGATCTGATTCGATCCAATGGCGATATGATTGATTGAATTTTACCAGAAAAATGATGAACTAGATCGAGGAGAAACGAAATGAGAGAATTATTATTCATGGAACCCTGCTTTAAACCGATGATCTGGGGCGGGCACAAGATGCGCGAGAAATACGGCTATCCGATTCCCTGTGACGAGACCGGTGAGGCGTGGGTAGTCAGCGGTCACCAGAATGGAAAGAGTACGGTAAAGGGCGGCAGCTTTGACGGATGGAAGCTGGATGAGCTGTGGAGTCAGCACGGAGAGTTGTTTGGCAATCCGGCGGAGAAGGATTTTCCGCTGCTTGTGAAGGTCATTGACGCCAACGGAGACTTGAGCATTCAGGTGCATCCCGATGATGCCTATGCATTTGCCCATGAGAATGGTTCTAAGGGAAAGACGGAATGCTGGTATATTCTGGACTGCGAGGAGGGTGCAGACATCATCGTCGGACACCACGCACAGACGAAGGAAGAGCTGGTACAGATGATTGATGAAGGAAAGTGGGACAAGCTTCTGAACTGCTTCCCGATTCATAAAGGTGATTTCTTCTATATTCCGTCCGGCACGGTTCATGCGATCCGGAGAGGAACCCTGATTCTGGAGATTCAGCAGAACAGTGATGTGACCTATCGCCTGTATGACTACGGCAGACTGCAGAACGGCAAGCCGAGGGAGCTGCATCTGGACAAGAGCAAGGATGTGATCCGGTGCCCGCACCGCAATGCGGCAACCGCCGGAGACTGGGAGAAGCGGGATGGCTATGAGATGCGCAGGCTGGCAGCCGGTGAGTATTTCACCGCAGATCAGTGGAAGGTGAAGACAGCACTGGATCTGGAGCAGATGCAGGACTTCCTGATCGTAGATGTGACGGAGGGTCAGGGAACGGTAGATGGAGTTGCGGTCAGGGCCGGAGACCATTTTATCGCACCGTATCAGTATGGCACCCTGCATGTTGAAGGCGAACTGGAGATTATCACGTCTTATCGGTAAAGGAGTATTATGTTATTTGGAGCATTGGAAGCCGGCGGCACCAAGATGGTGTGTGCAATCGGCAATGAGAATGGTGAGATTCTGAACCGTGTTTCGATTCCGACGGAGACGCCGGAGGTGACGCTGCCGAAGCTGCTGGAATACTTTCAGGGCAAGGAGATTCTGGCACTGGGAATCGGCTGTTTTGGACCAATCGACTTAAATGAGTCATCTGAGACCTTTGGTTATATTACGACTACCCCGAAGCTGGGCATGGATCGGTATGAGCAGGAACAGAACTAACAGAATTTGAACAGAAAAAGAATATAAAGCCACCTTTATAGAAACGTGAATTACAGCAGAAAGCTGTCACTTCAGCGATGGAAGTTCGTTGAGTGGCAGCTTTTCTTGCCGGCTATTTGATGACCTTTCCCATCCGCTGAATGACCAGCAGCCCACAGGCGGTCACCCAGCCATGCTCACCCACAAGTGCCAGAGCCGGGACAGCCACAATGTCCAGAACATAACCCAGGATTACCATAGGCCAGTATTGTTTTGTCCTGTCGGTGAGCTTACACTATTATGAAAAGAGATTTTTTGCTCCGATTATGCTGTCCTGTGCGGAAGAAGGAATTTTAACGCAGGATACAAATCCGAATGCGGAACCTTATGAAGTGAAAAAATCAATTCATCTGAATGTTGCCAATGAAAGTATGAAAGATGAGCATGTTCTGGTTAAATGGGCGCTGCGAAGGGCAGATGCAGAGGTTATTCGCAGTGGTGAAGAATATGTCGATGTTCCTGCTTTACAATCTGTCTGGCTTTCAAAGGAAAAAATGATGGATGAGATGATTGACAGGACAATAATTTTTCATTTCGGCTCGTTGTCAATGACGGATACGGTTGTGAGAGAAGCAACAAAGGCTGCGATAGAGTATGCAAAATCAAAAGGCAAACTGATTTCATTCGATCCGAACTTAAGACCTCCGCTCTGGAGTAGCATGGAATTAGCGAAGGAGCAGATTTCATACGGTATCAGTAAATGTGATATTCTGAAAATTGCGGATGATGAAATTCGCTTTATGACGGGGGAGGATGATATTGATAAGGCAATCGATTTGCTGCAGAAAGATAACAACTTTAAATTGCTGCTTGTAACGCTCGGAAAAGATGGCAGTATCGCTGTTTATAAAGGTAAAAAAGTGAGGGTTAAAGGTTTCGTTCATGCAGGAGGATTCAAATGAATACTTGTGATGGAAAAAGCAGTAAAAAAGTAAATTAACAACCCTGTCTGTCAGGTTATCTGACAGAGAACGGGAGTTGTTTGATCAGATTGCTAATGGAAGAAAATTAGTTTTGCTTTATTTCAATCTCCCCTTGTATTTTTTTGTGTATTTGCAGCATCATTTGCGATATTGCTTGAATCAAGATTTAATAAATCACGATTAGATATATGGAGGCGAGCTTATGTTTATCGGAAGAGAAATGGAACTGAAATTTTTAAATGATAAATATGAAGAAAACAGAGGACAGCTAATCGTTCTTTATGGAAGACGACGTGTTGGTAAAACAGAAACACTTCGTGAGTTCTGTAAGGGAAAGCAGCATATCTTCTTTTCATGTACTCAGACGACGGATAAGGTGCAGCTTGTAAAATTCTCAAAACAGATGTTGCGGGAGAATATTCCTGCAAGACAGTATATTTCAGAGTTTGCTGATTGGGAAAAAGCTTTCCGTGCAATACTTGATCTGCCATATGGGGATGCTAAGAAACTGATTGTGATTGATGAGTTTCCTTATATGTGTCGTGGAAATAAGAGTATTCCGTCTATTTTACAGAATCTTTGGGATGCTGAATTTAAGGACAGTAATGTAATGATAATTCTTTGCGGCAGTGCAATGAGTTTTATTGAAAAGGAATTGCTTGCTGAAAAGAATCCGTTGTATGGAAGAGCGACCGGAATTTATAAGATGAAAGAGATGGGATTTTATGATGTCATTAAATTCTTTCCGAATTATTCAGAAAGAGATAAGATTCTGACGTATGCAGTCCTTGGCGGCATTCCTCATTATTTGAACCAATGGAATCCGGAACTGTCTGTCGGAGAGAATATCAAGCGTAATATCCTGACCAAAGGTTGTGTCCTATACAGCGAAGTAGATTTCCTGCTACATCAGGAGCTTAGAGAGACACCGATTTATAACTCTATCATTGAAGCAGTAGCGCTGGGAAATACAAAACTGAATGATATCAGTCAAAAGTCTCTTGTAGAGGATGCATCAAAGACGAGTGTTTATCTGAAAAATTTGATAGAGCTTGGTATTGTGGAAAGGGAATTTTCAGTAGATGCAGGAACGAAAGAAATGGCAAATTCCAACAGAGGAATGTATCGCTTAACGGATAATTTCTTCCGTTTCTGGTATGCATTTGGATTTGCAAATTATTCTCAACTGGAAGATGGAGATGTAGAGGGTGTCTATGACTATGTGGTAGAACCGGCATTGCATGAGTTTGCAGCATTTACCTTTGAGGATGTCTGCAAAGAGTTTATCCGTGAAAAGCAGAAGAAAAATGAACTTCCATTCCGCTATGTAAAAATGGGAAGATGGACCGGGAAGACAACGGTAAGGGATGAAAAAGCGGCGAACGGACTGCGAATTGCGGAAACAGAGATAGATTTGCTGGGAATCGGAAGAGGTGCAAAAGAATATCTGGTTGGAGAATGTAAGTTTAAAAGTAATCCTTTCAGATATGCAGAATACCTGAATACAATTGCAAAATTAAATCCATTAAAGGATAAGGCAAAATTCTATTATGCTTTATTTGCAGAATTCGGATTTGATGAGAGAATTGTGGAAGAAGCAGAAAATAACGATTTGTACCTGTATTCATTGGATACCATTGTTAATTATAAGAGCGGGCTGTAGTGAGTATATGGAAAAATACCTGTAAAAGAAATAAGGGATTCCTTAACTGACAATAACGGCAGGAATAGGGAATGGCAACAAAACGATTTTGTTTAATTAGATATGGCGAAGTACAGATATACTGGTAATCTGATAAAAGTTCGTATATGGGATATATATTATATCAATGAGAAAGAAACGTTACGTAATCGGATTGCGTCCAATAAAACATTTAGAAGAGGTATTAAATTCTTAAAAAAGACAAAAAAGCGAAAAGGGTAAAAGGGAACCATTCATGCGTTTGTCGTGGTATTTGTAAGTATTATATTTCTTTTTATGCGAATGTGAAATATAATATTAGTTCAAGGGAAATAAAGAGATAGAACGAAGTGGAAAAGTTAAAGAGAAACAGAGGTAACATAATACATAAAAATGGAAATAGAATTTGTCAGACAGTGTCTGACAAATTGACATGGACTCATTATCGCGAACTTTTGTCTGTGTCTGATGATGACAAGAGAAGATTTTATGAGAAAGAATGTGAAAATTCAACAGGTATAGAATATACAAAACCGGAAGATGCGATTAAAGACCCATATGTATCTGAACTATTATGCGACAGAAGTAAATGGCGAGGATGATAATCTGTCAGGCTGCAGTTTATACATACCATGGCATCGCCTCCAAGCTTTGTGGACTGCCTGCGCAAGTATCGGGATTTTCATTTATCCGGGCTGGCTCTTCAGAAAGTTAGTGTCCTTTTATGTTTGTAGCATGGACTGTCCGTGATTATTCCAAAGCCCTATCAGGAGCGGGACAAGCGGGCAGAATCCTGTTACACCAAAGATGCAGTATTTACTAACTTGAATGGGAAGCTTATGGTGAAATAGAAAAGAGGCAATAAAAGATGATATTTGTTACTGGGGATATTCATGGAAATCCAGTTCGTTTTTCAATGGATGCTTTTGAAGAACAAAGATGGATGGCGGAGGATAAAAGTGAAGCGCATTATTGTATTGTACTCGGGGATTTTGGTTTAGTTTGGGAAGAGACACAAAGCAGAACGGAGAAATATTGGCTGAACTGGCTGGACAAGAAGCCATTTACTACCTTGTTTATCGATGGAAACCATGAGAATTTTGACCGGTTAAATGCTTATCCGGTAACAGAGTTCGCCGGCGGGAAGATTCACCGGATTAGTTCTAAGGTATATCATCTGATGAGAGGTGAAGTGTTTATACTAAATGGCCTGAAATTCTTTGCTTTCGGCGGAGCGTCCAGCCATGATATTTCAGATGGTATTATTGACGGCAGCGATAAGAACTGGCGCAGCCAGGCAAAGAAACTTGAAAAGGAAGGCAAGTACATGTTCCGCGTAAAGAACAGGTCCTGGTGGGAGTCTGAACTTCCTACCGAAGGGGAAATGAAAAACGGAATGGATAATCTTGCAAAATATGGCAATAAGGTTGATTTCATACTAACGCACAGTCCTGCAGCAAGTGAAATTGCGATACTTGGCAGCGGTACCTATGAGCAGGATGTGCTGACCAGGTATTTAGAGGAGATTCGAATCCATACAGAATATAAGAAAATGTTCTCCGGACACATGCATGTGAATTGCGCGGTGAATGACAAGGATTTGCTTTTGTATGAGCAGATTATCCGGGTACAATAGGAGAAAGAATCGGCAGAAAGTTCGGTAATGAATTTGATGTCGATTTTTTGCGCTCATAAAATATTTACAGGTTATATTTTGCTGTTCCGAATAAAAGCATAATAAAAATATACAGAGAAATCTGTAACAATATGATAAGTTAATTGTCTTAATCGTGTAGTCACTTTATATAGAAAGGAGTCGGTATGGAGAATGAGGCGTTTAATAAAATATATGAGAACTATGCCAAACAAGTATATCATTTTTTGCTGAATTTAAGCGGAAATCATGATATCGCCGAGGAACTTACGCAGGAGACTTTTGTAAAGGCATATCTGAATTTGGATAATTTCCGAGGAGAATGCCGCTTGAATGTATGGCTATGTCAAATTGGCAAAAACCTGTATTTCAATTATATAAAAAAGGAAGCCCGCTATGTTCCGATAAGTGAGATAATTCACATGCCGTCTGATGGTAAAAGTGTGGAAGATATGGTTTTGTCAACGGATTCGGTAAAAGAATTTATGCACGCAATATCAGAATTACCGGAACCGTATCAATCCGTTTTTGTATACCATATTTTTTCACAGATGTCTTATAGTGAGATAGGGGCTATGTTGTTAAAAACAGATACCTGGGTGAGAGTTACATATTATCGTGCCAAAAAGAAGCTGCAGTCAATTTTAAAGGAGGAAATGCGCTATGAAGTGTGAGATAATAAAAGACCTGCTGCCATTGTATATCGAAGATCTGTGCAGCGCGGAAAGCAGGACCGAGGTAGAATGCCATCTGGAACAATGCAAAGAATGTCAGCAGGAATATTTACAATTACACCAAGATTATATATCGAAAGCAAACGGCCAAACGACAGAAGTTTTTCTTGAGGAAAAAGCCCTGTTTGAGAAAAGCAGGCAGGAAATCAAAGAATCTTTTGTGAACAAAGTCATTAAAAAATTCTTTACAGTAATATCGGTATCAGGTTTGTTTATAAATGTGGCAATGGTTATTATAACTTTCATAATGTATCATTATAAATATCCAAAACTTTATTTTAAAGAATTGGGGGCTGCGCAGATATGGATTTTGATTTTACCGTTTCTTCCAACCGTATTAGCACTAATAGGAAAAACGGTTATTTGGAAGTATAAAAAATATAAGCTTTTATCTAAAATAATTTTGGCTGGTACGATACCAGCTGTTTTGGCGGGAGGTTTTTGTACGCTTATTTTTATGTTAATTCCTCCGGTTAGTTCTACAACAAGAAGCTTGTCGAATTATATGAAGGTTGACGGCGATATGGAATCGTTTGAAAGCTGTGTAAACAGTTTTTTCCCTGATCAGATACCGGTCTGTGCGAAACAGGCAGATTATTTCTACCAAAGGTACACCTCCTTTTTTAAGGAAGAGGCCAATATGGAAGCCTCTTGGATTTTGACACCATCGGAATATGATACCATGAAACAACAGGTGTTGAAACTAAGGCAATTTAAAAACAGCCATTTATCCGAAAGTGATGGAAATGGAACGATTTTAAGTACGCTGCAGCCTGAAAATGTTACGATTGTATTTGAATATAATGATGCGATTAAAAAAGTCACTTATCGGGCATATACGACTAAAAATTATTAAAAAAAATATGGGCATATTGATTTAGGCGATTTGAGGAAAAAATAAAAGCAGTATAAACGAAAGAATGCGCAATGCAAGCGTTCATTGCTTGCTATTGCGAAAGATTATTGATAAAATCAGTACCAGAAAGGAGAAACTGTTTTGAACTCAGGAACAGACGGATGTTATAACAGGAAAGCAAATACGTCATCTGCGGACACAAGCGGGAATGACACAGGAAGAGGACTGGAGTGAAGCTGACTACATTTCTCTTATTTTTGAAGCAGCACAATTTACCGATTGAATCGATGCAGGAGAAGGTGAATATAGCATGGAATATCAAACATTAGAAAAGACAGATACACTCTGTTTGTATCAGGCATTTAGAAAGGCGTTTTCGGATTATCAGGTGCCGGTTGATATGC
>JAUNPJ010000037.1 GCA_030536755.1 Eubacteriales bacterium | reverse complement strand
AAGAAAATCAACAGGTTGCCTGCACAAGCGGAGAGATCGCACTTGATGTGGAAAGTCCTCCCCTGTGCAAATGGCTGTTCGGAAGCCCCCAAACCCAGCCTTGCCGTTGGAAAGTGTTTCGACGAATGGGAAAGCGGTGCACATACGATTGGCCTGGCTAATGAGTCACTCGCCAGCCGGCTGGATATTTATTTTTTAAGGTTCCGTTGACAAGTTTTCCCCAGCCGAGAGGATAACCTTCCACGCAAAGGAGCTGCCAGCCCTTTGTACGGACTGCCTCCTTCTCGTCAATGAGAATCGTTTCGCCACGCAGATAACGACTGATACGTTCATCATTTTGTGCAAGGCAAATACAGTATGGATAGTCATTCGGCTGAAGTGCAAGTGCAAGCTGTTGACTCGGTTCAAAGCGATTTTTCTTGAGATCACCAAGATACAGTCCATTGCGGAGGAATTTGATGCCTCTGACCGTAACATCCAACGGGGGAAGAAGGTATGCCTTGTCTGCACGCACTTCCATTTGATCCCATGGAATCTCACAGGTAAAATCTCTGAAAAATTCCTCCATCACTTTCTTCTCTTCTTTTTTCAGTTTTCCGGAATACCTTCTGTTCGGCTGAATCGCTTCTCCTTTTTTTCGGAAAAGAGCCAGAAAATGACCTTCTCCATGACTGCGGTGCGGCCAGATCCGGACTGTTTTAGAAAGTCTCGGATCCCCGTTTCCCCACTCAGGGTTTCCATGGTCAAAGCCTTCATGCATTAGAAGGTCAACCAGCTCCATCTCCGGAAATTCTTCCAGTATGAAAGAAACCGTTCCCTCATTTTCCACCGGTGCAAACGTACACGTAGAATACAGCAGCATTCCTCCCGGCATCAGCATCTCTGCCGCACGGGATACAATTTCTCTTTGCATGACCGCACACTGCTTCGGTTTGTCGGGTGTCCAGGCATCTGCCACGGCAGGCTCCTTGCGAAACATGCCTTCACCGGAGCAGGGCGCATCGACCAGAATTTTATTAAAATATTCCGAAAAGCATTCTGCCAGCCGTGCAGGATTTTCATTTATCACAAAAGCATTGGTGATTCCAAACAGCTCGATATTCCGAAGAAGCGCCTTTGCTCTGGAATTGCTGATATCATTGGCAACAAGAATTCCTTTTCCTTTCAGTTTTGCCCCAAGCTCTGTTGCTTTTCCTCCAGGTGCTGCGCACAGATCCAGCACCGAATCTCCCGGTTCCACCGGCAGGCAGAAAGCCGGTGTCATCGCACTCGGTTCCTGAAGATAATACAGGCCACAGGCATAAAAGGGATGACGTGCCGGCCGTTCTTCATCCGGGTAATAAAATCCATTGTTCGTCCAGGGAACAGGTTCGACGTCAAATGGCAGAAGCGAAGCAAGGTCCTTTGGTGATGTCTTTAATGTATTGCAGCGAAGACCCTGATGGCGAGGCTTTTCATAACTGGCTAGAAAATCAGGGAATTCCTCCCCAAGCATTTGGCTCATACGAGTGAGGAATTCTTCCGGTAAATTCGTCATCATTCTGCCGCCTCCACCGGAATAAATTCAAATTTTGTCACATCAAAAAGCCCCATATCCGTCAGCTTTAATTCCGGAATCACGGGCAGTGCCATAAAGCAAAGCGTCATCACAGGCTCTACGTCATGGCTGATGGAAAGTTTCTGGTAAGCAGTTTCATGGAGACTGGTAAGCTTTTTGTCTACCCATTCCCCGGTCTGATCGCTCATAATACCGCCGACCGGCAAAGGCATGCTTTCCAGAACCTCTCCCTCCAGGGCAATGACCACACCACCCGTCTGGGCAATCAGCTGCTCTACGGCAAATGCAATTTCCTCATTGCTCACACCGACGGCAATAATATTGTGAGAGTCATGAGCGATAGATAAAGCAACTGCGCCTCGCTTCATTCCATATCCCCGAAGAAGGCCGACTGCTACATTTCCCGTATTTTTATGGCGCTCCACCACTGCAATCTTTACAATATCCTCATTAGGATCATACACAAAATCTCCATCCGGTGTCCGTGCCACCTCTGCCGTTCCCTTTCCGGTCACTACTCCACCCGGTAAAATATCAATGACATGCACATGACCGGATTTCAGGTTCATTTTCAGTTTTTCTACGGAAAAATCTTTTACATGCACACTTCCTTTTACCGGCGTAATGTCGCACCTTGTTACTTCCTGAAGATATCTTCCATCCTCTGCTGCAAGATTTCCTTCTATCCAGACTTTCTCCACTTCAAAATCTTTTAAATCTTTTACAAGTACAATATCCGCACGAAGTCCAGGGGCAATCGCTCCCCTGTCATACAATCGGAAGCATTCTGCTGCATTTAGTGTCGCCATCTGCACCGCGGTCACTGGATCAATGCCCTCCTCCACGCAGATGCGAAGATGCGCATCGAGGTGTCCTTCCTCAAAAATTGTTTTGGGCTGCCGGTCATCCGAACAAAGCAGGCAGCGCCTGCTGTTGGAAGGTGTCACTCCCGCAAGCAGCGTCCGCAGATTATGGCAGGCAGACCCCTGACGCATCAGCACATACATTCCTCTTGCCAGACGGTCTCTCATCTCTTCCACGGTCGAACATTCATGATCATTATGAACGCCTGCCCCGGCATAGGCATTCAGATCCCTGCCGGACAATCCCGGACTGTGCCCGTCGATCAGCTTTCCATGTTCATAAGCGACCATCAGCTTATCCATGTCACTGTCTGCCGTATTCAAAATTCCAGGACAATTCATGTACTCTCCCAGTCCCAGGACACGTGCATCCTTCATCGTGTCTTTCATGGCATCTGCGTCCACCACAGCGCCAGCATGCTCAAACGGCGTTGCCGGCACACAGGAAGGCAGCATATATTTGATATCCAGTGCCGCTTTTTCCGCTGCGTCCAGCATATAACTCATACCGTCAATGCCACACACATTTACGATCTCATGCGGGTCCGCGATAATGGTAGTCGCACCGTGCGGTACCAGAAGGCGGCTGATTTCCTCCGGAGTCACAAATGCAGATTCGATATGAATGTGGCTGTCAATCAATCCCGGCAGTGCATAGCTTCCCTTGGCATCCACAATTTCTTTTCCTTCGTACTCACCGATTCCCACAATTTTCCCATTCCATAATGCGATATCTCCCTCTGTGATCTCTCCGGTATACACATTCACAATACGACAGTTTTTAATCACAGTATCCGCAGGCTGCAGCCCTCTGGCAACCTCAATCTGGATTTTCAAATCTTCTTTTTTCATACACTCATCTCCTGATTCTTTGAATTCCCTTTCTCTATTTCTTTATTATAGTAATAAAAAAGCAGCGATACAAGTAGATACCACTGCTTTTGCATATTCTTTTATGAATTCTTTGGTTTCAGACAGATCATAATCTGATTGTAGATCACTCTGGAAATCAGACTGTCAAAATGTACCCCATCCACAGAAGCAATCTGACTCGGTGAATAGTGATTCCAAAGATACGTACAGGTATCAATGTACTGGAATCCCGTGCTGCTTAAAACTGTTTTGATTCTGGTATTAAACCTCTCAATGTCTTTCATTTTTCGCATGCTGTTCTCTGACAGATTACTCTCATCCACCGGATTTATGGATACATAATACAGATCGCACTGATATTCCTGCGCGAGCGGAAGTACCTTGGCATTCATATACTGAATATACTTCTGGGCCACTGCATTCGCTGTAGTTCCATTCGCTGTCAGATCTGCTGTACGAAGATCATTCACACCAAGGTTCAGTACAATCGCTGTCTTGCCGTATCCATACGTCTGACTGTAGCTGTAAGCCCGTTTTACTTCATCTTCAAGCATTTTGAAGCCAGACTTTCCTGGCTCCTCGCCTGAAAACCACGCAAGGCCTTTTCCCGGCTTTGTTACATAGACAACATTTTTATCTCCGATATTGTACTGGTAATTCGTATGATGAAAACGAGAATCTCCCACCATAATGATCTCACCGTAATCTTTATTGGTCAGATCATCTTTGTTTATCTTCTTAATCACTTTTCCTGATTCGTCGACATAGCATTTCTGTGTGCCCTTGTCAATCCACTGATTCGTCAGTACGTATCCGCCATTCGCAAAGTAATATTCCTCACCAGAAACTGTCTTCCAGCCACTCAGCTTGCCCGCGCTCAGGCTGCAGAAATAGCGTCTGCCTGCCATCGCAAACCAGTGATACTTTCTGGCACCTTTGCTGGTAAAGTAATAATGACGTCCATTTACCTGACTCCACTGACTTGTTCTCAGCACATAATTGCTGTCACCATAATAAGTATTGCTTCCAACCTTGAAGGTTCCTCTTTTTGCCTCTCCGGAAGGAGCAAAATAATAATACGCTCCGTCTGCACTGGTATAAAATCCCGTTACCATCGCACCAGACCGGTTCTTCGGCTCAAAATAGTACCTTTTCTTATTATAAGTCAGCCATTGCGTCTTCATGGAACCATCTTTATTGAAATAATAAATTTTCCCTTTGATTTCTGCCCACCCGGTAATCTTTTTGCCCGCATAGTAATAATATTTATTGTCCCCCTGCGTCTTCCAGGTACCAGAACTGTAGGTCTTTGTCGGAAGTGTTGGGGAAGCTGCCGATACAGCCATCGGACACAACATCAGAAGCAAAACTCCCATCAGAATTCCTAAATAATATTTTCTTTTCACAACTATCCTCACCTTTATTCATATTCTCAGGAAAGAGTATCATGAGTGTGCACAAAAGTCAAGATGCCGCCTCATTTTTGTTACATGTTTATTACATTTTAATTAATAGCAGTAATTTCTTGTCTATTTTCTGTAACGATTTTCTTGTCAAAAAACGACAAAAATGGTGTTACAATCGTGGTCATCGGAGAGTCCGGCGGAAACCAGAAAAATATTACAATTTCTTTAGAAAAAACAACTTTAAAAGTGATTACACCTGTGATATAATTCTTTTACTTTAAGGGGAGATGTATTGATTACTCATTAACAGAAGTATTTTTAGAAGTTGAATACATTAAACGAAAGGTTTTATTTATGAATTTTATCAAGAAATATAAACATGGTTTTGTCATTGTCATTTATGCAGCTTTATATCTTTGCGTCTTCCAGTATCTGGAACAAAGACATGTTTATTCGTATCATTTGATCCACTGCGCATTAGACAATCTGATTCCATTTTGTGAATATTTTATTGTACCTTATCTTCTGTGGTTTCCATACCAGGTTTTTGTTGTCGCCTATTTTATCTTCTTCAACAAAGACAAACGGGAATACTACCAGCTTACCTTAAATCTCTGTATGGGAATGACTGTTTTTCTGATCGTATCATGGCTCTATCCGAACATTCAGCTGCTTCGTCCGGCTGTTTTTGCAGATGACAATCTGTTTATCCGCGCAGTACAATACTTATATTCCATTGATACACCCACAAACATTCTTCCAAGTATTCATGTGTTTAATTCCATAGCCATTCATCTGGCTATCTGCAAATGTGAACAACTGAAAGATAAGAAATGGTTGAAAAGAGGTGCCGGCATTCTGACGTCACTGATCATCCTGTCAACCATGTTTTTGAAACAGCATTCTGTCATTGATGCGACTCTTGGAGCTGCTATGGCTGGCGCAGGATATCTCTTATTTTACAGCAGACCCGCATACAAACGCGCCTGCTGTGTTCAGGAAAAACATCAGTTAAATCCATAGAATTTCTGACAGATCTTATAGGCTGTGACACTCACTTTCCTGCCGCCTTTTCCCGGCAGATTCATAGTTCTTCCAAAAAGACCGTGTCGCAGCCTCAAATACAGAGAATAATCTTTTTCTTTCAAATATTTCCACAATTCTTTTTTCTTCTCCAAAGCTTCCTCTGTACCAGAGCGAATGAGCATAATCGATGATATCGTCGTAATAATATCCAGATAGTTTACCATATATTTGCGCATCATACGATGGGAGATACTGCTTTTCTCAAACACATCGATCATCAGCTTATTCACTTTGATCTGCTGATCAATTCTTTTGATCATGACAGACTCATTGACAGACTGGTCATCGCGCCCGATAAAATAGCGGTAAAAATTCACATCGAGGTAATACATATTCTTCACAAACGGAAGCGGCTCAAATACAAACAGGTTATCCACATAGAAGGTATGTTTCGGAAGTTCCAGTCCACACTGGCGCAGAAGCTGTGTGCGGTAAATCACCGAATGCATGAGAATATATTTTCCCTTTGGCATATGACGCATCTGGTTCCACTGAAACATCGTATCTTTTGGGAAACAGCGTCGATACTGCATCACTCTCTTTCTGGCTGCCCCCTCCTTTTCATACACAAAATTGCTGATGAGCATATCGAGCGTATCAGAACCGCCTGCCAATGTCTGCAGTGTCTCCAGAATCTTATGATACGCCTCCTCATTTACCCAGTCATCGCTGTCAACAACTTTAAAAAAAAGTCCCGTGGCATTTTTCAAGCCGGTATTGACCGCCTGTCCATGTCCTCCATTTTCCTGATGTACAGCCTTTACGATGGTGGGATATTGCTGTGCAAAATGGTCTGCAATGGATCCTGTATTATCCACAGAGCCATCGTCTACAATGATAATTTCTACCTCCTCTCCTCCTGCAAGAAGAGAATTGACACATTTTTCCATATAATCCTGAGAATTATAACAGGGAACTGCAATACTAAGTAATTTCACTTTTTTCCTCCTTTATTACTCCCGAATATGCATCAAATGCCGATGGTATGGCATATTTCTGCTTCGTTTCTTTTTTGTCTACAAATATCATGTCCCGGGCAAACTGTTCTTCCAGAGCTGCCACCCGCACCCGGTAGCCGATCATTCTCCATTCCACATGAGAAAAAATATGTTTGGCAGGTGCCAGTGGTTCAATTCGCACTGCATCCAGATGGCGTTCTTTCACATATTCCAGTACTTCCCGCTCCGTCATATGACCTTCCTGATTGGGAAGCTCATACAGTCCTGCAAGAAGTCCTTTACCGGCGCGCTTGCGTATCGCGACCCGCTCTCCATCCTGAATCACCAGAACCGTTCGTTCCTCGATTTTTCTTGGCTTTTTGGCAGCCTTAACCGGAAGTTCCATAACACAGTCATCTTTTCTGGCAAGGCAAAGTTCTCCAAGTGGACACTCCCCGCATTTTGCCATGCCGTTTGGCACACAGACAACCGCTCCAAGCTCCATCAGAGCCTGATTGTAATCTCCGGGACAGTCCTTGGGCATGACTGCGAGAAGCTGCTGCTCCATTTTTTTTCGCACAGACTGTTTCATGATGTCTTCATAGGATTTTGTCACGCGCGAGATGACACGCAGCACATTTCCATCCACTGCAGGCACAGGAATGCCATACGCAATGGAAGCAATGGCACCAGCCGTATAATTGCCGATTCCTGTCAGCCCTTTCAGTTGATCATAATCTGCCGGAAGTTTTCCCCCATATTGCTCCATCACCTCCCTGGCAGCTTTCTGCATATTGCGCACGCGATTGTAGTAACCGAGTCCCTCCCATAGCTTCAGGAGTTTTTCTTCCGGGCAGACAGCAAGATGCGCCACATCCGGCAGTTCCTGAAGGAAGCGGTAAAAATAAGGTTTCACGGCCTCTACCCTGGTCTGCTGGAGCATAATCTCAGAAACCCAGGTCATATATGCATTGTTTTTGTCTCTCCATGGAAGGTCTCTTTTGTTTTTTCTGTACCATTCCAACAGAGGTTGTTCGATTTGTTGTAATAATGTTTGTTCTCTCATAACTGCTATCATAACATAAAATATGCGAATTGGCAGTTGCTTTTTTGTAACTTTTTTATTAAGATAAACGTAGAAAAAACGAAAAAATATGGAGAATTCTATGGATAGTATTATATTTGATGTAGATGGAACTTTATGGGATTCCACGGAGATTGTGGCAAAAGCCTGGACCAGGGTACTTGCAGAAAAAACAGATCTGCATATGGTCATTACTTCTGCACGACTCCATCAGCTCTTCGGACAAACTCTTCCTGATATTGCCAGACAGCTTTTTCCAGAAGAAACGACCGAACGTCAGCTGGAACTGATCGACCTGTGCTGCGAGGAGGAACATCGCACACTTCTGCAGACTCCCGCTCCAACCTACCCCGGATTGGAAGACACGCTGAAAGTTCTTTCAGAAAAATATCCGCTTTACATTGTCAGCAACTGTGAAGCCGGCTATATTGAAACATTTCTGGAAGCAACCGGATTGGGAGCTTATTTTCAGGGACATCTTTGCCCCGGTGACACCGGTAATGCCAAAGCTGCCAATATCCTCCAGATTGTGCGCGACTATAAGCTGACAGATCCCGTCTATGTCGGTGACACCGACGGTGATTATCGTGCATGTCGAAAGGCCGGTGTTCCTTTTGTGTTCGCATCCTACGGTTTTGGTGCCGTAGATACCCCTGATTATACTATTGAAAAATTGGAAGATTTGATTCATCTGTTTTAAAAAAGAAGCCCTGTCAAACGACTGGGCTTCCTGCTTTTATCTTTTGCA
The DNA here is from genome assembly GCA_030536755.1 of Eubacteriales bacterium. GTDB lineage: Bacteria > Bacillota > Clostridia > Lachnospirales > Lachnospiraceae > JALFVM01. Next base: position 28,514 of record JAUNPJ010000037.1, on the reverse strand, counting down.
ATATTTTCTCATGTAAATAATTCCACCGGCAAATGCCAGAAGAACAACAATCGTGTAGATCATATAAGCCACACTGGAAGAAAAGAGAGCACTGATTCCGGTGGCAATTCCAACGATAATCAAAACAACACCAAACCCTCTCTGCACTTTATCCATATCATATACCTGGTTACGCTCTTTGGCGTTTTTGTCATTCAGGAAAAAATCTCCCTTTCCTAAAAGCATCATAATTCCAATAACCAAAGCTGCCACCGTCAAAATCAAATCAATACCTGTACCCATGTATTTCCCCTTTTTAACTATTTTTAATAAAATGCTACAATCGGAATAGATTCGTCAATCAAATCATACAGCTGTGCCGCACTGCTTACCGGCATATTGATACATCCATGCGAACCGCTGGTCAGATAAATGTCACCACCGAACGATGATCTCCACGGAGCATCATGGAAACCAACACCTCCGTTAAACGGCATCCAGTATTCCACCGGTTCCTCATATTCATAAGTTCCATCCGGTTTCTTTTCTCCACGAAGCGTAAAATCTTTGGTTTTGTACACAATATGGCAGACGCCCGTCGGTGTCTTTCTGTCAGCGTACGACATATTTCCAGACACAAAGTCTGATTCAAAAATGTTATTTCCGTCACGGTAAAAATACATATGCTGCTCAGACAGATCTACTTCAATATAGGTATTTCCGATGTCGGATCCGTTGACCCAGGCGTTCGCAGTCGATGCATATACAGGCTCTCTTGTCACCTGCTGTCCGGTCAGAATCTCATTGTACATTTTTTCCACTTCAGAATACTGGTCAATCTGCCATCCATAATTGCCGCCGCTCACTTCAATGTTCCGCCCACTGGTCGTCTGAAATGTCCGTGTCGCTCCCAGTGTATCATGGTTATACGCCATATTTGCCACATACTCTCTTAATTTGGTTTTGAGCACTTCACCGTCCAGATACAGATCTCCATTCGCATCTTTGCTGTACCAGTCCTTGAACGTTTTGCTGTCAAGAGTCTCGGTTTTGTCTCCATAAGTATGTGTCACACTTGCCTTGGCATATGTGTTGACAATCTTCAGGCGTTCCTGAAGCCCTTCATCATCTTCTCTGACATTCGGCTCAATGTAAGCACCGCCTTTTTCCAAATCCACTTCCTCTTCTGTCTGGTCAATCGCCGTATACAGAAGTTCCAGAGCCTTTTCCTCGTTGATTGCCGTACCTTCTTCTCCCGGAACAATCGTAAACAGCGTATCCTCAAATGTAATGTAGGCGTCTTTCGGCTGAATCTGATTTTCCGGCTTCATACACTCCAGCTTTTCAAGTTCTGTCTTCACTTTTTCTTTGTCATAAGTAATGTTTTCACCTACGGAAAGATTTGTTTTTACAAAATAACCCTTGATCCATTCATAAGGCTTCTGTTTTTCAAAAGCCTGCTCCACAGCGCCGTCTGATTTGTACTTATAATCAATCGCTTCTGCAGAAATTGATTCTTTTTCATGCCCTTTTGATGCCACAGTAAGAGAATAATCCTCCACTTTATTTCGAATCAGTTCCTCAGCCTGAGAAACTGTCAGATCACCGCAGTCAAAGGAATTGATCGTAGTACCAGGAAAAAATTTATTGCTGTAATAGTAAGACATTCCCGCATAACCGCCAATTCCGGCAAGAATGATAGCCCCTACAAGAGTTCCCACAATTCTGACCACTTTATGACCTTTTTTTGGTGGATGCATGGCAGGAGTCGGTTGTTTCTGAACAGGAGGAACCGGTTTGACCTGTGCCGGCTTTGGTGTCTGTACCGCTTCTTTCTGCACTGGCTCTGATTTCTGTTCTGCTTCCTTCTGTACCGGCTTCGGAGACTCCTCATCGACAGCAGGAACTTCCTCTATACGTTCCTGCGTATCTGAAATAATCTGCTCCATTGCTTTTTCTATTTTCTTTTCAAAATCTTCACTGACAGAGACCTTTTCTTCTTGTATTTCTTCTTCTGCTTCTTGTATTTCTTCTTCTGCTTCTTCTATTTCTATTTCTTCTTTTGCTTCTTCCTGTATATCCTCTTCTTTTTTATTCTTTATCTCTTCACTCATCTCATAATACTCCTCACTCAGTCTCCCGGACGAAAGCCTTTCAGTCCGTTTATCAGTATATCACATTTCTATTTTTTTGCACCCCCTTTTCACAAATATTTTACAATCCTGGTATTTTTATCTTCGATCACGAGAATCTGGACGAATTATATCCAGGTATAATCATTTTCCAGTTTCCTTTTCCTATAATCGGAATTGCAAACGCTGTCTTTTTCTCACACTGAGACGTATCCACATACTTATATACAGACCAGGCATATTTTTTAGCACCTGCAGCTTCCATTGTTCCTGCCTTTCTTGTCCAAAGGCCAAGTGCCAGCCCCTGATTCAGTTCTTCCTGATGGTCAATATGACGATGCAGGATAAATGCGTCGATCATATCATTAAATTCCGCCAGGTAATATGCATACGCAATCGCTGCTGCCTGTGCCTTCTGTGCATCTGTGCTTCCCTTCATGGAAGTGAAGCCCTGTTCCGACAGAATAATCCTTGTGCTGCTTCCAAATTTGCTCTTCACATAATTGGTCAGCACAGAGATATTTCCCATATTCACGCAGGCACTGTTGCTGCTGTTTGAGATCGCTCCATTCGTATTTTTCCAGAATTCCGGTGCAGTCAGCGGAGACGGATATGGATGATAAGCAATATTAAAATTACCGTAATTATTCCAATATTTCGCAAACGCATTTAAAAATGCCTTCGAGGTATGCTCCGTGGAAAGCAATGTATTCCACAGATGATCCAGTGAAATATACAGTCTCGCTTTGCTGTACACACTCCTGATTGAAATATAAGCCAGACGAAATGCATTAGTATAAAGTCTTGCATTCGTGCTCAGCGTTTTATAGCCGGTATAGTGATAGGTAGTAAAATTATTTACCTCATTTCCGATAATCCAGTTGGCAATCCTTCCATCCGCCGCATACCGCTCGGCCAGGAACGTAAAAACTGCCTCCAATTGCTTGCGGGCTTCGGATGTTGAAGTCTTCAGTCCGTAAAATCCATTGTGGTAATACGGTGTCGGCATCAGATAAGTCAGATCCGAACGATACCGCAATAAAATAATCGCGGATACGATCATATTTTTGCTTTTGTAAGTATTCAGTGTCCGGTCATAGCTTTCAATCACACCTCTGTCAAACCAGTAGGTTGCTCCATCATAGGAATATGCAATTCCCTGTGCTGTATTTCGTCTGGATGGCAGTGCGATCATATCATCCAGGCACATGTTGTAGGTCGTATGCTTAATTCCCAACGATACAGCATCAGAAATATAGTTTTCGTTGACCTGAAGCCCTTTTTTGGTAGAAGCTTTTGGAAAACTTCTGCTGGAAACTGCCAGCTTCTCCGGATTAGAGATAAACTTCATCGAAGAAATCAGCTCATACTGATTTGTTCCCGTCTTTACACCTACCGCAAACTGCCAATGCAGTTTATTATGCTTCGTTCCCCGGTATAATGGTGTGTCAAACGTCAGGCTTTTTCGTTTACTCAATTTCATCACCGGTTTTCTGGAAGCAGGAAGTTTTCGTTCCACACTGCTTAACGTAAACAGATAGTAATATCCGTCTGTACTCTTGACATAATTGGGAACAGACGCTTTCACCCGAACGGTTTGGGATGATAGCAGACTGACCGAATTTAACTGTGCTGCACCGGAAGACGGATTTACCACAATACGTCCACTTTTGATTTTAATTGATTTCACAGCCGAGAACGCACCGTAGACACGTTTTCCCGCCGAATCAACTTTGTATGCCCTCACCCGCACATAGTACGTGTAATCTTTATACATACGGTCTACATCCAGCGTTGTTTTTGCAGTTAAGGTTCTTCTAAGTCCTGTCTTAAAGTCCTTAGAACGTGCCGCCTGCACATCATACCCTTTGGCGCCACTGACCTTTTTGTATGCCACTCGCAGGATTTCTGATTTCGGATTGCTGAGACTGGAAATCGCCGCCTTTCCTACCGAAATCGCACCTGTCTGCTCCTCCATCCCCATCACAGGAGTCTTCCATCCAATGATTTTTACCGTTTCGTCACATTCCAGCTGCTTCAGCTTCGCGTTATCCGTCAGATTCAGTTCCAGAATCAGATTCTCTCTGCAGTACAAACCACGAAGTTCCTGAAGTTCTTCTGTATTCAGCAGCTGAATCTGATTGACACTGCAATCCAGAAGAAGCAGATTCTGAAAGAAAGAAATTCCGGTCAGGTCTTCGATCTGACTTTCTCTTACCGAGAGAGACGTAATCTGTTTCTGCTCCTGCACAGACAGGATACCATCATCATCGCTGTCATATCGTTCCTGCAAAAGGATACGGAAATTTTCATCCGGGAAATTTGTCTCATCCAGCACTCTGTCTTCAAACTTCTCAGAGGACACCACAGATACAAAAGTAAATTTCCACGGTCTTTCAGCCTGCTGTGAGATGTCTTCCAGTATGATTTCCTCTGCATCATCCGGTGCAAGAGCAATGTCCTCCGTCTCTAATTTTTCATCCTCTGAGGCATCCTGGCTTTCCTGTATCCCTTCGTCTAAAGCATCCTGGTCCTTCTGCGTCTCTTCAAGTGGCTTCCCATCCTGCTCCAGATATAAAAATTCTTCCACCTGACTGTCTGGATCCTCTGCCAAATACGTATTGTTATCGTATACAACCTTCTTGATGTTCATATAAGACTGTACATCTTCTCTTCGCAAATGATTCCAGGAACAGTCGAGTTCTTCCAAATTCACAAAATAATGCAGGCCCTCCAGACTGCTGATCTCCTGATGTGAAAGATCCAGACTTGTGACTGTCTCCAGTTCTTCCTGACTTAATATCCCGTCTGCATCTGTATCTGCCAGTTCCTGTATTCTTTTTCGCAGATTTTCATCCGGGAAAGAATTTTCATCAACAGCCACCGATTTTGCCGGCTCATGCTCTTTTGCCTGCGCCTCCTGTTCTTCTTCAATCTCTACATCAGACGTATTTTCCGGATAATCAGACAGCTCAACATCCTCTGCTGAATCTTCCTCCTGCAATTCTTCCTGAATTTCTTCTGATTGCGGCATCTCCGTTTCTTCCGGCGTATCTGTAAGTATTGGAGTATCTGGAACTTCCTGCATATCCTCGTTTTGCGTTGTCTTCTCCGCCAGCTGTTCCGATGAGGATTCCCCTTCCATTCCTGCCTCATACGGAATTGTCTCCTGTACCGGAGATGCCATAACACTTGCAGTCTCTGGCTCCACGACCAGAATAACCGCCAGCAGAAATGCCAGGCATCTCCTTATCTGCATGTTTTTTCTTCCTTTCCTGTGTTTCATGATAATCCTTTCTACGAAAAAGGACGAAAGGTCATCAAAACCTTTCGCCCTTACTTTTACAATCGCATGCTTTATTTTACACTTGCAATCAGTTCTACTTCACAGAGTACATTCTTTGGCAGTGTTTTTACTGCAACACAGGAACGTGCCGGTTTGTTTACAAAGTATTTTGCATACACTTCATTAAATGCTGCAAAATCTCCCATATCAGCCAGGAAACAAGTTGTTTTCACTACATTCTCAAAGCTTGTGCCTGCTGCTTCCAGAACTGCACCCAGATTTTTCATAACCTGCTCTGCCTGTGCCTGGATATCAGTTCCTTCGATGTCACCTGTTGCAGGATTGATCGGGATCTGACCGGATGTAAATAATACATCATTCAGGATCATTGCCTGAGAATATGGGCCGATTGCTGCCGGTGCGTTGTTTGTTGCTACTACTTTCATTGTTTTTTCTCCCTTCGATTATGTAATTATTCGTGGAGCCTTCTGATAATTCTGCATACTACATCATGCTCCATCACCAGTGGTTTCTTATGAGAGAAAAAGATTACGCCATCTGTTGGGGACAGCACCTGTGCTTTCACAACCCCTTCGTAGGGGTCTAAGATTTCTGCGATAACTTCTCCGTGATGAACCTCCTGCCCAGGAAATTTCTTTCTGCGGAAAATTCCGCCTGCATTTGCATGGACAGTAGTAAGTTCTTCTTCTTCAATCACGCTTGCGATGTAACCACTATGACAATTATAACGAATAATACCCATTCTCGTCAAGAACCTTAATACAGCTGATACTGCCTGTTTTGCAGATTCTTCATCCACAAGATCTGTTTCGTTCGTATAAACAGAAAACGCATTGGTATCCCAAAGCTGCCAGTTATAATTCAAAGTCGTTGTATCAATCGGTTTCGGCTTTCGGATCACTACATAGGGAAGTCCGAACAGATTTGCAAGACTTGGGCTCTGATATCCCGTCTCCATCATACGCACATGCGGAACAAAATCACCCGGCATATAAAAACTTGCAAACTGAATACCATAATTATAATGCTGTGCCTTTTCAAATACACCCGCCGCAATTCTCTGTGTGGTTTCACCTCTGTCATAACCTGGAAACATACGGTTGATATCGGTATTATCCACGGCCCAGAAACGCTTTCCAATATTCATGGAGTAATGATTTACGGAAGGAATCACTAAAATCTCATTGTTCTGCACAATATGACCGTGCGCTTCCAGTTCCTTCAATGCTTTGATCAGCTGGGAACAGATGTAAAGCTGCTGTACTTCATTTCCACGGATCGCACCAACAATGCAGGCAGACTTCTCACCAGATCCGAAATAATAGCCACTGACACGAAGTTCATCTCTGTAGGGAGCTTTCAGGGAATAAATCACTTCTTTTCTCATACACGCACACCTCCCAGCACTCTCGCCATCAGCGATCCATGATACACGATCGGGTATTCACGCACGGTAAACAGCATACCTGAACAGGGTGACACAACGCGATGCTCAATCAGGCCCGTAAGCGGATTCAAAATATCCCCGATATGCTCTCCTTCCTCCACATACGTCCAGATCGGAACCTTCGGCACAAAAATTCCGGACGCCTCGGCATTGACAAAACCGACTTCTCCGTCGCGGGAAACAATTGGCTCGCGAACGGGCTTTGTCTCTCCGCTCCAGATTCCCATTTTTTTCATTGTATGAAAAATACCCTCTACCAGCTGGTAGCAGTATTCTTTCGTGATACGCATTCCCACACCCATCTCGACAACAAGTGTTGGAACACCAAGCATATTCAGGCTGTGTGCCAGTGTAGATTCCAGAACTGTTGCTGACGGATGCACCCAGACAAAATCCACATTAATCTCTTTCGCAAATGGCATCAGTTTTTCCTGCGTGATCTCACTCATACGCACCTGCGGCACTTCCTGAAGATAAATATTGCTCGCATGAATATCCACGCACAGGTCAGAACCTACAATGTCATCCACCAGCTGCGAAGTCAGATACTCGGGCAGATTTCCTTTGGGATTTCCAGGAAAAATGCGGTTCATATCCAGATCAAACATGGGAATTCCCCTTGTGATCGAATCAATTCCAAGAGGGTTAAACGCCGGAAAAACATCCACAATTCCATGCAGGCATTCCATATGTTCGCGAATACGGCGCAGAATCTCATAACATACAAACTGTCCTTCCAGCTCGTCCCCATGTGTTCCTGTTACAATCGTAATCCTTTTTTCAGAACCTGTCATTTCCAGCGGTTCCATTCTGTTTTTCTGAATCAGTAATTTCTCATCTACAGGCAATTCTATAGATACTACATTCTCAATCATGAGATTTCCTCCACGCTCACGATAATCTCCTGCTCCTGATTTGTAAAACCGTTAAAAATTCCCCGGTCTACAATGCAGTCCGCATAATCTCTGCCGTGAGCAATTTTAATATAGTAATCATCAATATGAAGATTATTGGTCGGATCCAGACCATACCAGCCCTCTCCCGTGTAGATTTCCACCCATGCATGCGTATAGCCTTCCCCGATCATCATTCCGACCACATATCTGGCAGGAATCCCGGCCATTTTACAGAGCACAATTAAAATATGTGCATAATCCTGACACACGCCTTTTCGTTTTTCAAAAGCCTCTCCAGCCGTGGTGTAGATGCTGGTGCTTCCAGGTTCATACTGCATGGCATCATACAGCGCATGCATCAGAAAAACCGCTCTGGACAATGCATCTGTCTCCGGAACAGAAAGACTTTCATAAAACGCTCTGATCGATGGAGCGAAACCGGTAAAGGCGGATGGATACTTGTACATACCGTGCAGAGATTCTTTTTGCACCTGCATGGACTGTACAACAGCCGTACCTCTCACACCATATTCAAATCCAGTATGATAATCGTTGATTCTTCCCACATATCTGAGATTTCCAAATCCGTCCATCACTTCATTGATGCAGTCCGCCGGAGTCACGTAACGTTCCTCAATATTCACCCGCTGCACCTGATTGGTTGGCGGAATACAGCGAATGGCAAAGGAATGTCCGCGCACCGGCGTATCGAATTTCAGAATCGTGCGGTATAAAAATCGCAGTTTTCTCATTTTTTTACATCACCTCAAGAATTCCGCCCAAGCAGCTTAATGCCTCGAAATAGCAGCTGCTCCACTCCTCCTGTTTGGCAATAATCGCTTTGAGACGGTTTAATTTTTTTGTATTTACGGGGAGTCCTGATTTGACCAGACGTTTTTCCAGCTTACAGAATTCCTTCTCAATATCTTTTGTGTGATATTCCAGACGTAAATACAAGTCCAGGCGTTCTACATACTTCCCTGCCTTAATGATATTTCTGCACTCTTCATTTTCCACATAATCATCAATGCAGCCCCAGAAAGCAAACAGATAATCAATGACCGGCTGAAGTTTAAAAATAGGAGCGCCTTTTCCTTCTGCTGATTTTAACACATCCAGAGATAATTGTATATAGGCTAATGCATTACTTGTCAATTCATCGCGAAGCACGATTGCATTGTCATAAGCCCGTTCCATGTTGGCACGCATGGAATCTGGATTTTCTTTGTCAAATAAATATTTCTGTACAAACGTATCTGCCGTGTAAATATTAGGAATGGAAAGCCGTTCGCAATACTCCCCATATAAACGTTCAATTTCCTGTGTATCGATCATGTTGTCATAGACATGAAAGAATTTCCGAAGCGTGGTAAACACACGCTCTGTATATCTTCCAAGCCAGAACAGATGATCTGCTTTTTCTACTGAGATAATACCCATGTGTCTTTAAATCCTCCTCCCTGTGATGAGTTTACAACAAATGAATCCGGATTTCTGGAAAATCTGGTAAGACCGCTCGGCCATACTTTTGTTGACTCTCCACTCAATACAAATGCACGAAGGTCTGCTTTTCTCGGCACCAGTGCACCATCCTCGTCCATAATCTTCAGATCCAGGAAATCAATGACCTCCTGTGCGATAAATCTTCTGGATTCTTTTTCCACCAGTTTCTTCATATCTGCCAGCTGTTCTTTGGAAAGATCACTTCCAAAAACAACTCCATAGCCTCCTGCCTCTGCAACATCTTTGATGACCAGCCTGTCCAGATGCTCCAGCACATACTTTCTGTCCTCTTCATAGAACGGCAGATATGTCGGTGCGTTCTTGAGAATTGGTTCTTCGTCAAGATAGTATTTAATCATTTTCGGTACAAAATAATAAATACCCTTGTCATCCGCCACACCGTTTCCAGGTGCGTTTATGATTGCTACATTTCCGGCACGATAAGCATCCATGATTCCCGGCACGCCAATCAGTGACTGACTGTAGAAAGTAAGAGGATCGAGATATTCATCAGAAATTCTTCGATAAATAGCACCAACCTGCTGTTTGTCGCCCTTGTAATCACGATAATACAGACGATTTTTCTCGACAAACAGATCGTTGCACATCGCAAGCACACAGCCGCTTCTCTCTGCAAGATACGAATGTTCAAAATATGCCGCATTGTAACGACCCGGTGTCATAATGACAGAAATGCCTCCGCAGTTGACATTTTCCATTGTACTGCGCAGAAGTTTATGATAATTTCTGTTGTCTACAATCTTGTTGTTTCGGAATGTTTTCGGAGAAGCTCTCCTGCATAATTCTCTTGCAATCAAAGGATACGATGCTCCGGAAGGAACACGCAGATTGTCCTCCAGTATGTACCAGGATTTGTCTTTTGCCTGAACAAGATCAATTCCCGAAATATGGCTGAAAATCCCTTTTGGAGGAACGATTCCCTCACACTGAGGGAGATAACCGGAAGAAAGAAAAACAAAATCCTCCGGTACAATGCCATCCTTGATGATCTTTTTGTCTGTGTAAATGTCCTTTAAAAACAGATTCAGCGCATCCACTCTCTGAATCAAACCTTTTTCCAGCTTCACATACTCCTCATGGGTGATGACTCTTGGTACAGCATCAAATGGAAACAGCTGTTCATGGAACGTATTGTTTTTATAAATGCCGAATTTCACACCATATCTGGATAAAAGATTGTTAATTTCCTGTGTATGCTCCATTAATTCATTCATACTCCCACCTCTTTCCTCAATTTCTAATAAAAAAAGATGCTCTATTCGCTCATCACGAAAAAGAACATCCTCGTTCCAATGTCTGAAAAAGTTCCCCCGAACCCTTTCAAGGCCATATAAATTCAAAAAGCGCCCGCTTTCGATTCGGGCGCCTTTGCTTACAAAACATAATACAATAGTCGAGTCTAACTGTCAAGTGTGATTTCTAACAGTTTTTTACATTTTTAGCGTCTTCTGGTCAGCAATGTGATAAAAATAGAAAGAATTCCTAAAATAATCAAACCACCCAGAACACCAACCGTCACTGCAAACCCTTTGTGATCAAGCATCGGATTATTAAACACAGAATCACTGACCACTTCCTCATCCATCTGGCTGTCGTCTTCCTGCGGCTGCATCTCTTCCTCTTCTGGAGTTTCTGTCTCTTCTGGAACGCTTACCTCTGCTGTTCCCACATATTTATCGCCATAATAATAATGATTGAGCAGCACGCCATTGCGATTCTCATTGGTCGTATGTAAATCTGCCTCTTTCACTCCGTTCGGAACCATAACAGAACCGCCGTCCAGCTCTATTTTGGTAAAATTATTAAATCCATATTCATACATCGCAGTGGAGTCAGCACAAACCTGTCCCGGATCTGCACGCAGCGTCACAGCAATCAAAGTTTTTCCGTCTCTTGCAGATGCCGTCACCAGTGTATTCAATGCTACCTGTGTCACACCGGTCTTTCCTCCAATACAGTCCGCATAATATTCCGGTGCAGCCGTAGAGACAAGAGGCAGATGCGTGGAATATGCCCTTGGCTCTGCATGCTTATTTGTGGCAGGAAGCGTATAAGTTCTTGTTTCTATGATTTTCCGGAACTCTTCATTTTTCAAAGCCTCCTGGAAAATCAAAGCCATATCATAGGCACAAGTATAATGATTCTCATCCGGAAGACCGCTGGCGTTGTTAAAATGCGTATTCTTGCATCCAAGCTGCGCAGCCTTCTGATTCATCATTTCTGCAAAGGCAGCCTCCGATCCGGCTACCTGAATCGCTACCTGGGCAGCCACCTCATTGGCCGACACCATCATAACGATGTTTAAGGCCTGCTCCATAGTGAGTATCTCACCCACCTGGGATTCGATATTCGTCCCCTCCACCATACGGGCAAGGCCTTCCTCTGTAAAGGTTACTTCATCCGTCAGCTTGCTGTTTTCCAGTGCAAGCAATGTTGTCATCACCTTGGTGATGCTTGCCGGATAACGTGCTTCGTACATTCCTTTGTTGACCAGCACAGCACCTGTATCCGCATCCATCAGGACTGCCGCCTCCGAGTACATATCTCCCATCTGAGGCCAGTTAGCAATATTGTTACTCTCAATCGGATACGAAGTTCCATTCTCTACCGCTGCCTGAACCGGCGCAATCGCAGTCGTTATCGTCAAAATACACATTGCCACACCGGCAACAAGCTTTTTCCATAATTTTCTCATTCTGTTCTGCCTTTCTTATATCTATAAATATCTGCTTGTATACTTACATCTTCTGCAACTTCTTTATTATATAAGAAAAGAGTGAAAATAACAACTACTGAAATTCTTAATATTCCACCTGTTCGGTACTGCCATCTGAATAATGAATGATCGCATAGCCATGACCGCTTCCGTCACAGTCATCAAAATTTTCCCTGCTTACTTCATATCTTTCCTGCGGAATTTCCTCGATGACCATTCCTTCCTGCGCTTCGGCTTCCGCCTGCTGCTGTGCAGCTCTCGCCGCTTCTTCCTCCGCTATACGGGCGGCTTCTTCTGCGGCTACCTGTTCTTCTGCCTCACGTGCTGCCTGTTCTGCCTGTTCCTTCTCAGCCTGCTCCTTTGCAGCTTTTTCCGCAGCTTCTTTCTCTGCCTTTTCCTGTGCTTTGGCTTCTTCTATCTTTTTCGCTGCTGCCTCTGCTTCTTTTTTATCAGAACTCAAAAATCTGCGTGCAATATATCCTTCCGCAGCCCCCGTATTGACATGACACCAAGTATCTCCCTCTTCCAGAATCTCAACATCTGTATTGACTGGAACCGTATCCAGTTTTTCTGCATTCTTACTCTTATCTGCGCGAAGAGGCACATTTGCAAGCGTATACATAACCATCGTCTCCTCCGGAGTTTCCGTCGGTGCAGGTGTTTCTGTCTCTTTTGGAGTCTCTGTCGCTTTCGGAATCTCTGTCGCTTTTGGAGTTTCTACCGCTGCGGTCTCTGTCTTTTCTCCACAGCCGACAAAAACAGTACCTGCCATCATAACAGCTAACATCATAATCAAACATTTCTTTTTCATTGCTTTTTCCTCACTTTTCTCTTCAAGTTATTCAGAAACAATACCCAGTTCAAACGTATTGTCTTCTTTCAATGTTTTGGTGAGCAGATAGCACTCAAATCCCTCTTGTCCATCTGTTGACACAGGGAAAGCCTCATACAAAACAAGCTCATTTACACGAATCAAAATCCGTGACTTTGTTTCCAACCGTTCATTCGGAATTGTCCCCTTGACCTTCGTATAAACGCCCTGATTGACGACTTCCAGATCTTGTATCTCCTCTGTAAATATCTCGTCATCCCAAAGTTTTCCATTTTCAATAGGAGCAGGCATCACCGGCGCATTCTCTGCCAATTCCGGAATAAACCGTTCCGCCCGCTCGATTACAAGTGTATCTGCATGACAGGAAAAAATATCGGAAATCTGATACGGCACGGCTCTGGAAAAATAAGCCTGCGCATACGCCTCTGCCATAAACGGAAGAAGTGCATTTCCAAAAGAATCCCGATACATCACCAGGCTTCCCTTCCCCTTTGCACTCTCTGTATAAATCTTGGGATCAAAATTACTTTCAACTTCTTGTGTGTAAGTAAAATCCGGCTTCTTTTCATAATAAATCTCATTCTCTTTCGGAATTGCCGCGGGATAAAGCATCGCCGCCAGATCACCCTCAAAATCTTTTTTTACATAATTTTTTGCATTGCTGTAACCGGAATGTTCTTTGCCTAAACAGGACAGGATTGAGTCAGCCGCCAAAGCCGCTCCCTCATTGTTCCAATGAGAATCCTGTTTGTGATACAAAACTTTCTCCTGGTCAGAAAACGCTTCATACAAGTCTGCATAATGAATGCCTTCTTCTTCCAGATAAGGGATCAGCCTTACTCTATTGTTCTCCTGTTCGCGAAATCCACGATAATAATAAGGCATATCTTCTCCATAAAGGGAATTCTTATTCGGAGCAATCGCAAAAGCAAACGCCAGACCTTTACTCTCCACATACTCCTGCATCATCGAAAGCGTATGTGCTGCGTCAAACAGCTGGCGTTCACTCATATTTTTCATTCCCTGATAATCCTCTAAAGAATCTTTATAATACAGCCATCCCTGCTCGCCCACAATTACACCATCATCCGAAGAAGTCTGGAATATTTTTGCCAAAATCTGACTGTTGGCTGTAATCAGTTCCTTTCTGAAACCAAAATTTTCTTCAAAATTCCCCTCCGCTCCCGCTATCAGGTATCCGGCTGTGGGAATCGTACAAATGCAAAAAAACAATATAATATATAGAATCATCCATTTTCTCTTCATTTTTTGCCCCCTAAAACCGGAAATAAATAAACGGATTATAGGTTCCGCTGGCAAGATTCATCATGCACAGAAGCAATATTGCCAGAGTAAATACCCAAGACACATGTTCCCAGTTCTTTTTTCCCTCAAATCTGCATTTCAAAGGAATCGAACCCACAACTCCCATACACAATGCAAAGAGATTTACAGGCGTCAGCAGAGACATCCATAACCGCATACAGTTGTTTTCAAAATGAAAACCGGTAAACATTTCCCTGATCCAGAACATGCCCTGAGACATCGTCTCTGCCCGGAAAAAGACAAAGCCGACCAGCACAACCATCAAAACGTATAGATGCATAAAAAATCGTCGAAGTTTTCCTCCGTCTTTTGAAAAAAAGGAACAGAACTCTTCCAACATCAAAAACGCACCATGATACAATCCCCAGAAAAGGAACGTTACATTCGCACCATGCCAGATGCCGGTACAGGCAAACACAATGATTTTATTCAGACAGGTACGCATCTTTCCTTTTCGATTACCGCCAAGAGGAATGTACAGATATTCTCTGAACCATCCTGACAAAGAAATATGCCATCTTCTCCAGAAATCCTTGATAGATACTGCTGTGTAGGGATAACGAAAATTCTCCCGGAAATGAAATCCAAAGATCCATCCGAGTCCAATCGCCATATCACTGTATCCGCTGAAATCAAAATAAATCTGCAGCATGTAGGAGACTGCTCCCAGCCATGCACCAAGGATATTGATTTCTCCAAAACCGGCCGAAAATAACGTATCCGCAATTGCGCCCATATAATTGGCAATCAGTACCTTTTTTCCAAGTCCGATCAGAAAACGGCGGATTCCCTCAGCCACTCCCTGTACAGACTGTCTGCGCTGCTGCAGTTCTTGCTCAATGTCATGGTACTTCACAATCGGTCCCGCAATCAGCTGCGGGAAGAAGGAAATATACAGCAATATTTTTCCAAAATTTTTCTGTGCCTTAACCTCTCCACCATACACATCCAGAACATATGACATCGCCTGGAAGGTAAAGAACGAAATTCCTATCGGCAGCTTAATCTGAGGCACCGGCAAAGAGACTGCCGGAAGGCTATTGAGCAATTCCGTCAAAAATCCCGCATATTTGAACACAGCCAGTATTCCCAGATTGCCAAGCACCGTCAGCCACAGAAACAGCTTCCTTCGACGAGGCATGTTCTGAATCAAAAGCGCCAGAATATAATTAAAAAATGCAGAACCGATCATCAGAAATACATACATCGGTTCCCCATACGCATAAAAGACAAGGCTCGCAAGAAGAAGGCATAAATTCTTTGTTCGTATTCCCGGCAGAATCATGTACAATACGAATACTGCCGGGAGAAAAATACATAAAAAGATTAACGAACTAAATACCATGATCCGCTCCCTAGAACTTCACTGTCACATAAGAGCCGGCTTTGTATACAGCCTTCATAGCAGAACTTGTCTTACTTTTCAGATAATATTTACCGGATGACTTGGCTGCAAATTTGTCCATATTTGTGTCACAGATATACCATTTTGTTCCAATCTTCACTTCTGTCCACGCATGTGGCTGCCATCTTCCGCTGAAGCCTTTTGTCTGTCCGACACAAATACGCACCGGATATCCGGTTGCCTGTTTTGCAAGGAATCCATAGGCTGCTGCAAAATGATAGCAACTTCCCTTTTTATCCTTGAACATTTTCTTCGCATAAGTCTTTTCCCATCCCTTCTTATTGGAGAAGGATGTTGTGCGGGCATATCCATACGTTTTTTCTGTATATTTGAATAATTTACTCAGTTTCGTCTTCTTACTGTCTCCAGATTTCACCTGCTTCTTTACAATATCTGTTGTCATATCTTTCAGAGATTCCTCAGTCGGCTCCTCAATAACAATCGAATCCGCCATAACCGGTACACAAACAGCCGTCGTCATCAGACATCCCATCAAAATTGCTGCTGTTAATTTTTTTACGATTTTCTTTTTCATCTTATCGTTCCTCCTGTGTTTTTATTCTGCTCCCATAAAGATGACTTTTCCTTTATAGCGGTAGACATACACTTTAAAATTGCTGTAGGTGAGAAGACCATCCTGCCCCGGTCCATAACAGGAACTGGAATAATATTTTGTCTTCTTCGGATTTCCGATCAGCTTCTTCAACGTTGTAAAATCTTTTGTATATTTAGCGGCAGCCCGAATCTTCTTCGTTTTGGCCTCATCATACAATCCATTCGTCTTAAAGCTGTAAAATTTACCGTTGACCACATCAATCCCTTTGACCGCTTTACCATTCTTGTCAACATAGTACTTCGCATTTCCCACTGTAACAATCCTGGTCTTTGTGGATGTTAAAAGCTGCCCTTTTGTGCTGAACACATAATAAACATTTTTGATCTTATAGCTTCCTGTAGCAGCATTCCCGTTTGATTTAAAATAATATTTCTTGCCGCCTACCGTCTTCCATGCACTTTTCAGAAGTTTTCCGTTCTCATAATAACGATAATAAGTTCCTTCCTTTAAAAGTCCATTCTTTACCTCCGGTGTTGGCGTTTCTGTAGGTGTCTCCGTCGGCACTGGAGTCTCTGTCACTTCTGCTCTGCACGGAACTGCCGTCACCGTAAGCATCAGTGCTGTTAAAAGCATCATGATTTTCTTTTTCATTTCATCCCTCCTGTTAAATCGCAATATGGAGAATCGGTCTTAATATATAAGTCCTGTAAGTTGCCCCATAATATTTGCTGTAATTTTTTGCTTCTGAAAAAAGAGGATCATACACAAGTCCGTTGATTTCTGTCCAACTGTGCCCCTCGCCGCGTCTTCCCTCTGCATCTGTACAGACATAGACGTTTTTATATCCCAGTGCCTTTGCCAGATAAGCAAACGCTCCGGCATCCGAATGGCAATTTCCGCCTCCCAGTACAAAATGATCATTTGCAAACACGGCTGGCCATCCCGGGAAATTACTGAATCGCCTCCTTGTCACATAGGGCTTGGAAATTACCCAATTAAAGCAGGCCTGTAGCTTCTGTGCTTTTGTCATACGACTATTCGTAACCTTCGCAATCACTTTTCTGGCATTATTCAGTGCCTCTTCATTTGTGATTTCTACCGAAGACAATGCTTTCACCTTTAAGCCTTTGCTGTCATAAAGGCCTTTCGTATTTTCCACCGTTGTATAAGAACATACCGTGTACGTATAATTTTTTCCTTTTACAATTGGAAATTTTTTTGATGACACATGAGTATAGCTTGTCGTACCAGCGCCATTCACATTTTTAAGAAGCTGCCATTTTCCCTTCGCATCCCTGCGATAGATCAGATAATTCGTTGAACCAGCCGCCTTTTTCCAGCTAAGACTTATTTTATTCTCAGCGATGCTCTTGGCACTTACCAAAATTGGTTTATTCGGAACTGCTTTTCCCTTTATTCCTATTTCATTATATCCCCCGTACATGGTAGAATCAACCATTTTACAGTAAGCCCCTACAGTATATTCATAGGTAACTCCTGTTTTCACAGGATATTTTGACGTACCTGAAACAAACGAAGTACCCGAAGTCGTTCCAATCTTCTTCCAGGCATCTCCCGATTTTCTGTAAATGCAATATCCTGTTGCCCCAGGCACTTTACTCCAAGTTATTTTCAAAGAATTATAACTTTTGGAGACAACAGATTTCACCTTTGGCTGTGCAAGAATAATCTGGAACTCTCTTTTTACAGTGCCCTCATACTTCCCGCTTCCGATTATGTTTACTGTCGCTGTACCAAGATTGAAATTGTCCGCATACTTCAATATGTAATCCTGTCCCTGCAAAAGAACTTTTTCCCCATTCTTTACAACGATTTCCGGAGTCAACGCCTCTCCTGTGTAGTCCATTGATTCCGGCACCTGAATATCGCATAAGGAAAGATCTGTTTTTTCCGAATTTTCCGTGTCCGAAGGATCCTCCAGTCCCGGCTCTTCGCCAATCTCCTCATCATCCGAAGCAACGATTTCGATTTCTTCCGAGAAGTCTTTATCCAAAGAAATCTCCTGCACATTTTCATTATCTGTGGATTCTAATGCAACATCTGCCGGTATGGCCCATACCTCGTTTTGAGCAAAAACGCTGCCAATCGCCAGCATTCCCATTAATAACAAAATTTTCTTTTTCATTTTTCTCCCTTATCGCTTATTTTTATGCAATAATTATTATTTTCGAATAAAATTAGGTCATTCTTAATACTTTACTTTCTTCTGAATCTGCGTAGCTAGAGGATACGACTTATATCCATAAATTCCTCTGTACCAACCTGCAAACTGCCCCTCCGGATCATAATGTTTACCGTCAATCATAACCCAGCAATGCCGCGTATAGCCATCCGCCGCATGATCTCTTCCATATGCAATTTTAATTCTTCCACATATAATAACTGGCTCATATCCAATTTCATCAGCGAGAGCGGCAAATGCACATGCAAATCCATAACAGTTTCCACCTCTTCTTTGAAACATTTCAAGAGCTGTCTTTCTATGCCATCCAGTTTTGCTTAAATCCGGATACTTTGACACATACCCAAAGCGCCCACCTGAAAGATAACTCCAACAGCGATAAAGTTTCTGGCTTTTTGTCATATTGTCTGTAGTCAGTTCTTTCACTGTCTTCATACATAATAATTTTAACTGTGTATTCGTGTTATTCTTTGCCCAGCAGTCTTTTGTCAATGTCACACCATCCACAGTCTTATTCTTCACACATTCACCAGTTTTATCCACATAGTAAAGTTTGTCTTTTACAACATTCCACCCTGTCTTCGGTCTTCCTTTTGAATCTGCCAGATATTTTTTATCACCAACTGCTACAACCTTGTTGGATACAGGTCTCACCAATCTGGCTCGTTCATTAAATACATAATACTGACCGTCTATTTTACAGCTGTATGTAGCACCATTACCATCAGATTTGAAATAATATCTCTTACCATCCACATCTTTCCACTGGCTTTTTAAAAGTTTTCCTTTTTTATAATAACGATAATATCCCTCTTCTTTTACCAATCCGTCTTTGACAGGCCTTGGTGTTGGAGTCACAGTTGGTGTAACTGTCTGGATTGGTGTTGGAGTTGGCGTTATCACCTCCGTGTCATCCGCTATCACCTGATTAGTAGCAGACAATGGCATAAATCCGATCATAAGTATTCCAAATAGTAATATAAGTTTCTTTTTCATTTTTTCTCCTTAATTTTCGTATAAGAGTTCCCATTTTTTAATAAAATTAGGGCATCATATTTTTTATGATTGGGATAATAATAGAAACATTTTTCTTACACCTGTACTTTAATACAGTATATTTTAACACATTTTATTTTTCAATACAGAGGTATCCTATAATTCGTAAAAAAGAAAGGATTTTGATTATATGACAGTTTATATTGATTTGGAGAATCTTCTCAAAGAAAAAAACATAAGTAAGAATAAACTTTGCGAAGCATGCAAGCTTCAACGAACACAATTGAATAATTACTGCAAAAACAAGGTCACCAGAGTAGATCTTTCTATTCTCGGAAAAATGTGCGAATTCCTTGATTGTACTCCTAACGACATTTTAAAACTCCGCTGATATTTAAGAGTTTATGTTATGCAAAAACGCACCAGAAAACTGGTGTCTTATTTTTGTGCATTTTTTTAGATTTATTTGCAATATAGATACATCTTTCTTTTGCATTCCTTAGCATTGCATTACATAATATTTAATTATTATTTTCAATCCTATTTTTATGTTTTATCCCCAACTCTATATCAAGCGGCACATACCCAGCCAGATATGTGTCGCTTTTTCATGGAACTATTTCATTTCAAAATTTATATGATTTTACTGACGTAAATTTCCCATAAATTTTTTTGCCATTTACAGTCGCATATGCACGTACTTTGTATTTATACGTCGCTCCCCTCTTCACTGTTTTATCTGTATATATAGCCCCTGTAGTTGTCTTAATTTTCTTCCAGGTTCCACCCTTATATTGATGAATCTCATACCCGTTTGCACCTCCAGTTTTTTTCCACTGAAGTTTCAAATAATCTCCAAATTTTTTTACAGTAAATTCTGTCGGTGTAGCTGGAATAATCTGGAATGATTTTTTCACAGTTCCTTTGTAACTGCCTTTTCCTTTAATAATAGCAGTCGCTGTTCCACACTTGGCATTGTTCTTATAAGAAACCGTGTAATCTTTATTTTTTGTCAGTTTCTTAGAGCCGTACTTTACAGTAATTGCAGGTGATACAGGCTTTCCTGTATAAGTGGCAGCAGGAATCGTGATACTGCAGGAAGATAGATTCATCTCCTCTAATGGCTTTGCAGTAACCGTGATTTCCGGAAGCATGTCCCATACATAGTCGTCCCCATGGAACCTAGAAACGCGAACAAAATATTCTGTTTGCGGATTCAGCAATACAGTTTTTCCGGATTCTACCCGTTCCAATTCTTCAAAGTCAAACCAACTGCTGACAGGATGAACAGAATGTAACGTTTCTGCTGAATATACGAACATCTCATTTCCTATACTATTATTCAATTGATATTTGCTAGCTTTTCCTGTTTTCAGGCGAATCCATCCACACTGATCGGATGCCACAATTGCCGGACAACTCCCCTTATTTGAAATAGAAGCAGGCAGTTCCCTACAATCTTTTATGACAACATCGTCAACAATAATTTTTTGATTCTCCAGAGAAATAGTTACTGAATATGTTCCCTCTGCCGGGACAGTATTCCCAGATACACCATTCAATTTAAAAGTATACATATCAACATAATGTTGTGTATAAGCGTCTGGTATGTCTTGTCCATCACCAACAAATGCATCTGTTATATCTACAATTCCATCCTCATAAATTGCCTGCAGAACAAGTCCCGGAAGCCCGACAAAACCCGATCTGCTACTGCAAAGTATATCAATTCCACGATAAAGCACTTTTCTGCTCGGTTCTGATATAATGTCAATAGATGCCACTTCGGGTTTTCGTTTTATGGAAATTTTCCCAGTCATCGTTTCTTCTGCTTCTACTTTTATGTAATAAGTTTTCCCCTTCTTTAAAGTATAGACAAAAAATATCGGCCACACTTCCTCAGATGCTTCATCATAAACACTTATATTTAAATATGTATCCAAATCATCTTCCAGCATATATTTCCCATCTCGCTGTGGAACAAAAGAAAACATCACTGTATAGTCCTGATCTTCCCGAAAATCTACACTTGTCTCCTGATTTTCCTGTAATGGATGAGCATTTTTGAATTGCTCTGTTAACGAAAAATCATCTGAAGTCACAGTCTCCTCAACAGACTCATCCTCTTCCAAAACAGGCTCTGTAACAGACTCATCAGTTAACACATCTTCTATTTCTATTGATTCCACAGAATTCCCTGCACCGTAAACCGGGGATAAAGAGGAAAATACCATTACAGATGCTACCAATATTGCTAATTTTTTCTTCATTTTCAAATCTTCCTTTCCTGTAATTTTCATTACGATTATTATTTCAATTTATAAGATTTCACCGAAGTAAACTTTCCATAAAGTTTCTTTCCATTCACTACAGTATAGGCTCGTACTTTATACTTATAAGTCATTCCCTTTTTCACCGCTTTGTCTGTATAGGAAGCAGCAGAAGTGGTCTTTACTTTTTTCCACTCTCCGTTCTTATATTGATAAACCTCATAATATTTAGCCCCTCCTGCACGTTTCCACTGAAGTTTCAACTGTTTTCCGATTTGTTGTACAGAAAATCCTGACGGTACAGCAGGAACAATCTGGAAGGTTTTCTTCACAGTTCCCGTATAACTACCCATTCCTTTAATGATTACTGTAGCTGTTCCAAAATTTTTATTATTACTGTACACAATGGTATAATCCGAATCTTTTTTCAAAATAACAGTTCCATCTATTATCTTAATTGTCGGAACCACTTTCTTTCCCGTGTATGCAACGGAAGATGACATAGAAAATTTACACTTGGATATTTCACTTTTTGTTGGCTCAATTGTAATCATTACCTCATCTTGTCTTATACCATTTATAGTATTAGGCGAAAATTCAACATAATAATATTTTCCACCTTTAAGTGCTACCTGATCTCCATTGTTTCCTTCAAACAGGCAGGTCTTTGGGAATCCCCTCTCATCAGTTTTTCCCTCTTCATATACATAAAGAGACATTGTCTGGCCACAAGATCCTGATATTTTATATTTGCCTGTTTTATCTGCCTTAAATCTAAGCCATGCATGACCTTCAAAATTTGTCTGAACGGAAAGTGAGCCATTATTCTTAATCAACGGAAGCTGATTCATCTCTTTCAAAATAATATTATCAAGTCTTGTTTCTAACCCTGATGGAATCAATTTAAAAGTCATAGAATAATTTCCCGCTTTTATAGTATCGTAATTCCCCAAAGCCACTCCTTCAATTGTATTCGATATATATTCTCCAAATAAGGTACGTATAATTTGATAATCGTAAAGATTTTCTCCAGGAGTACGAATTTCCTTCGTGCCATTTTCATATCCAATTTCAAAAACGATTCCACTTGGGAAATACAAAGGTCCGCTATCACATCCTCGATAAATAATATTCGGATCCGGTGATTCCAGAATTTTAAAAGATATAGTCTTCGGCACACATACCACGCTTAAATCAAGATCATAACTCTCATCCTTTCCATAAGCCGCACGAATATAATATACTTTTCCTTTTTCCAAATCATTACTGTCGTCAACAGGATTAAAACTGGAATCCCATATTCCTCCTACTACTCCCAATTGATCACTTTCAAGCTGATACCGCCTCGTATACTTAGGAACAAGCTGCACATAATAATTTTCATCTTCCTTTACATCTACATGCAATTTTGTATAAGCTTTCTCTCCTAAATTATCAGCTTCCTCCAACTGCTTCAGCGGGCCATATTTCTCTATTTGTTTCTGGATATCACCATCTACACCCATTTCTCTTGTTACTTCCAAAATGAAATTTTCAGGAACTATGGCAATTTCCTCCATATCCTTTGCTGATATATCTGTCTCTTCCTCAATAACTGGTTCAAATGTTTCTTCCTGAAAACCAGATTCCTCTTCATATCCTAAACTAAGAATATTGGAAGCATAGACAGATGTCTGCACTCCCAAAGATGCCATTAATATTGCCGCCAATGTTATTGCACTTTTCTTTTTCATACTCATAATCTCCTTCCTGTTACCTGTATTTATATACAGTATATATTAATACATTCTCCTTTTCAATATATCACATTGTTAATTTTACTCAAAATAATCTTGTTTCGCTCACTATTTTAGTAATATTCACCAAAATCAAAAATCTTTATAAAACAAAACAGCATATACCCGTTTCCAGATGTATGCCGTTCTCTTTACAATTTCCACTGATTTTTTACTTTATGATATTGTGGTGCTGTACCAAAACGATTGCCCATATTATCATAATACTTTCCATTAATTTTTACAAAACAATGCTCCCCGCCATTTGAAACATATGCCTCAATAAGATAAGGAGTATATCCCAGTTCTTTTGCTAGCAATGCAAACATACTGGCATATCCATAACAATTTCCTACTCTGATTGTCATAATATCTAATCCAGTTGTATAATACCATCCTTTTTTGAGGTTTTTATAATTCTTGGGATATTTTGCCCCCACAAACTGACATGACATCGTATGATTGAAACAGGCACGCAGTTTCTGTGTCTGTGTCATTTTTGGATTTGTAATTTGCGCTACAATTTCCATGGCTTTTATTTTTGCTTTATATGCATCGTTATCTTTTGCCCAACAGTCTTTTGTAAGAGTTACTCCGTCTATGGTTGTACTCGCCGCACACCGCCCGGATTTATACATATAGTACAGCTTGCCATTATAAGTTTTCCATCCGGTTACGGCCTCACCTTTCGTCGTCATATAAAACTTATACTTTCCGACCGGGAGCATCTTATCCTTAGAAGGTGTCAACAATTGCCCCTTTGTGTTAAAAATATAATATTTTCCATCAATTTTTTTACTATAAGTAGCAGCATTTCCATTTGACATAAAATAATATTTTCGGTTATTCAGCTTCTTCCAGACATTTTTCTGCAATACTCCATCTTTATAATAGCGATAATAACCATTTTCTTTCACAAGACTACTTTTTATCGGTTCCGGTGTTGGAGTGATTGTCTCTTCTGGAATTGGCGTCTATGTCGGGATTGGCGTAATTTCTGGTTCCCAATGTTCTTAATAATATAATTTTTCCTCCTTGATACCTGTATTTTCATACAGTGTATCATAATACATCACTCTTACAAAGAAAGGAAATTATTATATAAATAACACTTCATTTCTATCAAAATTTCACGATTTTTTGTATCCGATGAGAAATTGGATAATTTCCATATCCGTAAATTCCTTTTCCCCATCCTGCATACTGAGCTTCCGAATGGTAATGTCTTCCATTAATCATGGCCCAGCAATGTCTTGTATATCCATCTGGCGATCCGTCTCTCCCTCCTGGAACTTTTCCACATACCACAACAGGCTCATAGCCAAATCTCTTTTGCCAGTACAGCAAAACCACAGGCAAATCCATAAAAATTGTCCTCAATAATATAATTTTTCGCTTCATCTTGCCCCCTCGATTCTCAAAGCGTATTCATACACTTTGCTAATTCAAATAGTGATACACCGTACTGGAAATCTTTTTGATTCCACTGATACTGTAACCGGTATTGGCAGAAAATACCGTAATGACATATTTGTTCTTTGCTCCATATACGATTGCCATATCATGTTCTACCAATCCGGTTTCCCCTGTCTTATTCGCCACTTTCACACCAGAAGGCAATCCTGCCGGAATTTTCCATCTTCTCGTCTGACGAAGCAAAAGGCTTTCCATCTCTTTTGAATATTTAGCAGACACACAGGTTCCCTCATAAATTTTCTCCAAAATCACGCCACAGTCTTTTGCAGAAGAACTGTTTCTGGCTCCATCTCCCACATAGCCAGAGGATGCCGGATGCAGCGTATGATGACAGGCTGTTTTTGTATAACCATTCTTTTTCAGATATTTGTTTACTTCCGCCGCCCCCTGCACAAAATTTCCAGATGAACTGTTCAAACGCACAAGCTGATTGTAAGCTTCATTGTCACTGACCGTAATCATCTCTTTCATGAGTTCTTTCACCCGTGAATTATAGGAGAGTTTTCCATTCTTAATCCTGTCAAACGTAGCAGCCATAACAAACGTCTTGATCACGCTGGCCGGATACATCGCTGTCTCATTCAGATTCAATACATCGCCTGTATCCAGATTTTTCACATACACAGACCAGGAGCCGCCCCACCGCGAAGTCATACTACTCAGCTGTTTTTTCAGACCGCTGAGCGCCATCTCTTCTTGTTTGCATTTTCTTCCGTCGCAGTCTACATAGGTGCCATCCGCAACTTTTTTATTCTTTGCTATGGTTCCATCTTCCTGAAGATAATAGCCGCTTTTCCAACAATTTGTGTATTTTCTTCCATAAGAGGAAAGATAATACATTTTGCTTCCAACCGTGATCCATCCTGCCTTCCGGTAAAGGCTTCCATTGTTCCCTCCAAAATAATAACTTCCGTTAAATGAATGACCATCCAAGGTCTGCCTGAGAGAATAAAATTTTCCCTTTGTTCCAAGTTTTCCATACGAATTAAAATAATAATATCCTGTTCCAAAGGATATTCCCGCCACATTTTTGGCTTTGATTTTTCTCATCTGAGCAGGATTGGATAATCTCCCATGATCATCCATGTAAAAATATCCATCAAATATTTTGTCTCTGCACTGAAGATGCTTCAGATAAACAAGACCTCTGGATTCTACCAGAAATCTTCCGCTTGGAGAAGTACAATGATATCCGGAAAATACCACCTGTCGTTCTGTCTGCTTCTCAAAATAATACACTGCCTGTTTCTGCAAAAGCATGCCGTTTTTGTCAAACATATAAAATCCTTTGCCGATATTTTCCACATTAGGAATGTACAAATACTGCACGCCAGACAAAGGCTGTCCCTCATTCGTCTTCAGATACCAGTTTTCATGTGTTTTAACCAGATATTTTCCGCTTTCATCTAAAAATGTAATCTTCTTTTCTTCTACAGCCGCCTGTGTTCCCTCACTGCTTTCCTCCTTTGTACTTTCTTCAACTACAACCTCGTCTCCTTCCTGCATAGGTTCTAAAAGGATTTCCTCTGTCGCCTCAACCTCTTCTGTCTCCACAGCTTCCACAGAAACCTCAGCACCATAGACAGGAGCCACAGTAGAAAATACCATTGCAAAAACCATAAGCATTGCTATTTTCTTTTTCATCACTTGTCCTCCTTTTGCTCATTTGTTTGTAAATATTATACTCTTGCAAATTTTCTCTTGCAATATTTCCATCATGATAAAAGCAGCCTCTCTCACAAAAATTTCTCGTAAGAGGGCTGCTGTTTTCACTTTTCGCGGAGGTCCGTTTTCTATTATTTACTGCACTGCTTTGAATGCTTCTTCCAGGTCTTCAATAATATCATCAATATTCTCTGTACCGATGGAAAGACGGATGGTATTTGGTTTGATGCCCTGGTCAAGCAGTTCCTCTTCTGTGCACTGGCTGTGTGTGGTAGTTGCAGGATGAATAACGAGGGATTTTACATCTGCCACATTTGCCAGCAGGGAGAAGAGTTCCAGGTTGTCAATAAAATCTTTGGCTTTCTGTGCATCTCCTTTGATCTCAAAGGTAAAGATGGAACCGCCGCCGTTCGGGAAGTATTTTTTGTATAATGCCTGCTGCTGCGGATCATCCGATACTGCCGGATGGTTTACTTTTTCTACCTGTGGATGATTGTTCAGGTACTCTACGACCTTCAATGCATTTTCCACATGACGCTCAACTCTCAGTGACAGAGTTTCCAGTCCCTGTAAGAAGATAAATGCATGGAACGGAGAAAGTGTTGCACCTGTATCACGAAGCAGAATCGCACGAATCTTTGTTACGAATGCAGCTGCGCCTACCGCTTTTGTAAAGCTGATTCCATGGTAGCTTGGGTTTGGCTCTGTCAATGATGGGAACTTGCCGCTTGCTTCCCAGTCGAATTTGCCGCTGTCCACAATCACACCGCCAATGGTTGTTCCATGTCCCCCGATAAATTTTGTTGCGGAATGTACCACGATATCTGCACCGTACTCAATCGGACGAACCAGATATGGTGTTGCAAATGTATTGTCAACAACAAGCGGAATTTTGTGTGCGTGTGCAATCTGTGCCAGTTTCTCAAGGTCTACTACATCGGAATTTGGATTTCCAAGAGTTTCCACATGAATCGCTTTTGTATTTTCCTGAATCGCATTCTCTACTTCTTCATAATTGAACGGATCTACGAATGTGGTTGTGATTCCATATTCCGGAAGGGTATGTGCCAACAGGTTGTAGGTTCCGCCGTAAATGTTTTTCGCTGCTACGATATGCTCTCCTGCTTTTGCCAGATTCTGAATCGTATAGCTGATTGCTGCAGCACCGGATGCAACTGCCAAAGCTGCCACACCACCTTCCAGGGCTGCAATACGTTTTTCAAAAACGTCCTCGGTAGGGTTCGTCAGTCTTCCGTAAATGTTTCCTGCATCGCTCAGGCCAAATCTTGCTGCTGCATGGTCACTGTTTCTAAACACATAAGAAGATGTCTGATAAATCGGTACTGCCCTCGCATCCGTAACCGGATCCGGCTGTTCCTGACCTACATGTAACTGTAATGTTTCAAATTTAAGATTTCTTTCTGCACGTGTTTTTTTACTCATAATCAATTCCTCCTGCTATCTGATATATTCTCATTTCTTTATTTACTTTGTCATTTTTTCTATCAGAAGATTTTGTTCTTCCTTTGATGTTTTAAAGTATATCATTTCACTCGGTAATATGCAAATACATAAAACAAAGCGCTAGTTATAGGAATATACTATATCAGAGAAAACGTTACCATATGAACAGCTTCCTGTTTGTAGGATTGTATGTGCACCACTTTCCTGGTCAACGGAAGACCAAGTCAAACGACAGGGTTTGACTTGGTCTTCCGAACAGCTATTTGCACAGGGGAGACTTTCCACATCAAGTGCGATCTCTCCGCTTGTGCGGTCAACCTGTTGATTTTCTTGTTTGGCTGCGCCGCCTATGGATTGCTTTTCAAACGAACTCGCGCCCTGCGCTCAAACAGTGTTTTCAAAGCAATCGCTATGCTCGCCAAGCCTGCGAAAATCTGCCAAAGGTATGCCCTCACAAGCGGAGAGATCTGCACTTTGATTGTGGAAGGTTATCAATCTGTGCAAATTGGCTGTTCTACTTTGTTGGCTATGCCTTTTGTTGAAAT
>JAUNPJ010000107.1 GCA_030536755.1 Eubacteriales bacterium | reverse complement strand
AGGATGACCGCAAATCAAAGAAATCTCAAAGAAGTTATCGAAAAAGAAGCACCAGGATGACTGCAAATCACAAAATTTCTAAAATAGTCAATAAAAGGAGATAAACATGCAAGGATTACGAAATATGCTGCTGCAAGAAGAGAAATATTTAGAAGAGATTCTGGATAAGGCAAAACAGGGATTGGCTGCCGTGCCAGACGGTTATCTGAGAATTTCAAAGGATAAAGAGAAACTGCGCTACTATCATTGTACGAATGATAGATACGGAATTTATATTTCAAAAAAGAATGTAGAATTACCCATTCGATTGGCACAGAAAAGTTATGATATGTCTGTAGTGAAAAAGGTCGAGAAGAGATTGTGTCAAATAAAGAAAATAACGAAAGATTATTCCGATGATGAAATTGAACAGCTTTACACGTCATTACATAACGAAAGACAACTTTTGGTTACGCCAATTGAGCCAACATGGAATCAAACAATCACTAAATGGTATGAGGAAGAATATCAAGGAAAAGAATTTCAAGAAGGGACGACAGTTATTCTTACAGAAAAAGGTGAACGAGTAAGGTCAAAGTCAGAGAAAATTCTTGCAGATTTCTTTTATCAAAGAAAAATACTTTATAAATATGAAAAACCTTTGTATCTGAGAGGATATGGGACCGTATATCCAGATTTTACATTTTTGTCAAAAAAGCTGGGACAAGAAATATATTGGGAACATGAGGGGATGATGGATAAGCAAGAATATGCCAGGACGGCAGTGCGAAAAATCGAATCTTATCAAAAGAATGGAATTTATCCGGGAGAACGTTTGATACTGACCTTTGAAACAGAAAAGAGCGTTTTAAATTCAAAAGATATAGAGGAACTGGCAAAAAAATATTTGGATTATTGAATGGAAAGATGGGATACTGGATAATTACAAAATTGAGATTTCTTCTTTTTTCATACCCAGGAAAAGCCTGTGGTACAATATTCAAAAGTATCCTTGCTATGCAGAGGTTTTCTTGTGAGAATCTGTATTGGAGGAAATAGGATATGCAGAATATATTAGTTGTCCTTTGTCACGCATATATTCCGCAAAACCGCAATCCGCATTCATACCGGTGACAACTTTGATGACCTGTTCATCTTTCCATTGAATCAAACGATCCAGATATTCTTTTTTTTTCAATCAAGAGGATTACCTCCATCAAATAGTATTCTGATTTTAGAATATAATATGTAAAAAGTCAATTTATATTCCGAAATCGGAACATAATGTCCGGCTCCAACAGATCGTTAACTCACCGCCCTATTTTGAGGGGGAAGCAATTGACAAATTTGTTGGAGAATCAGAAAAATTTTTGTATGATGAACATGGGATTAATGTAGATGCCTTATTAGAAGAGAAAAAATCTGAGAAGTATGATACAGTGATTTTTTCATCGTCAGGAAGAGGTTTTGAAGAAACTTTTTTAGGCGAAAATAAACCTACATGTTGGTATCCATGTAAAGTGAGCGAAAATAGGGAACATAATTTGAAGTATATTGCCATATATCGTGAAAGACCAGTTTCAGCAATTACTCATTATGCAAAAATTAAGGAATTTAAATATGATCAAGAAAAGAATTGTAAAGTATGTTATTTTGAAGGAACTCTTATTGAATTACCTAATAAAATAAAATTAGAAGGGAAAGATAGTTGTTTCTTTGTTGGAACTAAATATACTTCTCTTGAATATTTGCTGAATGCTACTAAAGCAGATGAAATAAGTTTTGGATAAATTCAGATAAAATAAATTTGTTAATATTTTGCATGAAAAAGCAATACAAAAGAGCGAAAAAATGATTGATTAAAAACAGTAGTCACCATATAATATATGCAGGAGAGATGCCTGCGTAAGCGAAGTAAAAGTAGACGGGACAGCCTGATTCCACAGTTTCGCAAACGTTAATCAATCGTTTTGGGACGAATACGAAAGACATTTATCCCGGAAGTTTTGACTTCCGGGATTTTTTATATTCAGAATTCATATCTAGTGTATAAAATATCAAAAATAATTTACAAATGAATGGGATTTTTCCTTTTATAATGTTGTCTAATAGATATAGGGAGAAGCATAAGGCCATATGTTGAATTCTTACAAATATAAGCACAGGAGGAACTGCATAAATGCAGGAAATAGAAGAATTGATAAAAAAGGCAAAGGGACGTGATCCAGATGCTTTTACGAGATTGATGCAATTTTATATGGAAGATATGTATCGAGTGGCAATTGCGATACTTATGAATGACGAAGATGTAGCAGATGCAATTCAAGATACCATTCTTACGTGTTGGGAGAAGATAGATACACTCCGCGAGGATAAATATTTTCGTACCTGGATGACCAGAATTCTGATTAACAAATCTTATGATATTCGAAAAAAACGTGGGAATATTATAGGATTGGAAGGATATGATCAAGAAACTGTGGCAAATGATTGCTACAATTTTGAGTTAAAAGAGGCATTGATGGCAATGGATGAAAAATATCGTGCAATTATGATTTTATTTTACAGTGAGGGATATCGGACAAAAGAAATTGCAAAACTTCTGCA
Organism: Eubacteriales bacterium; assembly: GCA_030536755.1. Lineage (GTDB taxonomy): Bacteria > Bacillota > Clostridia > Lachnospirales > Lachnospiraceae > JALFVM01. The sequence continues at coordinate 4,853 of JAUNPJ010000107.1, read as the reverse complement.
TATTCCCCAAAGTACAGTGCAGACACGATTAAAACGGGGGAGAGAATGGCTGGCAAAATACTATGGTGTGAAAAAGGAGTAAATATAATGGGAAAAAAGAGTAATATTTTTACAGAAGAGATTGAAATGCCGGAGATTGTTCTGCAAAAAGTAGAAGATGCTTTTATCAAAATCAGGAAGGAAAGTATCAAAGAAACAGAAATAAGGAGGAAAAACAAACGGCGTATCTTTAAAAGTCAGGTAGCAGTGGCCACATGTGTATGTGTTCTTGCTGTTGGGAGTATTACAGTGGCCGCAACAGTAAGTTATCTTTGGGGAAGAGGAATGAAGGAAACTATGCAGGCAACTGAGAAACAACAGCAGGAATTAGAAGAACAGGGAGTAGCATCGGGAACAAATGCTTATGAAGATCTTGCTGTTAGTTCAGGAGGAATAATTGTTACACCTACGGAAACAATTGTGGATGGCAAATGTGCATATCTTTCGTTTTCGGTAGAAGGATATCAGCTTGAAGAAGGAATGTCCCCTTGCTTTGAGGCAGTAAATGCTTATATTGGGGAGGATTCTGAAAATGTGGATGAATTTGTTGGCATGAGTGGAGCGTTTTATGATGGAATTGTCCCTGATGAAAATAATACTCCTGTCTATGCTGATGGAACACCAGTTAGATATGATGAAGACGGCAGTGTTATTTCACACTATGTCAATGAACAAGGTGCATATGAGTTTATCATGATTATTACAACATCTGATTTGGATGTAAGTTTAATTGGAGAGGAACTCCATGTTCAGTTTACAAATTTTGGCGCAGAAAGCGGAAAAGCGAAATTTACAAATTTAGTAGAAGGCAACTGGAATTTTGATATCAGGTTGCCGGGAAAGAGTGCGGTTAAATCATATCAGATCGGAACTGTGGTAAATCGAACAAGATTTCAGCTAGATTTTGTAGAGATTTCTCCGATTTCTATTACAGCAAATTATTCTGTGATAGAAAAAGATAAAGGAAAAAATCACGACATCCCGGAGCTAACAGGAGTCATTTTGAAGGATGGAACGAAACTTCCGTATAGTGTCGGAGAAGGGCTGAGAGGATATCGGGACAAAAGCATGACAAAGGCATACACAATTGGAGTATTCGACCGGCTGATTGAGGTGGAAAATGTGAAAGCTGTATTGATTAGAAATGGAGATGGAGATTTTGTGACTGTGGATATCAAATAGATAGACGAACGGTAGTGTTATTCGACAAGCGTCTGCAATAATCTGACGCTGTGGAAAATCCAGTTTGATGAAGCTGATGGTGGAGCATTTACGGGATACTGGAGAGACAGAATGTATATTGTATTCTGTCCTGGGCAATTTTTGTGTATTTTCACAGAAAATGGTGGTAAAATTTATCAAACAGGATTTTTGAATGGAGGGCGATTCCTTGTGGCAAAGCAGACAAAAGGATATTGTAAATATTGTGGAAAAGAATATACAAAAAGCGGAATGCTTCGTCATTTGGCATCATGTCAGAAAAGAAAAATCAGATTGGAACGAGAAAGCACAAAAACAAGGTGTGGAAAAAATAGAGCAAGATGGGTAGATTCAGAAGGTTATTATGAAGGAAATCCGTTCTGGTGTGAGGAATGTCTGGAAAAAATGGAATCAGACGAAGAAGAATCTGGAGAATACGATATTCCGGAATTTTTATTACCGGTATGTAATTCACCGAGAATGGGCGTTTGCGGATATGAAGGAAGTGACATTTATCCGGATCAGTTTGAGCCAGATAAAGAATAAACACTGGCAGAGAGGGGAACGTATGCCTGTAAGTTTGACACGTAAAAAAAGTATACAGCATTGGGATGCGTATAGCATCATGCATGGAAACGAAGAGGCTGCAATTGTTAACTGGATACCAAAACATATAAAAAGTAATCCGGAAGGTGAGTCTTGTTGAAAAACGCAGCTCCCGGATTACTCCATACACTTGTAAATCTATGAAAGCTATCACATCATCATTATCTTAAAAACAAATGAATCAATTTCTCATAAAAGCTTTGATATGGCTGGTATCGCATGGGCAGATCCAGCCATGTTTTTTTGTCTACGATGCTCTTGTAATGGGAGAAGGTGCGAAAGCCTTCTTTGCCGTGATAGGAGCCCATACCGCTCTCGCCAAATCCTCCGAATCCCATCTCACTGGTCGCGAGATGAATAATCGTATCGTTGATGCAGCCGCCGCCGAATCCGCAGCGTGACATCACCTTTCTGGCGATAGATTTATCATTGGTAAAAAGGTAAAGCGCAAGCGGGTGCGCCATGCTGTTAATCTTGTCGATTGCCTGGTCCAGAGATTCATAAGTAAGCACTGGAAGCACCGGACCGAAAATCTCTTCCTGCATGACAGCATCCTCAAACGTCACATTGTCCAGAATGGAAGGTTCAATCTGAAGAGTCTTGTCATTGCTGTCTCCGCCGTGTACTAGTTTCTTTGCATCAATCAGCCCGCAGATGCGCTGAAAATGCTTTTCGTTGATGATTTTTCCGTAATTGGGATTGGCCAGCGGATGCTTACCAAACTGCTTTCTAATCTGTTTTTTCAGTTCCTGAATCAGCGCATCTTTGATAGATGGATCGCAGTAAATATAGTCAGGAGCCACGCAGGTCTGCCCGCAGTTTAAATATTTTCCGAAGACAATTCGTTTGGCAGCAAGCTTTAGATTGGCACTTTTCTCCACAATACAGGGGCTTTTGCCGCCAAGCTCCAGTGTCAGAGGTGTCAGATGATCGGCGGCATGTCGCATTACCTCTTTGCCGACGCGCTGGCTTCCAGTGAAAAAGATATAATCAAAATGCTCCTGCAGCAGGCAGGTGTTTTCTTCGCGTCCGCCGGTGACAACAGCCACGTAGTCCGGGGAAAAACATTCGCCGAGCATTTCCTGAATGAGCTGACTGGTGTTGGGTGAGTAAGCACTTGGCTTGATGACAGCCGTATTTCCGGCAGCGATGGCATCCACCAGTGGATCGATGGTCAGAAGAAACGGATAATTCCACGGACTCATAATGAGGACAACGCCGTAAGGAGAAGGCTTTTGAAAACTTCTGGAATGAAATTGTGCCAGCGGAGTCCAGACTGTCTTTTCTCTCGAAAATTTTCGCACGTGCTTTAACATATAGCTGATTTCACTGAGAACAAGACCGGTCTCGCACATGTAGCTTTCAAATCCGCTTTTTCCGAGATCTTTTCGAATTGCCTCGTTGATTTGGGCTTCGTGTTTCTGAATGCAGGATTGTAGCTTACGGAGCATCTGTATGCGGTAGTCTACATCCAGTGTGATGCCGGAGGCAAAATAGTTTCTCTGTTGTTTTACGATATCATTGATTTCAGATGCTTTCATCAGCGTCCTCCTTTTCCATTAAAAGATTATAGAATGGTTCCAGTTCTTGTGCGTTCATCAATACCGGTACGGGATAGAGCGGATTGGCTTCCTTGTCCGCATAGTGAGCCATTTTCGGAATATCCTCCTTTTTGATTTCAGAAATCGTATCACCAATACCGAAACGCTTTTTCATGTCTTTGATGGCATCAATAAAAATCTGTGCCGCCTCATCATACGGAGTGTCTTTTTCCACAAGGCCTGCCTCCAGTGCCAGCCTGTACAGCTTTTTGTGAATGCAGGGACCGTATGATTCCAGTACAAATGGGAGCAAAATGGCATTTGCCAGTCCGTGCGGAATGTTATACTGACCGCCCAGAGAATGTGCTACGGCGTGTACATAGCCGACGTATGATTTGGTAAATGCGCATCCGGCATAAAAAGATGCTTTCAGCATTTCGCGGCGAGCATCGATGTTGCCGCCGTCTTCATAGGCGGTGGTCAGGTTGTCAAAAATGAGTCTGACTGCCATCAGGGCGTTTTTTCTGGTTCCCGGTGTTGTGGAATTGCCGATATAGGCTTCCACTGCATGTGTCAGCGCATCCATACCTGTGGTGGCCGTGATATGAGGCGGCAGGCTGAGCGTCACTTTGGGATCCAGCACGGCATAGCGCGGAATCAGTGGAAAATCGTTGATGGCGTATTTGTGTCTTGTTTCGGAGTCGACGATGACTGCCGCAAGCGTTGTCTCGCTTCCTGTTCCGGCAGTTGTGGGGATTGCAATGAGCAGAGGCAGTTTTTTATGTATCTTCAAAATTCCCTTCATTTTGGCAAGAGACTGGCGTGGCTTGGCAATACGGGCACCGACTGCTTTTGCGCAATCCATGCTGGAGCCGCCGCCAAAACCGATGATGGCGCTGCAGCCATTCTTCTGGTACATTTCCAGTGCCTCGGCCACGTTGTCAGTTGTGGGATTGGCCACGGTGTCATGATACAGGGAGTAGGCAATGTTGTTGGATTCCAGTGCTTTTTCCAGTCGCTTGGTCAGACCAAGCCTGTAGACACCGGCGTCTGTAATAATCAGGACACGGTCACATTTTTTCTGCTCCAGAATTTCAGGAATTCCTTTTACGCTGTTGATGATCTTTGGAGTCCGATAGGGGAGAAATGGAAGCGCAAACTTAAAACATGTTTGAAATATACGACAATATATTTTTTTGAAACGGTTCATAATAAAAAACAAATCCTTTCGTATCAAGTTTATTAGTAAATTGAAATGTTTGAAAATCAAAATTACTATAACAGATACGAAAAGATTTGTAAATTATGAAACGAATTCCTGTTTGTCGAATCGTATGTGCACCACTTTTCCATTCGCCGAAATACTTTCAAACGGCACGGTTTTCGGGTCGATAACTTCCGGAGTTTTTCCGCATGACCTGCACTCGCCCGGGAGGGATACCACCGCCCAGGCATGTCGATTTTCTT
>JAUNPJ010000036.1 GCA_030536755.1 Eubacteriales bacterium | reverse complement strand
GCAGATTTTCGCAGGCTTGGCGAGCATAGCGATTGCTTTGAAAACACTGTTTGAGTGGAAAGCCTCCCCTGTGCAAATGGCTGTTCGGAAACATCAAGCCAACCCCTTCCGTAAAAACACTCCACATCGGTACAGCAGTGTCAGCAGCACTGCACACCCACCAAAAAACACATAACTCGGAACTATCAAATATAAATACGGCACAGGAACCCATTCCCAAAACTGCTCAAGCACCGAACTCCCTTCCGGATCAAAAGTAAAAAAATAATTCATGCAATCAATCCCTACACTTCTGCCCAGCCAATTCACGATATGTACCAGAAAAGATATGACATTTAACAAAAGAAGTGAAGTTATTGCCATTACTTTTCCCGGCTTCGCAAGTCCGAGAAAACCTATGTTCCAATATGCAGCTGCCACAAGAATGTGTAAGAAATAAAACATGATAACGGCGGGCTGCAGCAGGTTTGTGTCTGTAAATATGCCGACTGGTGACACCAACGCAAGCACAGCCCCTATAGACGAAATGTAAAAACAAAAACCGAGAAGATATTTGTTATTTAAGTATGCTCCGATAATCATTAATACAATGCTTAAATAGCATAGATTCAATGGCAGCAGATCAGTCAATATATCTTCCCATTCCCTGCCATATACCGAAACATAAGCATCATAACGGAACATCAGGATTCTTTGTACATAGAACAAAACCATAATGGCACAGCCGATAAACAGCATTGCTTTCCGTTTCTGTTCTTCATTTTTTTTGTGCAGCAACAAATACAGCAAAACAGTCACTGCGCAGCACAGCGCAATGACCATCCACCACACGGAGTTTCCCACAGATATATGTAATGTCATCCTCTCACTCCTTCGATTTCAATTCTTCTACAATATCTATTTTCTTCATTTGCCGTAGTGCCAGCAGGTGTCCCAAAACCATGAACGCACCAACACATCCTCCGATAAGCACCATACTGGATAAGGAAAACGATCTTGTATAATAGATACTTTCGGTTGAAGTCATCTCCAACAGGAACTTTCCTAATCCGCTGCCAGCAAAGCTTCCCGCCAGCATGGAAATAACATATTGCACAGTAAGTTCCGCAAAACTCGCCCAGCCCAGCTCTGCTTCCTGCATCCCCAAAGTGAGCATCGTAGCGAAGACCCTTTTTCTTTCCTTAAAGTTGATAAGAGACATATTATATATAATCAATGCGCCTGTCAAAAAGGACATAGCAATTACGACATATACACCAGCCTCTGTATTGTTCAGACGGTTTTCCACAGATATTTGCTGCGCGTCTTTCATAGACAGATACGAGAATGTTTCTTTTTCCTGTAAAGCAGAGTAGATTTCTGCCTTTGTAACGCCTTCCTTTAGTTTTAAGAAAGCACCAATGGCACCATCCTCTGCAATTTCTGAAAACACGTCATGAGTGACATATTGAACGAGTATGACATTTTCTTCGTGGATACCGGTAACTGTCAGTATCTTTCCCCCGACTTCCACCTGATCCCCAACGGAAACCTGCAGTTCGTCTGCCGTATATCGAGCCAAAACAATACCATCTTTCGGCTGCAGAATTTCTCCGTTTTGCCCACGATTTCGGAGAAGCTTAGAGGATGGTTCCACTCCGTAAAATGTTGTAGATACCGTTTTCCCTGCGGCTTCGATGTCCATAGTTGTTATAAAGAAAACTTCGCTTTCAAGGATTTCTTCCACATCCTCCAGTTCAGCCTTTCCCTCTTCTTCTGTAGAACCATTCTGAAAAAAGACCTGGCAGTCATATAAAAGCCGCTCACCGAACGTGTGCTTTACTACGTATTTTCCTGCATCTATGTACTGAAACGAAAGGCTGATCATCGTAACCGAGAGAATCGTAGAAAGCATGGCCAGGATCAGCCGCCGTTTATTGCGCAGCGCACTGCATAAGCAGACCTTTGCAGCATATCCAAATATCGAAAAAATTTTCCAGGATGGTTTTCCTCTGCTTTGGACTAATTGATTCTTCATTGCATCTGCCGGATCCATGCGAAATATCTGTATCGATGCTAACAGAAAAGAACAGAACATTACCAGTGTCATCATCAAAGACGCAGCCAGTGCAAGACCTGGAGAAAATATCTTCACCATATACGACAGTATGAAGACATCTTGATATACTCCGGATAGCAACTGCATCAGGAAATACCCCGTCACGCTTCCGATCAGTCCTGCCATCACAGACACACTTATCCCAAATCCCAAATATACCCAGGCGATTCGGATTCTCGATACACCCAATGCCATCAAAATCCCCGATTCTTCCTTCTGCTCCCAAATAATCTGATATAAAAACAGATAAACCATCAGCGCAGAAATCAGAAAAAAGAAAAACGCTAAGAAGTAGCTCAACGGTTTCAGCGGATTCACACAAGAATCCACAAACTCCTTTTGCGGAGATGTTTCATAAGTATAACTGCCTGCTCCGTCACCAAACCATCCACTGTTCAAAAGCTGCTGTTCCACATCCTCCGCTGCGCTGTCCGGTTGTGTCCGCACCATAACCTGATTGTATGTTCCGTCAGGAACTCCTGTCATTTCTATCAGATCCTCATAGGAGAAGAGGACATACCCAAATTCATCCGTACTAAAGTTAAAATATTGATCACGGTAGGTAATTTCCCACTCCGGAGAAGAAATAAGTTCCGACAGAACACATTCATATTCTCCCTGCGGAAAACTTAAAGTAAATACATCTCCAAGTACAAAACCGGCATATTCCGCAAAGCATACCTCCATTGCCATGGGAATCAGGCGCTCCGTTTCATCACCCTGTGCCGCCAAATACGCCTCTTCTGAAAGCTGATCTACCACGGAATATCTCATGAAATCCGTTTCTTCCATGGAATAGCACCGCAGAGAAACAAACGTATCTTCTCCCTTTTCCGCTTCGCTATCTACGCAAAGCCTGCCCTGCACATCGTCAACACCGGACAACTCACCTGCCGCATTCAATTTTTCTTCTCCAAACAGCGCTGCAGACATTATCGTTACATCAGGGAATCCATATTCCTCAAAGTATTTCTCAAATGAATACAGAACCCCATGATACGAGTTAAGCAATGCCATTGGAAGCCCCATTCCCAGCGCCGCAATCAAGATCAATGATATGAATATTTTTATGTTCTTCTTTATCAATTTCGGAAGAATGTATTTTACGATTGTCATAATCTTTCCTCCTGGTTTCAACAAACATCATTTAGCAGCGTCTGGATTATTTGAATCACTTGGATTATTACAGTTTTCACCATGGGGTCTGTCATCGCAATTGAAGTGGCCTTCGACACCACAGGATGCAGAAGAGTGGTCAAGTTCATCGCAGTTGTAGTGCTCTTGATTATTGCAAGAAGCGTGATTATGATCGCGACCGTCTGATACGCAGTGTTTTTCTTCCCCACATCCAGGGATGGCGTGCTTGTTGCCATCACATTTGAAGTGGCCTGCCACACTACATTCAGCGTGGACGTGTTCGCCTTTATCCAAGATACAATGCATACCACAACCAGCGAGTTCATGTTTATTTCCATCTAAAATACAGTGTCCCAGAATACCACAGTTAGCGACGGCATGAATCCTTCCATCATGGGCATGGTGTCCAGGAGCACCGCAGACTGCTGCGGGGTGATTTCCAGTAGCAGCAATTATTCTTCCCTGTTCAATCATGGTATTACAGCCCCGACAGAATACATCACCCGTATACCCTGCGCTGCAGCAGCCTGCAGAAAAACTGTTACAAATCTCCGTTCCGCCAACATGGTTAGAAGCATCTTTTTCAGTCGCACTGCCTGCCTGTATCATCTCTCCACAACCAAGACAGTAGGTATCTCCTGTATAACCTGCAGTGCTGCAATCTGCGGCGACACTGTTTCGGATTTCCGTTCCGCCAACATGGTTAGTAGCATCTTTTTCGGTTGCACTGCCTGTCTGTATCATCTTTCCACAACCAAGACAGTAGGTATCTCCTGTGTACCCTGCGGATGCACAGGTAGCTTCTACGCTGTCTCTGACCTCTGTACCGCCGGCATGGTTGCTCATATTTTTTTTGATTGCTTTGCCAACCTGAAGCTTTTTGCCACAACCAAGACAATAGGTATCTCCTGTATAACCTGCGGATGCACAGGTGGCTTCTACGCTGTCTCTGAGCGTTGTACCTCCAGTATGGTTGCTCGTATTTTTTTTGATCGCACTGCCAACCCGCAGCTTTTCACCACAACCACGACAGTAGGTATCTCCTGTATAACCTGCCCTGCTGCAATCTGCAGCGATACGGTTTCGGATCTCTGTTCCGCCTACATGGTTAGAGCTATCTTTTTGAGTCGCACTGCCTGCCCGCAGCTTTTCGCCACAACCACGACAGTAGGTATCTCCTGTATACCCTGCCCTGCTGCAATCTGCAGCGATACGGTTTCGGATCTCTGTTCCGCCTACATGGTTAGAGCTATCTTTTTGAGTCGCACTGCCTGCCTGCAGCTTTTCGCCACAACCACGACAGTAGGTATCTCCTGTATAACCCGATCTGCTGCAATCAGCAGCAACACGGTTTCGGATTTCTGTTCCTCCTACATGGTTGGAAGCATCTTTTTCGGTCGCACTGCCTGCCTGTATCATCTCTCCACAGCCAAGACAGTAGGTATCTCCAGTATAGCCAGATTCCGCACAGGTAGCTTCCGTTTTATCCCTGATCTCGGTTCCACCCGTGTGATTGGCAGCGTCCTTCTCTCCATAAGTTTGACCGCAATCATCTGAAGTGCAGACAGCAGGTGAGATACAGGTGGCTGTTCCCCCACTATGCTCATGTGGATCTTTTTCAATTTCAGCAATGGCTGCTTCCGACTTTTCAGCAATGACTGCTTCCAACTCTTCCTTACTAACAGGAAGCTCATTTCCTTCCTCAATAGCAGCTATCAAAAATCTCAGCACCTCAGCAGGCAGCTGCCCGTAATCCACTGTGCCATTATCAACAATATATTCCGAGGTGGTGTTATCTCCGCGAATGCGTATCACCATACCTTTTTGTACCTGCTTTGCTTCTTCATCCACACTGCCATCCGCAAATATCAGCCGGCACTCCACCGTTCCATCAAAAACATATACATTTGTGTAAGAGACACCGTTTTCATCGTATGTAACCTCTATGCGGAAGATTGTGCCTCGCACAGCCATGGTGGAATTCGGCGTATTCACATCATAAACAGACTTCGGACTAAGCTTGCTGTCCAGTCTGCTGACAAGAGCGCCGGATTCCAAATAGAAAGTCGTTCTGCTGTCTGTACTCGTTCCGGAGGCTTCCATGCGCACAGTGCTTTCCGGCTCCAGCAGGGCAAACTTATCCTCATCCATCTTAAAATACAGGCAGCTTTCTTTATCTGTACATACGGTATCGCCTGACTGCATCATCATGCCGTCATAAGCGTCAATGCTGCCCACACCATCCCTGTCAACAGCAGCCGAGCCTTCGATCTTGTATATCTGAATCGTTCGATATTCCTCTTTTCTGTTTATAGAAAACAGAACCGCGCAGATGATCGCAGCAAGAAAGAGTATTCCACCTGCAAAGATAATGATTTTTTTCCTCTTCTTACCCACTGACTCACATCCCCTCTGGTTGATCAATAAGGAAAGGGTAAATTCCATATTTCTTCATATATTGCAAGGATTCTTCTTGTTTCTGCAATCCGTTCACTTCAATCAGTACAGAGCTGTCTGTACGGCTTCGCTCTATCAATCTGTTGAATTGATGCCAGTCAATTGCTCCTTTGCCGATACTCTGGTGCATATCTACATTCAGATTGTTGTCGTTGATGTGGATATGCTTCGTGAAAGGAAGCAGCTTATCTGTCCACATGTCTATATTCTGTCCAAATACAGTGGCATGGGCATAATCAAAACATATGCCAAAACGTTCCTGTTCCTGCATCTCCACGGCCAGACGATACAGCATATCCGGGTCTTCATCAAACATATTCTCTAGGAATACCTCAAGTGTGGGATATTCATCAAGTATCATCATCCAGAAATCCCTGTTGCTGTCAACCCAATGCTGGATATATCCCGGTGTTTTGAAGTTGGGAATCTGGTTTGTATGAAATACAACACCGCGTATCCCAAGCTCTGCTGCAATCTCCATCGACTGCCGTATCCGGAAAATCGAAACGTCACGAATCCTTTTATCCTCGCTGTGTACGGTGACATCCAGAAAGGCTCCGTGGAGGATGTCTCTGGTTCTGTCCCTGTCAAGCTTTTTGTAAAAATCAATTCGTTTCTTCACCCCTCTTTCGTCATCGAGCACAGAAGGATGAAAAAAATCGTTATATTCAAAATGTGCGCCGAACATACGCGACAGCCTTACGCTATCTTCTATTCGGTCAAAATCAGGTATTAAGTATAATTCGTTCATCGCCGTACACCTTGCCCGCTTACCATTCTACCGTAGCTGCAGAAACCGGGTGCGGATTTACGATTTCCTCCACAATTCGACCACTTCTCATCTTTAAAATGCGGTCAGCAATGGTGGAGATGGAGGTGGTATGAGTAACGATCACCACCGTTTGTCCCTGCTCCCTCGCTAACTTTTCCAATTCAATCAATATTTGCTTTCCTGTATTGTAATCCAGAGCTCCCGTTGGTTCATCGCAAAGCAAAAAAGCTGCGTTTTTTACAAGTGCCCTTGCAATAGACACTCTTTGCTGTTCTCCTCCTGATAGCTGTGACGGATAGTGATTCTTCCTATGAGACAATCCCATCATCTCAAGCACTTCCTCAACCGGGCGGGGATTTTTTACCATATCTGCAACTAAGGCAACATTCTCCCATACCGTCAGCTCAGGTATCAGGTTATAGAACTGGAAAACGAATCCAACCATATCTTTGCGGAACACGGTCTGCTGCTTTTTCCGAAAGCCTGCGATATCACCCAAGCCATCAAAAATCACCTTTCCGCTGTCGGGTCTGGCCATACCCCCGATTACATTTAGAAGCGTACTTTTCCCGCTGCCGCTGCTGCCAAGAATTACGGTAAGTTCTCCTTTATGGATGCGAAAACTTACATCATTCAGGGCGTGCACACAAGCATCACCCTCACCATAAGTCTTTGTCAGATTCACACCCTCCACCAGAACCTCTCGTTTTTTCAAAGAAGGAATACGGATACCGCTTTCATAGAACCATTTCGCCAACAAATCGGCCATTGTACGGCCCAGTGAAATGTCGTTTTCATCAAAGGTGCCCTCTTTTTTGTTCAGCAGCTGCAGACAGCCAAAAGCTCCCGATTGCGATGCAGAAATTGGGATTGACAAAATACTTTCCGTATGAAATCCTGTCACCTTGTCCGCTTTGCTCTCCCATCTCCGATCCTTTGCAACATCTCCTGAAAGAACAACATCGTTCTGTTCAATACATGCTCCACACAGTCCCTGGCCGCGCTTTAGAACAATCTGTTCCAATCCTCCGCAATTCTCCCCACAGGCAGCATACAGGCTGATATTGTCTTCTTCATCCAGCAGCCATACGGAAGCGGCTGTTGCCCTGGACTCTGCAGCAAGCTCTTCCAGAAAAATCCGCATCGTTTCAGACGTGTGCCTGCTTTTATTCAGCAGTTCCAGTACACGCCACTCAAAGTCATACTTATTTGCCATGCTCTCACTCCTTCGATTTCAATTCTTCTACAATATCTATTTTCTTTATTTTCTGTAATGCCAGCAGGTGTCCCAAAACCATGAATGCACCAACGCAGAAGCCGATCAGCACCATACTGGATAAGGAAAACGATCTTGTATAATAGATACTTTCACTTGAAGTCATCTCAAGCAGAATTTTTCCTAACTCTCTGCCAACAAGGCCTCCCACCAGCATGGAAATAACATATTGCGCAGCAAGTTCCGCAAAACTCGCCCTGCCCAGCTCTGCTTCCTGCATCCCCAGGGTGAGCATCGTGGCGTACACCCTCTTTCTTTCCTTAAAGTTGACCATAGACATACTATATATGATCAGTGCGCCTATCAAAAAGGACATAATGACTACGATATATATAGACGCCTGTGTATTGTCAATTCTGCTTTTCACAGCTGTTTTCTGCGCGTTCTTCATAGACAGATACGAAAATGTTTCTTTTTCCTGCAAAGCGGAGTAGATTTCTGCCCTTGTAACACCTTCCTTTAGTTTTAAGAAAGCACCAATGGCACCATCCTCCGTAATTTCTGAGAACACGTCGTGCGTGACATACTCAACGAGTATGACATTTTCTTCGTGGATGCCGGTAACTGTCAGCATCTTTCCCCCGACTTCCACCTGATCCCCAACGGAAACCTGCAGTTCATCTGCCGTATATCGAGTCAAAACGATACCATCTTCCGGCTGCAGAATTTCTCCGTTTTGCCCACGATTCCGGATCAGCTCAGAGGATGAGCTTAAGCCGTAGATCGTTGCAGATACCGCTTTCCCTGCAGCCTCGATATCCTTATTTGTTATGAAAAACACTTCGCTTTCAAGGATTTCTTCCACATCCTCCAGCTCATCTTCTACCTCTTCTTCTGTAGAAACATTCTTAAAAAAGACCTGACAGTCATATAAAAGCCGTTCATCAAACGTGTGCTTTACTACATATTTTCCTGCATCTAAGTACTGAAATGCAAAGCTCATCAAAGTAACCGTCAAAATCGTAGAGAGCAAGGACAGCATCAGCCGCCGTTTATTGCGCATCGCACTGCATAAGCAGACCTTTGCAGCATACCCAAATATCGAAAAGATTTTCCATAATGGTTTTCCACTGCTTTGAGCCAATTGATTCCTCATTGCATCCGCCGGATCCATGCGAAATATCTGTATCGACGCGACCAGAAAAGAACAAAACATTACCAGCAGCATCGTCAATGACGCAGCCAGTGCGAGACTTGGCGAAAAAATTTTCACCATATGAGGCAGAACAAAGTTGTCCTGGTACAATCCGGATATAAACAGCATCAAGAAGTATCCTGTCACACTTCCGATCAGTCCTGCCAGCACAGACACACCAATCCCAAATCCCAAATACAACAAGGAGAGCCGACTCCCCGATACACCTAATGCCATAAGGATTCCCGACTCTTCCTTCTGCTCCCAGATGATCTGATATAAAAACAGATAAACCATCAGGGCGGAGATCATAAAAAAGAAACCCGATAAGAAATAACTCAGCGGTTTCAGCACACCCACACAGGAATCCATGAACTTCTTTGCGGGAGATGTTTCATAAGTATAGCTAAATGCTCCGTCACCAAACCATCCGCTGTTCAAAAGTTGTTGTTCCACATCCTCCGCTTCAATGTCCGGCTGTGTCCGCACCATAACCTGATTGTAGGTTCCGTCAGGAACTCCTGTCATTTCTATCAGATCCTCATAAGAGAAGAGGACATACCCAAATTCATCCGTACTGAAGTTAAAATATTGATCACGGTGAATGCTATTCCACTCTGGAGAAGTAAGAACCTCTGATAGCACACATTTATAATCTCCCTTTGGAAATTTTAAAGTAAATACATCTCCCGGTACAAAACCGGCATATTCCGCAAAATGCACCTCCATTGCCATGGGGATGAGAGCTTCCGTTTCTTCGCCTTGCATCCCCGAATACACCTCTTCTGAAAGCTGATCTATCACAGAATATCTCATGAAATCCGTTTCTCCAATGGAATAGCACCGCAGAGAAACAAACGTATCTTCTCCCTTTGCAGCTTCGACATCTACGCAAAGCCTGCCCTGCACATCGTCAACACCGGACAACTCACCTGCCGCATTTAATTCTTCTTCCCCAAACAGAGCTGCAGACATTATGGTTACATCAGGGAATCCATATTCCTCAAAGTAGTTCTCGAAGGAATACAAAATCCCCTTGTATGAATTAAGCATTGCGGTCAAAAGACAAATTCCCATCGCCGCAATCAAACTCAAGGTTATGAATAGTTTCAGATTCTTCTTTATCAGTTTCGGAAGAACGTATTTTACGATTATCATAATCTTTCCTCCTGGTTTTCAGCGAACATAATTTACCGTGTCTGCAGAATCCGTGACCGGGACCCGATATACATTAACGCCCTCTTTTTTTCCCTTAAGCATCATTTTTTCCACATACTCCATATGGACACGATCCCGCAAATGTTCATATACAGCTTCGCTGACAAGGATTTCTCCCGGTCCGGCTTTGCTCTCCAGTCTTGCCGCTGTATTGACCGTATCTCCAATGGCGGTGTAATCCATTCTGTATTCGCAGCCGATATTGCCAACGACCGCATTTCCACAGTTGATCCCTATGCCGAAACTTATGGTTCTGCCAAACCGTTCCATCAGCTTTTGTTCCAGTTCAGCACTGCCTGCGGCAATATCCCTGGCAGCACAAACTGCCTTGTAGATATAATCCTCCAGATCGAAAGGAGCATTAAAAACCGCCATCGTGGCATCACCGATAAATTTATCCAATGTCCCTCCGTTATTGAAAACAGATTGCGTTGTAAGCTGAAGATACTCGTTCAGAATGCCTACCACCTGTTCCGGCTCAAGACTTTCCGACATCGGCGTAAACCCACGGATATCCACAAACAAAACCGCTATATTTCTGTTTTCTCCTCCAAGGATAATTTTAAAATCCTTTTGTCTGGATATCTCGTCCACTACCTGAGGAGCAACATATTTTTTGAAGGCGGAAAGCACTTTTTTTCTGTGTATCACCTCTGCAACATATTTATGCGCCAGATTATATCCGTAAATAACCAGCACAAACATCGGCACTTCGATGATATTGGTCACATAACCAACGCCAAACAGGAGCTTACCGATCAGCAAATCCGCACCGATCACAGCCACAGACATGATTGTTGACGCAAGAAGTTTCACGCGGCTAACAAGGATATAATATCCCAAAACGGTTATCGCAGCGATGAAAGCATAAAGCCAGGGCATGACCGCCACTTTGGTATTCTGCTCCAGAAGCGATTCCAGAATATTTGCGTGAACCTCGACGCCATACATCGGGCTGCCTTTTTGAATCGGCACATGATAGGAGTCCTGCATTCCCGGCGCATATGCACCCACCAACACCACGCTGTCAGCAAACACCCGAGCATCAACCGTTCCATCCAGAACATCGCACATAGAAACAACCTCATAAGTGCCGCTCTTCCCTGTATAGTCAAAAGAGAACAGATTTCCGTGAAAGGTTTCAGGCAGCTTCGGTTCCATTCCATGCTTTTCGCAATATAACCGGTACACCGCAACGGGGAAGAAATCGATTCTCTCTCCATCGTAATCAATATATTCTCTTGCATACCGAATATAGCCGTCTGCGTCCTGCAATATATTGACAAAACCGTAAGAAGAAGCCGCTTTCAGTTCTTCATAGGGGTATTCCACCATTTCTATATGACCGGTATCTGCTGTTATCGTTCTGCCTTGTTTGCTAAGCTTTGTGCCGTACACGGCATTCACTGCTGTAATCACATTTCCACCGCTTTTACACACTTTTGCAAAATGTGTGTCAGATGCTTCCTCTACAGCACCTATGTACATAAGATCAAGAGCGATCACTGCCGGATCGACATCCCCACTGTTGAGCAATTCTATAAGCTCTGCCCAGATTTTTCTATCCCATGTCCTGACATCGCCGTATTTCTGTATGGTTTCTTCGTCAATGGCAACGATTTTTATACTGCTGTCAGGCACAGAAGATGTGTAATACAACGGATCCGACAGAAATTTATCTACCGAATAAAACACTTGTGTATAGCACACTGCAAACACGATGATTACCAAAAACACACTGCCAATCCAATAACTCCGCTTTCTTTGATTGCTATCCGCCATCCCGCCACCTCCTGCTTCTATCTGCTTTCTCCACGCCATACATCAGATTCAAAAAGACCTTGGACATGACCAAGGTTACTTATAATATTGTTATACTATATTTCCTTTTTTCGGTCAATCTTCTTTGATGTCGAAACAACAAAAGTCGAAAAGATCTACAGCAAATGCAATACCAATCTATTGATTTTTCCATATAGATATACTATATTTTAAACAAACGATTGGGCGAAAATAAGTGAGGAAAGAGAGGCTCCGCCATGGAAAAAAGAATTGATTATACGCAAGTGATATGGGAAATTACCAGGCAGCTGCAGGAATCCGAATCCCTGGAGGATGCGCTGCGTTTCGCTCTGAAACAGGTAGTAACAGCAGTAGGCGCAGAAGCCGGAACCATTTGGTTTTACAATTCAAAAGGTGACGGCAAAATCTATCCGTCATTTTGGATAGGCGGCGCGGATTTAACAGGTCTAAGCTTAAACTTCGGAGAAGGAATTGCCGGCACCGTAATAGAAAGCGGCAAAACTACGGTTGTAAAAGATTGTCAAAATGACGAGAGATGGGCCGGCCGTTTTGATGAGAAAACCGGATTTGTGACGAAAAGTATGATCTGTGTTCCGCTCTTGAATAAATATGAAGTCATCGGCTGCATTCAGATCATCAATAAAAAAGACGGCTCACTTTACGATAACGAAGATGTAAAGATTTGCGAAAATTTAGCCATGCTCACCGCAATTGCCGTGGACAGCCGTGGATTAAATCTGGGCTTTACGGAAGAAAAGCCGATCATCCTCTCTCTGCGAGATGTCACCAAAACTTACGGACAGGGAGAAACTCAGGTACAAGTACTCCGAGGTGTGAATCTCGACATCAGAGAAGGCGAATTTCTCGTTATATTAGGTGAATCCGGCTGCGGAAAATCGACGTTGCTGAATATCATAGGCGGTATGGACCAGCTGACTTCGGGAACATTTACCTTTGACGGAAAGGACTATTCCCACGCAGATGAAAATACTCTAACGATGTTTCGCAGAAAGTCAATCGGATTTATTTTCCAGGCATATAATCTCATGCCAACATTAACAGCAAAAGAAAATCTGGAATTTATCGGAGAACTGTGCGAAAATTCCATGGATGCAGAAAAGGCGCTTGCCCTTGTAGGATTATCCGAACGTAAGGAAAACTATCCGGCACAAATGTCAGGAGGTCAACAGCAACGAGTATCCATTGCCCGCGCCCTGGTCAAATGCCCCCGCATCATTTTAGCGGATGAACCCACAGCGGCATTGGACTATGAGACCAGTATTGAAGTTCTTTCTGTTTTGGAAGAAGTCATCCACAGCGGAACTACTATTTTGATGGTGACACACAACGAAGAAATCGCGAAAATGGCAGACCGTGTGATTCGTATGAAAGGCGGCGTAGTGGCAGAAGTGATGTTAAATGCGCACCCGGCCAAGGCAAAGGAGTTAGTATGGTAAAGAAAACTCAGAGAACTTATTTATTAAAAGCAATAAAAAAGAACGGTGTCTCCTTTTTTGCGGTTGCGTTAATTGCCGCTACCAGTATTGCCATCTATTTGGGAATCCAATCCGGTGCCGAGGCAATTTTGCAATATGCCGGTCTTTGCTTTGAAGAAAACAGACTGGCTACATCGGAAATTACCTGTGCGAACGGAATCACGCAAGAAGATATCGATGCTCTGGCAAAGCAGTCCGAAGTCGATACCGTTGAGGGCGGTTACAGAACCACAGCACTCATTGATACCCCAAAAGAAAAAATCACCGTACAAATTCGTTCCCTTTTGAAAGAAATGAACCGTCCGACTGTTTTGGAAGGGAATCTTCCCACCGCAGATAACGAGGTAGCTATCGAACAGAAGTTTGCACTGGAACAAGGAGCGAAAGTCGGAGATGAACTGCATATTGAGCACGACGGAGAATTGCGAAACAAGACTTTCATTATAACTGCAATCATAAATGAACCCTCCTTCTCATGTGCTATGCAGAACGATGCAAGGGGAAAAAGTGAAATTGGATTCGGTTCTGCCTCCTATTACATAGAAGTACTACCGGAGGCATTTGATGCATCCTATTATCATGACAGTTATACAACCGCCTATGTGGAAAACAAGGAACTAAACAGCATTTATTATTACTCAGAAGAATACACGACCAAAGAAAAAGACATCCTTGACCATTTAGAAAACTTCGGAGAAAAGCGTGCCGAAATCCGTTACGATTCCCTTTTGCAGGAAGCAGCAGATCAAATAAGAGCGGCCGGGCTGGAGTTGGCGGATGCCGAAAAAAATGCGGATAAAATTCAGCTTAAAGATTGGGTTGTCTCAGGGAGAAACGATATGGGTGACGTCCGCGCTGTCAAAGTCATAGTAGATGGACTTTTCACTCTGAGTTATTCCTTTGCACTTAT
Organism: Eubacteriales bacterium; assembly: GCA_030536755.1. GTDB lineage: Bacteria > Bacillota > Clostridia > Lachnospirales > Lachnospiraceae > JALFVM01. The sequence continues at coordinate 23,706 of JAUNPJ010000036.1, read as the reverse complement.
TTTCCTTTTAGTAGCGGTCGTTGTGTGCTATGCTGCAGTTGTAAAAATGATCGACGACCAGAGGATTTTCATCGGAGCACAAAAAGCCTTGGGCTTTCGCACAAAAGAGATTTTCACACATTATCTGTCCTATAATATTTTATGTGCTGTCCTGGGAATCATAATCGGCTGCGTCTGCAGTGTATTGATTGTAGAAAACCTCGTCCTTCATGTCTTTGCACGAGAGTTTGTATTTGAAAAAGTCCCGCTTTCTTTTGTGGGTGGCAATGCAATCATCGTATCAATTTTGTGCCTTGTCATTTTTGTACTGGCAACAATCGCAGGATGCACAAAGGTATTAAAGCAATCCGCGATTTCCTTGCTTCGAGGGGAAATGCCCACACAGCAAAAGGCATATTTCTTTGAATCCTGGAAGGGCTACAGGTATCTAAGCCTCTATTCCCGCACAATGATTAAAAATGTTTTAAGTGACAGGGGACGTATTCTTACCACCATCATGGGTGTTGTGGGCTGTGTTTCTCTTTTGATCATCACATTTACTTTAAAATTTGCCGTTTCAAATGCACCAGGTATGCAATTTAAAAAATATTTCTTCTTTGAAAACCGCCTGGCTGTTAACAGCGAAATCTGCGCAGTTGAAGATTATGAAGAACTATTAGAACAGGAGGGCATCTCATTTCGAAGAATACAGGACAAATTAGAGAACTTCCGTACCAAGGGCGGCAGCTGGGAAAATATTCATATCGTAGCCATAGATGACGATGAGCAAATCAAAGACTATATCTATTTGGAAGATGCCAATACAAGAAAAGCCGTCAGAATTCCTGACAACGGAGTATTGATTTCCAAAAAATGTGCAGATAATTTTGAATTAGAGGCCGGTTCGGTCATTGAACTCATGGACGCTGATGGAAATCCCAGAGAATGCAAGGTTTCGGGCGTAATCGAGCATTATCTTCCCTACCACCAGATCATAACCTCCGTGGATTACTATGAGAGTTTAATGGGAGAAAAAGCAGATCAATGTATCTTCCTTTTAAAAGGCGAGATAGATGGTCTCTATGATCAAGTAAAAAACGAAGATGGATTTTTATCCTTAAAAGATAACAGTGAATATCTGATACCATTCGAAAGTATCAACTTGGTCATCATCATCTGTTTTTGCTTCTCTGCAATTCTTTCTGTATTGGTTTTGCTAAATCAAATGAATATGTACATAAACAGAAAATCAAAAGAGTTGGCGGTTATGAGGATCAACGGCTATACTTTAAAAGAAACAAAAGCCTTTGTAAGCAAAGATAATATTGTTTTGGTTGCCTTGGGCCTGATCGTCGGATGCGGAATCGGCACGCCGTTAGCGCAACTTGAAGTCTTAATTATGGAAACAGGAACCAGACGCTACATAACCACACCAAATATGCTTGCTTGCTTCCTGTCAGCAATCATCTGTGTCCTCTTTGCATGGATTATAAATAAAATCGCGCTTAGAAAAATAGATCACTTGAGCTTAACCAATATCAACGGAAACTGACAGATCGGACTGTCGATAGAGAGGGGCTGCTTCAATCGCAGCCCCATCCTTACTTCAAGATAAAAAGAAGAATAGCTCCGAAAAAACAGGAAGTTTTTTCAGGTAAATCCTTCCTGAAAATGCAATGTGCGGCAATTCATAAAACCGACTCTCTGGCGGGCAGATCGGTCGATACAACGGATCTGCCACTATATTTTTTGCACCTTTCAATCGCTCTTCCAGTTCTTCCTCCCCGCGGACTGCCGCATCATTTGCAGACAGCAGCCCATCCGTTTCTCTGAGCGGACATAACACCTGCACAGGTCGTTTCGTCTGCATTTCAATGGCCGCAGCCAGTGACCCCATCGTAACAGGTTCGCCGATCAACGTAATTTCCGGTTCTCCTGTAAATCTGTCACTCAGATAGGCGACGGTATCCTCTCTGTCGTCAACCGTCTGCTCCAGTATATTCACCAGCTTCTCTGTAAATTTTCCAACCGGAGCACCGACTACATAAGGTGTACCGAATTTTCGCTTCAATACTTCTGCACTGCGAAGACCAACCGAAGAAACCACCAGATTGACTGCTGCCTCTCCGGCGCGCCTCAATGTCTTCAGATCATCCCCCATCGCCCAGGTCGAAACGACTTCCCATCCCGCCTGTTCCAAACTTCGTTTCATTGCCTGTACATGAGAAAGCGGACCAAAGTCGAGCGGTGTCACGCCGAGCAGGTTCAGACTGCGCGGATTGGTACACCGACTTTCCGGATTGGTAAAACGCTCTGCAATCTCTGCCAGTGCGATTCCCGCGCCATACACATAATCATGCATGCCATTCGTCGGAACGGAAAACGCCGGAATATTCGTGTCTTCTTCCAGCATTTCCGCCAACGCCGGGAAATCCGTTCCGTTCATAAACGGAATCGGAGACCCTGCCAGCGCAATGAAGTTCGGCTTCAGCGCTCTGGCAGCATCCTCAATATCCCCAATAAATTTCTCATCGTTTCCCATGATGGCATCAATCTCATTCAAGCCAGAAATATAAATCAGACTGTCCTGGTCGTACCAGCGAATCTCATCATGCGTGTTGTAGGTGGAATTGCAGCCGGATGGGTCGTGCATCACCGTCATGCCGCCCAGCTCATACAAGGCCGAACAGACACCGGACACATCCGCAGTATAAATCGGTATAATACGATACGATTGTCTCATAGACAGCAATCACACCCCCATCCCTTTTGCACAACCAGAGATTCTGTATCTTTTTCCTCACGGAAGGCTTCCATCATCAACTCTGCCAGTCTTCGGATTCCATCAAATCCATACAGGCCGCCGCCCTGCACCATATTTACAAAATGACTGCTCCTGCGAAACCACGCAGCCTTCTGCCCGATTGCCAGAACTTCCTGCTCACCGCCTCTTGGCAGCACACGCATCTTGACATGTATCGTTGCCGCCAGCTCAAGCTCCGGCGCATGTGCCTGCAGCCATGCAAAATCCTCCTGCTCTTCCAAACTGATGGCATCCAGATAGATCGTCTTTACCGCAAATCCATGAGAGATCAGCAGTCTCGCCAGCCCCAGCGGTCTCGGATGGAACATATAGTCCAGTGCGATCGGCATGTCTCCAATCTCCTGCTTTGCCTGTGCCAGTGCTTTTTCACAGCTTTCGATTTCTTCCTGAAAATCCTGTTCCGGCAGCCCTAACGCATCCGCAAGTGCATTCAGATGACTGCCAATCTCTTCATATCTAAAACATGCCGGAAGATACAGGTGTTTCCTGCCAAGTCTGTCTGCCAGATCCTGGGCGCCATACCGACCGGGCGGGTAACAGGACACAAACAGACTTGCTTTGCTCAATTCCAGATATTCCTCCCAGCTTTGGCACTTCGGCAGTTCTTTGAATTCGTATCCGTTTTTCTGCAGAAGCTGCACCAGATCCGAACTCTCATCCAGCGCAAAATCACTGCCAAGCAACGCGACAGTCTTTGAATCTGCCTCTCTCTGCGGCAGCGGATCATACAGCGCTTTTCTTAATTTCTGATCCGGTGTCAGGCCTGTTTTCTGCATGATCGGATCCATATAACAGCGGATAAACGCAATATCCGGAAATCGCTCCTCCAGTTCCTGATAGACACGCTCCAGATCGCAGCCCAGAAAATGATGCAGACAAACGGTAAATAACAACACTGCCTTGGGATGCTCCGTCAATTTTTCAATGACATCCGCCACGCCCTCAATCGTGATATCCTCCAGATTGCCGTTCAGCAGATGCTCTTCCTCTATGATCACGAAAGAAAACCGGTCTGCCGCATTCATCTCCGCAGCAGTGAGAACGACGCCGCGCATACAGTTATCGGCGCACACATAGATCTGCCGGGCTTCCGGCAGCAGCATTCCTGTATGTACAATATTCCAGTTGCCATGCGCCGGAGAATTAAATTCCAACTGTGAGGCAAACGGTGCGGGAAATGCGGCATCTTTTATGGCAACGATTGCATCTGACGTATCAATCGTATCTCCTACTCTCTTTAGCATTCTTTTCCCTCCTGACAGATTTTCAAAATCTGCTTCGCCAAAAGACGGTATTCCTCTGCCATCGCACTGTCCGGATAACATTCCAGAAGAATTTTTCCCTGTTCTTCCGCCATGGTTACCTGTTCACTGTGGGACAGCGTTCCGACAATTTTCGTATCAAAATCCTGGGCAAGCTCCTGCACTTTTTCGTCTTCCCGATTCACATTGCGTCGGTTTAAGATCAGACCGCCGAGGCTTGCATATCCACGCTTTTTGAAATTCGTGACAGCCATCGCGATGTTGGCGGCCGCATGAATCGCCATATTTTCACCAGAAGTGAGGATAAACACCTGATCGGCATATCCCTTTCGCATCGGCATGGAAAAACCGCCGCAGACGACATCTCCAAGCACATCGTACAGCACAATATCCGGCTTGTAGGTCTCATAAGCACCTTTTTCTTTCAGCTTCTCCAGTGCCGTGATAATGCCGCGCCCCGCGCATCCCAGTCCCGGAGTCGGACCGCCCGCTTCCACACAAATGACACCATTGTATCCAATTCTTACCATGTCTTCCAGCTGAAAATTATTTTTTTTCTGATTATATAAATCCAGCACCGTCGGAACTTCTTCCCCATGCCGAAGCTGCAGTGTGGAATCTGCCTTCGGGTCACAGCCAATCTGCATCACTTTCAGACCCTGCTCGGCAAACGCAGCCGCAACATTGGACACGGTCGTTGATTTTCCGATTCCGCCTTTTCCATAAACTGCAATTTTAATCATATGTTCGCCTTTCTTATCCCTCCGCTTTTGTGATCACATTGGAGTACGCAGTTTTCGCAGAAACACCTTCCATTCTGCCAAGTTTTCCGGACAGAGCACTGATCCTGTCCTGCGGTGCATCAATGACAATGCTGATGATACTGACTCCTTTTTCCCGGTAGGGTATGCCCATTCTTCCAATGATGTATTCCGATTCCTCCTGAAGTAAATGATTCAATCGCTCAATCGCATTTTTATTTTCCACAATAATAGAAATTACTGCAACTCTTGTGTCCATAATCGCTCCCTCTCTGTCAATAAAATCAGCAAATACGTGGCAGAAGCTCTCCTCCCGGCTGCGGAAGAAGTGCCTGTGTTCCGATTTCCGTTGTCATCACCACACGCCCCGGCTGCTCTTTTGTCACTTCACCGATGATTGCCGCATTCTGCGAATACGGTCCTTTTTTCAATACTTCCAGAATCTGAGGTGCCACTTCTTTCGGTGCCATAATCACCAGTCGTCCCTCACATGCCAGATAAAGCGGCTCCAGTCCCAGCATACCACACACACCTTTGACTGCCGGATCAACCGGAACAGCCGCTGCATCCAGACGGATTCCCACGTTACTCTGCTCCGCAATCTCATACAGAACCGTTCCCACACCGCCGCGGGTTGCGTCACGGATCACATGAATGTCATGTGTCTCATCCATCACTGCTTTTACCGTTCCCCAAAGCGGTGCACAGTCGCTGGTAATCTCTGCCTCAATGCCAAACTCTTCTCTTGCAAGCAAAATCGTACAGCCATGTCTTCCCACATCGCCGGTCACAATGATGGCATCTCCCGGCTTTGCAAAATCGCCGGACGTCTGCACGCCCTCTTCAATCTCACCCATACCGGTCGTTGTGATGAAAATGCCGTCCACCTGGCCTTTTCCGGCCACTTTGGTATCACCGGACACAATACGAACACCTGCCTCTTTGGCCGTTTTTTCCATGGCGGCAGCAATCTCCTCCAGTTTTTCCATCGGAAATCCTTCCTCAATGACAAACGCACATGTCAGATATAAGGGTTTTGCGCCCATGCAGGCCAGATCATTGACCGTACCGCAGATGGACAACTTTCCGATATTGCCACCCGGGAAAAATGCCGGAGATACGATAAATCCATCGGTCGATACTGCCATTTTTCCCACCGGCGGCGCCAATACTGCCGCATCATCTGCAGTCAGATCGGGATTGGAAAAATGTGCTTTAAATACCTGATCGATCAGCTCCGATGTCTGCCTTCCGCCAGCACCGTGAGCCATCGTTACTGTTTGATTTTTCATTTATTTCTCCCTCCATATACGATGTATTTCCCGTCTTTTTCAAAGACATCTCGTTTATTCCTTTCCATACTGGAAATATGCGGAACAGGCACCTTCATTGGAAACCATGCACGCACCGATCGGATGCAGCGGTGTACAACCTTTTCCGAACACTTTACAGTCACAGGGCTTACATTTTCCCTGCAGTACATCCCCACAGCGACAGGCCGGATTTGGCTTTCCTTCGATTTTTGGCATCTCATATTTTTTTCTTGCATCATATGCCTGCCATGCTTCTCGCAGATTCAGTCCCGATCCCGGAATCACACCAAGACCGCGCCACTCGGAATCACACGGTTCCATCAATTCTTCCACCAGTTTCTGTGCCTGCAAACTTCCTTCTTTTGTCACAACCCGCGGATACGCATTGACAAAAAATGGTTTTCCCTCCTGATATTTCACCAGTGCCACTGCCATTGCCGTCAGAAGCTCCTTTGCAGTGAATCCTGCAACGACACCACTGACACCTTCTTTTGTCAGTGATTCACACAAATCCGTTCCCGTAATCGCATTGACATGTCCCGGATACAGAAAGACATCCGCACTTCCCTTTAACGCAGCATATGCGCCGGGCATTGTTTTATTTGCAGTCAAAAGAGAATAATTTGTAAGCTGGTCTTCCTGAGCCTTTTGCACAGACAGACAGCTTGCCGGTGTTGTCGTCTCAAACCCTACGGAAAGGAACACAACCTGTTCCTGTGGATGCTCTTTGGCGTATTTTTCTGCATCGGCGGGAGAATATACAATCTGTATTTTTGCGCCCTCGGCTCTGGCTCCGGCCAGACTCATCTTCGTTCCCGGAACACGAACGAGATCTCCAAACGTACAAATCGTCACGCCTCTCTCCAGCGCAAGATAAACTGCCTCGTCAATAAAGCCTACCGGTGTCACACATACCGGGCATCCCGGTCCGGATATCAATTCCACCTGTTTTGGCAAAAGCTTTCGGATTCCAAGCCGGAAGTTTTCATGCGTATGCGTTCCGCAGACCTCCATCATCCGGACGGACGGGCCATCATACGTTTCGATGATTTCTTTTGCACTTTTCTTCATAACAATCCCTCCAGCAGCTCATCGGTTTCACTCTCATCCTCGTCTGTAATTTTGGCGATTGCCACTCCGGCATGCACCATCACATAATCACCTGGCTCCAGATCCTGAATCAACTGGGAAGACACCTCTCTCTTTGCTCCGCCGGCATCAATAATCGCCACTCCATCACCAATCTTTACTACTTTTGCCGATAACCCAACACACATCTTTTATTCTCCTCCTTCTGGATGTTGTTTCCTTTTATATAATTGCTGCATCCCGTAAACAGCCTGTCCAACAGCAATTCCTCCGTCATTTGGCGGAATCATGCTGTGTCTTAACACTTCAAATTTTTCTGCTTCCAAAAGCTCATCCGTCAGACGCAAAAGCAGCAGATTCTGAAATACACCGCCGCTTAGCGCCACTTTGTTTCGTCCGTTTTCTTCCCGGATACGCACACAGGCAGCCACAATCTGGCGTGCGAGCTGTGCATGGAAATAGTAAGCCAGATAGCCAACATCTTCTCCCTCCATCCGTGCCTTTACGATGTGTTCCACAAGTGCACCGGTATTGAAAAGCAGCCGTTCCTCCTGTGTTTCTTTCAAGAAAGGAATTTCCTCTTCCTTAAGCACTTTGGAAAACGCCTCTTTATTTCCTTTGTCTTTTTCGTAGGCTTCTGCCACAAACTCCAGTGTCATCGAAGCCTCTCCCTCAAACGTCGAGCAGCGCCGGATTCCCAGGATTGCGCTGACGCCGTCAAACAAACGTCCCGCACTGGTTGATGTGATGGCATTGATTTTTCGCTCTGCCATCGTCAGCTGCACTTTGCATTCGGTCTCGCTGCACAATCCCAGACTTTGTGCGATCTGCCTTGTTTTCTCCTGATCTTTTGTATAACCATAAATCAGAGAAACGGCAATGCGCCAGCCCTCTTTTGCAGAAACATCTCCGCCAATCTGCAAAAACGGCTCAATGCTTCCCAGTCTCTGAAAATCGTCATAATCTGCTGCCAGGATTTCTCCGCCCCATACCGTTCCATCCGTTCCGTATCCCGTTCCGTCAAACGATACGCCGATCACCGGCTCCGCACAGTCATTTTCGGCCATACAGGAGAGAATATGTGCATAGTGGTGCTGTACCTTTTTCACAGGAAGTCCCAGTTCCTCTGCGATTGCCGTGGAATTGTATCTCGGATGCAGGTCACAAACTGCAATCGAAGGCTCCACCTCCAGAAGGGTCTCCAGGCGGGTAATCGTCTCTTTCAGAGCATTTACCGTTCTCAGATCCTCCAGATCTCCGACATAAGGAGATGGGTAAAATCGTCCGTCCACACCAATGCAAAATGTATTTTTCAACTCGCCGCCAACTGCCAGCACCTGTCCTTCCCACGGATTGGAAACCATAAACGGAAGCGGTGCATAGCCTCTGGAACGCCTGATCATATAAGGCTCTCCTTTGTAATAATCCATGACAGAATCATCGGCCCGGATGCGAATTTTTCTGTCATGAGACAGCATACAATCGCAAAAACCAGACAGCTCTGCCAGCGCTTCTTCATCGTTGTGGCAGATCGGCGCGCCCGATGTGTTGCCGCTTGTCATCACCAGACAATCCGGCATCACAAGTCCGTCATCGTACTGAAACAACAGAAGCTGAACCGGTGCATAGGGAAGCATCACCCCGATCTTGGGGTTGTCCGGTGCTACAGAAGGAGCCATGATTCCCCCTTCTTTTTTCTCCAGAAGAAGAATCGGTTTCTGATGGCCCGTGAGCACTTTCTCCTGAATCTCGCTCACCTCACACTCACGTCTGACCACGTCCATATCTGCTGCCATCACGGCAAACGGCTTTGCCGGTCTTCGCTTCAGAGTTCTCAGTCGGCTGACCGTCTCCTCATTAGACGCATCACAGCAGAGATGAAAGCCGCCAATTCCCTTGATTGCCACGATTCCTCCGGATTGAATGGTCTTTCTGGTATAAATGATTGCGTCCCGTCCCCGTTCCTTCCGTCCGATCAGATAAACCTCCGGGCCGCACTCGTTGCAGCAGACCGGCTGTGCATCATACCGTCTTGTCTCTGGACTGTAATATTCTTCTGCACAATCCGGACACATCGGAAATTCTTTCATACTCGTCCGTTCCCGGTCATAGGGAAGGGAATCGAGAATCGTCAGCCTCGGTCCGCAGCACGTACAGTTAATAAACGGATGCAGATACCGCCTGTCCTTCGGGTGAAACATTTCCTCCTTGCATTCCTCGCAGATAGCGATATCCGGAGAGACAAAAATCTCTCCCTTTGTTTTTTCACTCTCGATAATAGTAAAACACTCATACGAAACAGGGTTTTCTTCGAGCTCCACATTGATTTTCAAAATCGCCGCTCTTTTCGGCGGATGGTTTTCCAGATCATCCAGAAATCCCTCCACCTGTTCCTGGGTTCCCTGCGCAAATATTTCTACATAAGGACCTTTGTTACAGACGCTTCCCCTTATGCCATTTTTGGTGGCATGGCGACTTACTGTCGGGCGAAAGCCCACACCCTGCACAATTCCATACACTCGTATTCTTTTTGTTATTTCTTCTTTCATAGGCATCTCACCTTTACATCACTCTTCCGGAAACAGCAAAATGCGGCACATCCACAAACGTTCCTTCAAACTTCGGCGTCATCCTTTGCATACATGCATCCGCAAAAATCATATCCCACTGACCGTTCCCTGCAAGCTCTATATACTGATCTTCCTCTTTCAGCGCCACGTCTTTTTCTTCTTTTAATTCCTTCTTCATCGAAAACCAGCTCGCGGTCACAACTTCTGCGTCCGCCGCTCTGCTTTTGATTTCTTCGCGAATGGCGTTTGCAATCACCTGCTGCTGTACCACCAAAATCTTCTTTCCGGCATAATCCAGTTTAGGAACCAGCTCTTTCGCAACCGGATATCCGATCTCATACGGCGTTCCAAATGTCTTTTCCAGGTAACGGGCAGCCTCCAGCGCAGCCGGTGATACCACCAGATTCTTCTGTGACGCAGAAGCCTTCTTCACTTCCTCCAGCCCGTCGCCCATACCGTAACAGACAGCTCTGCTTCCATCCCTGGCCTTCAATACTTCCTTTAATTGATCCGCCGCTTTCAGATTACTCAAATCCTGCGGCGTTGTGCCGAGCACACCGATTCTGCCCTTTTCTATAGGAAACTTTTCTTTGGCAAATGTACGAAACAGTGCCAGATATGCCTTCTCTTCTCCGACGTCATAAAGCTCCATGCCGTCCGTATCTACCGTCAGAATCGGCAGATCTGTTTTCTTTGCGCTCATGCGCTCCAGCGCACGGTAATCCGTTCCAATGACAGCAGGAACCGGAGTTCCAATGACAGCCGCAAACGAGGCGTCCAGTTTGCCTGCTGCATCCGCAAGCTTTTCCACCAATTTATCATCACGTCCTAGGATGGCGTCCATATCTCGAAGTCCGGCACTAAACACCGCACTCTTTCTTGAAAACCAGCGAGGCTCATCAAATCCACAGACATTTCCTGTACATCCACCTGCATCACAGATAACAAGAATTCCACCCAATTCATACAAAACCGATACTGCTCCCGACTGGTCCGGTGCAAACGGAGTCAGATATTTTCTCAGTCCCTTCATCCCTTAGCCCTCCTTTCCTGCTGCGAGCAACGCCTCAAAAAGTCTTCGCACACCGGCATATCCGTATGGCTGCCGATCCTGATTCCACACGACATTCGGACATTCCGGATGATAATATCCGGCATCCTTTCCGATCGTAAGATTGACTCCACAATCTGTCGCATCATAATACAGCATGGTCGGCTCCAGATTGGAGAACACTTTCGTATCCGGGCTCAGCTTTGCAAGCTGTTTCAGATAAATAAAGTTTTCGGCTGTCAGCGTACCGTAAATTTCTTTGACTGCAAATCCATACCGCACCAGAGCAAGCGAAAGTTCAAACGAATCCCCGTTCATACACTCCCCGATTGCAAACGATGCATCCGGGTGACTCTCACGGAACTGGTCGACCACGACCTGCGCCTGTGCTCTCGGCTTTTCATCGTCAAACTCTGCTCCGATTGCTGCGCTAAACGCCCGGTACTGGCTTGCAATCTTGTCAATCTGGTACAGTCTCGTAAGCTCAATAAACGGAATCTTCAGTCTGTCGTGGAAATCTTCTGCTGCAAAGCGTGCCTCCGGATGCAATACAACATTAAAATTGGCCTCCGCCATTGTCAGATACTCGTCATAATCCTGACAGCGCGAAATCTCATGGATTGTCTTCACGCCTGCCTGTCTCAGCAAATCATACAATTCGCAGTCATCCACAAGCGGCGAGAAAAATCCCAAAAGATTCACCACATTTCCCTTTTTCTTTTTCGGCTCAAGAAGCGAATACAGAGACTGACGCACATGCACCATCGGGGGTTTTCTTCCCTCTCGTGTCAATGCATACATATAGCATGGCCGTACCGGAAGACCAACCTCTTCCGTCGCCTTTCTGCAGATGCGCTCCATATCCGTTCCCAGAAGCGCATCCACGCAGGTAATACAGATCATCACAACTGATGGTTTCTTTTCCACACTCTCACAGATTTCTTTGACTGCCTTGGGGATTTTCTTCAAATGGCGTCCCGTCACGATATCCGTCTCATCCATCATCAGATAGAAAAACCGGTCGTGGTATTCTCTCATCGAACTGATCATCGACGTATTTCGTCCGCAGCAGCCCGGCGCCACAATGAGCATGATCGAACCCGGCACTGCAAGACCGGCACGTTTTACACCAAACCCCTCCGCTCCCGGCGAATTAAACGCCAGCGTTGCCGGTGAGCTGTAAATCAGATGTGTATTGGATATCAACTGTGGAGGAATGGCATCTTTTCCAAGCTGCGCCAATTCTCCCACGGTACAATAATAAGCTTCCTGCATCATACGTTCTCCTCTTCGTTTAACAATAACTCAGCCAGTGCAAAAAACCGCTTGCTGATCGGTAACTCAGGATCTCCTTCGATGACCGTTTTTCCCTGATCCTCGTAACGGATAATGTCATCACTTCTCAAAATCTCTCCTACGATGGGTACTTCAATTCTCTCGGAAAAAGCCTGCACCTTCTCCTTCTCATTTTCTACGTTTCTGTGATTCAATACAATTCCAAACACCCTTGCATAGCTTCTGTCCTCAAAATTTTTCACCGCACGGAAAATGTTGTCGGCTGCATACAGTGCCATCTTCTCGCCGGAAGTTACAATCAGCACTTTCTCTGCGTATCCTTCCCGGATCGGTGCCGCAAAGCCGCCGCAGACAACATCTCCCAAAACATCGTACAGGACAATATCGGGCTCATACGTTTCAAACAGCTTCATATCCTCCAGAAGCTGAAACGTCGCGATAATTCCGCGCCCTGCGCATCCAAGTCCCGGTGTCGGTCCTCCCGTCTCAATGCAGAGCACTCCGCCAAATCCCTCTTTGGCGATGTCTTCGAGCTTCTCCGGTTCCTCATCTTCCTCCCTCATGTAATTCATGACCGGTCTTAACGGCTCACCGCCCAGCAGATTGATCGTTGAGTCTGCTTTCGGGTCACACCCAATCTGAATCACTTTCTTTCCCATCATGGCAAAAGCAGCAGCCAGATTTGATGTAACCGTTGATTTTCCAATGCCGCCCTTTCCATAAATTGCAACTTTTAACATAAAACCGATAACCTCCCATATTTTCCCTTCTCCACGACAAAAAAGCTCTCTTACCGTTGCGGTAAAAGAGCCATGAATACTCGAACATTCTGCAAAAATCCCGTCCTCAAAACATAGAGATTTTCAGAGTGTGATACCATATTTACAACTATTCCCGCTCGGATATTCCTCGCCGTCAGAGTCTGCCTTTTTCATTCACGTCATTTGCATTCGGATAGAATTCTTTCGTTCCGTCTGCGTTGTTACTGGTTTTATTATATCGTATCTGACAAAAATCGTCAACATTTCTTTTGTTTTTTGGAAGTTTTTTACAACAGTAAAACTAAGTCCCGGATTTGAGTGTTTATAAAGAAAAAAGCTCCCTGACGCAAAGGAGCTTCTTTCTTTTACCATTATTTATTTACCAGAAAGGAATGAACAATCATATTTTTTACAAATATGTCTTTCTTATAGTCATACTATAGCATATTGACGCGCAATTGCAAAATATATATAATAAACACATAGTTATACTTTTTAGGTATCGTTATTTTTGTAAAGAAGGTATTTGTATGGAACTCAGACATATCCGCTATTTTATGGCGGTCGCAGAAGAATTAAATTTTACAAAAGCTGCCGAAAAACTGTGTATCGCCCAGCCGCCGCTCAGCCGCCAGATCAAAGATCTGGAAAACGAACTCGGCGTAAAGCTTTTTATCCGCAATCACCATTCGCTGGTACTGACCGAAGAAGGAACTCTTTTCCGGCAATACGCAGGACAGATCGTAGACTTAGTCAATAAATCAGTCGAAGAAGTCCGTGAGATGAAAAAAGGACTCCAGGGCACACTCTATCTCGCCTCCGTGGAAGGTCATGCCCCACGCCTGTTTTCCCAGTGGATCGCAGGGTTTCACAAAAGTTATCCACACGTGCAGTATAATTTATGGAACGGCAACTCTGACGATGTGCTCAACCGTGTCAAAAAAGAGCTCTGTGACCTGGCGATTATTCTGGAACCTCACAATGAGGAAGGAATCTGCTCGATTCCTGTCTATCAGGAACCCTGGATTGCCATGATACCCGCTAATCATCCACTTGCACAAGAGGAAGATCCTACCATTGACCTGGCAGAACTTACCCCTTACGAGCTAATCGTGCCTTCCAGAGCCTCACGCGTACACGAAATCAATGGCTGGTTCCACCAGATTGATGAACAACCTACCATCCGCTGCCGGATTGCACACACCCTGAATGCCTGTGAGCTGACAAGGCAGGGCGTGGGAATTTCTATTTTCCCCGCTTCTGCCTCCCTGGTCGCAGATCAGGGCATCTGCACAAAAATCATCTCCAACCCAGATGTAACAGCCACCTATATTCTTGTCTGGAACAAATCGCGCCCTCTTACGCATGTGGCGGAGACTTTTGTAGAATATGTCAGGGAAACACTTCCTGTAAAATAAAAATATAAAAAGGGACAGGATCTGTCCACCTGTCCCAGGCACTTATCAATTCTCCAGCATCCATAAACAAAGAGCTACCGTATTGACAGCCCTTCTTAAGAAATTTTATCCAATTAAGACTTTCTTCCCACGGAAAGCAAATCCATAACTCCGGATTCTCTCCTTTTGGATTCCTCTTGCTATAAGCTGTGCAGCATACTGCTTTTCTTCGATTTGACGCAGTGCGCTCTGCACGGTATCTTTCAGAGAGTCCTCTTCTTCCGAATCATGCACCTTAAATTCCAGAATGATTGCATCATCTTCCGAATTTTTCGGTTCCAGCAACACATCATACCTTCCAAAACCACTTTCCCGATTCGAGGTAATGACATACCGATCCTGCAGTTCTACAATCAGTCCAAGAACAAATCCATGATAAAAACGCTCCGGTTCTTCATAAGATGGATTCTTCCCCGTATCAAAATAACTGAATGTACGCAATGCCACCTGATTCATATATACATTCATTGCTTTTCGGTCACCGACAAGCAGTGCCCTGATAAAATCATTATAGTCATCCTCAGCATCCACAAACCAACTGTGTACCATACTCTGAAACATCAGTCTGACCTCCAGATTTGTCAGTGCCAGCTCATATTTCGGGATGTTTCCCTCTGGAATATCTTCATATTTTTCATAAGAAATTACCTTTAAATACCCACTTGCCAGCAAAAGACTCCAGATTGCCCGCCCACTTCCATCTAGCCGATTATAAACAATCTGTTCATCAATCTGAGAATATATAGATTCCCCCCGCAAAAGCGCCGCAAATTGATCTTTGATTCTGCGGCCTCCTTCTCGGATTAATGTTCCGACAAGGCTGTTCGAACTGCTGTTTGACCAATACGCCGTCAATTCCCCTGTATCCAGAAAATTCAGAATGGACCATGGATTATAAATATCTCTGTGTGTCCCAAAAATAAATCCATCATACCATCTTTTCACATCTTCCTTCTGGTCTCCCATTCCAAAAGAATCTAATCCGGCAAATACTTCCTCTTCCGTAAAACCAAAAGCGGCTGCATATTCCTTCGATGTTGTTGTGATGACCTTCAGATTATTCAAATCTGAAAAAATGGATTCCCTGCTGACTCTTGTAATTCCCGTCATCATACCGCGTTCCATCCATGGATTCGTCTTAAATGTGGCGTTAAACAAACTTCTGGTAAAATACACCAGTTCATCCCAATATCCGTTCACATAGGCTTCTTGCATCGGTGTATCATATTCATCCAGAAGAATGATGACTTTTTTTCCACAATAAAGATACAAAAATTTTGCCAGATAATGAATGGCCATTGTAGCATCCACATCATCCATATCTACAGAAACTCTTTTGAAAAATTTCTTATCGCCTTCCTGAAGAAGCGGACTGTCAAGTAAATACGAATGATCCGAATACAATCCTTCTATTATCTGGCAAATTTTTTTTCGAGTAGATTTATAATCCTTCTCCTTCACATTCGCAAAAGATAAACTGAGCACCGGATAAGTTCCCTGTATTTTTCGATATTCTTCATGCTCCCAGATGGAAAGTCCCTCAAATAATTCCCCTCTGTTTGCATACTTCAAAGAAAAAAATGCTTCCAACATACTCATATTCAAAGTCTTTCCAAAACGGCGCGGACGGGTAATCAAAGTTACCTCATCGTTACTTTCCCACCATGCTTGAATAAAAGATGTTTTATCAATATAAAAACAATCCTTTTCTCTTAATTTTTCAAAATTCTGTATTCCAATCGCTACCTTTTTCTTCATAGACACCTCCTGCAAATTTTTGCACTGCCTTTTCTCTTATTGTATAGGAATATAACAACAAAAGCAATATGGATTCCCACCGTCCGAAGGAATCCATATTGCTTTCTTTACTGTTCACTCCGTTCACAGTAACTTAGCCAAAATTCATTCCAGATTGCCTTCGGCAATGGAATTTTGGCTTGAAGAGGGACAGGGGACAGGTTTGTGTCCGGATTTTTCCGGACACAAACCTGTCCCCTGTCCCTCTGACATGTTTTTTCTATATCTTTTTATCTACTGTATCCTTAATCAACTGACAAATCTCATTCTTATCTCTTTGAAGTGCAAATGCCAGTTCTGAATACAAATGATTTTCTGCGATTCGGAAAAAACGGTCATCCGCAATCGTACTTTTCTTTCCCTGATCCATTCGTTTCTTCCTTCGCTGGTAAGTAACTTTAATAATTGCCACCAGCTCTTCCGGGTGACAGCTTTTTATCTTCTCTTTATAAATTTGTTCCCGAATCTTTTCATTGCTGACCCAGATTTCTTCAATCCCCGGAATCTTCTCAATCAGCTGCCACGCCTCTTCTTCTGTCATTGCCTTTCTGATGCCGGAATCTGTTGTATCCACAGGCACATATATCGTTCTATTTTTCTCCTCCATCGGCCTGAGCAGATAATACAACCTGTTTTTATCAATTCCCTCTACATCCAGATGCAAAATATCCTCGATCTTACACAAGCCCTCCATAGGTTTGACCAGATACTCTCCGATTTCGTACAAAAAAACCTCTCCCTTCTCATATTTATTTCAAAATAAAAAGAACGCGCAGCATGCAACTGGACTTACGCAGTTTTATGCTACACGTTGTTCCTTTATTTTACCTGATTTCAAAAAATTTTTCAAAAGACATTTTAAACAAAATCTTCATATAAAACGGGACAGATATCTGTCCCGGTCTATAATTCACTTTCCTGCTGTTCTCCCATTGGTCCACCTTGTCTGGGTGCTTCTCCATCTTTCATCGGTCTATTTTGTCCCCGTGTATGGCCTCCAGGATGTCCCCCCATACCGCCGGTGCCATATATCAGACTGTCCATGGTAATCTCCTGGCTGCTGCTGCCTGCAGTCAGTGTATACGTTTCTCCCAGAGTAATCTCCGGGCAGCTTACAACCACAAAAGCATACTCCTTATCTGCTGTCCACGATACCAATTCATTTTTGCTGCTGTCCATAAGAGAAATCGTACTTCCCGCCGTCTGTGCATCCACTGCCGTCAAGATAACTCCCTGACTGGAAGAATCACTCAAATTCTGTGCCATACCTGAAGAACCTGCCGTCACAAAAATACCGCCGCTTATCTTACCTTCTCCATTATAATCTAATGAACCATTTGCCCCGTCAGTCGGACCGGATACATAAGTCTCGCCTCCTGATATTTCCAAGTCACCGTTGGAATCGATTCCGTCACCGGATGCATTGACATGAAGTGTTCCGCCTGCAATATGGATATATGCACCTTCTTCTACAGCAAAGATATCTCCGCCGCCTCCTTCAAATCCACTGCTGTCATTTCCGCCTGCCGCATTCAATCCGTCATCACTTGACGTGACATTTATATTACCGCCTGTAATGTCAATACTCAGACCTTCTATTCCCTCATAGCTTTTTGCCACATGAATCGTTCCGCCTTTCACCGTCAACGCAGAATCCGCGTGCATTCCATCATCTTCCGCAGTAATTTCAAAGTCACCACCTTCAATGTAAATAAATCCCAGACTGCTATCATCTGTATTTGATGCATGAATTCCATCCTTACCGGATGTAATATGATACGTTCCATCTGCAATCCGCACACTGTCTTTTCCGGAAAGTCCGTGTTTCTCAGCTGTAATGTTATAAGTTCCACTTGTCAGCACAAGATCATCTTTTGACACCACTGCATGGCCCGCCGCTGCATTGATTGTCAGTATCCCTGCTCCGTTTAAGGTCAGGTCATCTTTTGAAAATATCACTGCGTCAATATTATTATCATCAATCGGTGTATAAGTTCCTCCGTTTGTCAGAATGTTTTCAGAACCCGACGCTGTTGTAATAAATACCTTGTCCGCAGAACGCACATAGATTGCCGCTGATTCTGCGCTTGTAACCTCTGCGCCTTCCAGTACAAGCTGTACCTTATCTGTGTCTTGTGCATCAATAATAATCATTCCATTCGTAAGCTTGCCGGATAAAATATAGGTTCCTTCGTCTGTAATTGTAATTGTATTTTCAGCTATCTCAACAGCGTCTGAATTACAGGAGCTTTTATCATCCGCAAGGGTAATGATTGAACTGCTTTCCTCGTCATAATTGATTTTCTCATCCCTCTCTGTAAACATATCAGATGTATCTTTATTTGAAGTATTATCAGAAATTGTTTTCACTGCTACTTCCGTTACATTCGATGTGCTTTCCGCAGCAGACACCGAATCTGACGCACCACATCCTGTCAGAAATAAGTTTCCCATCAGTAAAAATATTGCCAGTTCCTTATATTTCATATCCTTCACCATCCATTCATCCGATTATTTCTTATAGTTCACCAATTGCATTTTCCTGCCTGGACACTGTTATTTCCAGATTGCCGTTTCGACATCGAAGCTCATCAATCATATTCTTTTCTTCACTTGCCTTTTTCATTTTCAAATTATATGTCAGCCGAAACAGGCTCCCCATATTTGTCGTCTTCACCTGAACCAGTTCAAACTTATCTGTATATTCGTTTAATACTTTGTCAAACACTTCCGTATAATTCAAATCTTCCGGAATCGTAATATGTAATGTCTTATAAAGTGTCATACTCTTTCCTGCCCAGAAGTCCAGATAATTGTACAGGAGCATCATTCCGCCCAGAAGCACTGCTACCAAAAAAGCATATCCGATGTAACCCATTCCAACCACAAGTCCCGTACCCATAGCAAGAAAAATTGCACCGATTTCTTTTGCTGATCCGGGAGCTGAACGAAAACGAACCAAACTGAATGCTCCCGCTACAGCTACGCCTGTTCCTACATTTCCATTGACCATCATAATCACTACGCAGACAATGGCCGGAAGCATTGCCAGTGTCACCACAAAACTCTTCGTATAACATGTTCCCCACATATAACTTAGCGCCAGAATCATTCCGATGATCAGTGCACTCCCCACACAAATCAGAAAATCCGGCAATGGTATTACATTTGTCATGGATGTATCAAAAATCCCCTGAAATAGTGTATTAAGCATATTGACTTCCTCCTTGTCGTTTTTTTCTTTCTGCGTTCTGTATCTGTTGATAGGCTGTTCCGTATTTTGAAAATGAAATCTTATACAAATGATTTCTCGTCAGCGTCTCACTCATCCAGAGCGGGATTCCACCGGTTGTTTTAATTTCCATCAAAGTCTGCCCTTCATCCAAAATAAAGGTTCCGTAAATGGCACTTCCAAGAGAAAGATCATTTTCCCTGTATAAGATATTTTCATCGAATGTAACTCGAAAATCACTTCCGTCAAGCGCATAGTACGCTTCTCTTTCATAAGATAAAAAAACTACCGGATGAAGAGTTTTGTAATATTTCCAGAAGTACCGGATTTCATTTCCAATCTGTGAATAATCAGGAAGAGGCATTCCACTGCAGAAGTACTTCATCACTTCCGCCTCCGGACACACCAGTCTTCGCTTATAAACAACATTCTGATATTTTTTCTTTAATTCCACAAACACCAGAGTATCTCCGCTTGCCGGATAGTAGCTCCGTACCCGAAGTTTTTCTTTGTAAGCCGGTTTCTCCAATGAGCGACGAATCAGCTGATATGTATCGGTATCAAAATAAATGTTTCTTATCGTTGTCCTTCCATACCTGTCCAGCTTCATGTGCTCTTCCATGCTTCGCAGCATGTTTTCCTTTTGCCGCCGGTTCATCAGATACTTCAGTTCATAACGTTTAAAAGTCATCTGGTATGCCATATTATTTACTCCTTTGATTTCTTTCACAGACATCACTATAATAGATTTACCTTAAATCGACTTAAAAGAATCAAAACAGAGATAAAAATATCCCATGAAAAATCATGTTTTCAGTACATGATTTTCCACGGGATATTTTTTCCCTATATTCTATTTTCCAGACAATTGCCTGTCTCCTGTCCCACTACAAGACAGCGTTTTTTGAAAAACGAAACTCCATAACTGAAAATTTCATCATAGTCATCTTCGTATTCTTTTGCATACATCCGCTCATCAATCTGATGCAAGGCTTTCTGTTCCAGTTTTTTGCATTGTCATGAAACCATTTCATAACGGTAGTTTCAAAAATTTCTTTAATCTCTGCATTTGGAATCCGAAGAGCAGACATTCCATCAACTTCTGTAGATTCTGTTTTCAGCAATTCCGCAATTAATCCACTTTTATCAAGATAATAGTAACCATTTTTACGAATTTTCTCAAACTCAGAAATTCCAACAGGGATATTCCACTTCTTCATGCAGCTTACTCCTTCTCCATTTCCACAATTCAGCTTTTATCCATACCGCAGGCAAAAGCAGTCTCGATCAAGCAGCGGTCATGCATGACCGCATCATAAAATCGGAACCCACCGGAGAAATTGTAGCAGTCAAATCCATTTCCGGCAAGAATCCGGCAGGCAATATAGCTTCTCAGTCCACTCTGGCAGATCACATAGACGGGCTTTCCTGTCTCAATTTCATCCAGGCGCTCTCTCAGCTCATCCACAGGAATATTGACAAATCCATCGATATGTCCACGACGATATTCTCCCACCGTGCGGGTATCCAGCAACGTCACACTGCCATCATGGGGCAGACTTGCCAGATCTTCCAGATGGAACTGCTTCAGTATTCCATTCGAAAGATTGTCAACCATAAAGCCCGCCATGTTGACCGGGTCTTTTGCCGAGGAATACGGCGGTGCATAGGCAAGATCCAGATCTTTTAATTCTGTCGCTTTCATTCCGGTATGTATTGCCGTTGCCAGCACATCGATGCGCTTGTCCACACCTTCATAGCCCACAATCTGAGCCCCCAGAAGGCGATACGTTTCCTTCTCAAAAACGACCTTCATGGTCATTAATCTGCCTCCGGGATAATAGCCCGCATGGCTCATAGGCGACAGAATGACCTTGTCCACACCCAGTCCCGCCTTTTTTGCATTGGTTTCATTGAGACCGGTAGATGCCGCCGTCATATCAAACACCTTAATCACAGAACTTCCCTGTGAGCCCGGATAGCGGCTGTCCCCTCCACAGATATTGTCGGCTGCAATGCGTCCCTGCCTGTTTGCAGGACCCGCAAGAGAAATCAATGCCTCCTGCCCGGTCACATAATGCTTTACCTGTACGGCATCGCCGACCGCATAAATGTCAGGAATGGAAGTCTCCATCCGATCATTGACAAGAATACTTCCCTTTATGCCCAGTTCCAATCCTGCCTCTCCCGCAAGATATGTATCCGGCGTAACGCCGATCGCCAGTACAACCATATCTGCACAAAGTGATGGCTCTTCTTTCAGAAGCACCTCTACGCCATCTTCTTTTTCCACAAATCCTTCCACTGTATGTCCGAGCGCCAGTTTGATTCCATGCCTGCGCATCTCACTGTGAATAAAAGATGCCATATCAGAATCAAACGGATTCATCAACTGTTTCGGACGCTGTACAATCGTCACGTCCA
The DNA here is from genome assembly GCA_030536755.1 of Eubacteriales bacterium. Taxonomy (GTDB): domain Bacteria; phylum Bacillota; class Clostridia; order Lachnospirales; family Lachnospiraceae; genus JALFVM01. The sequence continues at coordinate 1,890 of JAUNPJ010000036.1, read as the reverse complement.
TACCAAGCTCCCGAAGATTTTCCGCCAACTCCAAGCTGATAAAGCCTCCACCGGCAAGAACAGCCGACTTTGGATGATTTTGATTGATATACTCCTTAATGCGGAACGTATCCTCCACCGTGCGCAGTGTAAATAATTTGTCAATTCCCACACCCGGAAGCCTGGGCTGCGTTGGTTTTGCTCCCGGAGAAAGCAGCAGCTTATCATAACTCTCCTCAAAAACTTCCCCGCTTTCCAGATTTTTGACAGAAACCGTTTTTCTCTCCGGATGGATTGCTGTCACTTCATGATGCACCTTCATATGCACCCGGAATCGCGAAAAGAAACTTTCCGGTGTCTGAAGCGTCAACTGCTGTGGATTCTCAATCACACCACCGATATAATACGGAAGTCCACAGTTCGCATAGGAAATATATCCGGACCGTTCAAAAACAAGAATTTCCGCCTGTTCATCCAACCTTCGGATTCTGGCTGCTGCTGTCGCACCGCCTGCGACACCCCCTACAATTATAACTTTCATCGGATTCCCCCACCTTTCTCATAATGCAGCAAAAAATAATTCATAAAAATCATCTTCGCCGGAAAGCACCGGAGAATTTTCACCTCCACCGTTCGTGCTGCGCTTCATCGTGGCATAAAATTCTTCTCCAGCCATAACAAGATCCATTTCGTATATTTCATATCCAAGTTCTCTGCATACCTTGCAAAAAGCTTCCAAAGGATTCTCAGACTCTCTTGTTTTCAGAAGCTGTTCCCGCAGTGCATGATTTTTATGTGCCTCACTTAATAACTGATCCAATAATTCTGCTGTATTCATCGTACCTCTCCTCGCATAACATGACATTTATATTTTTATTTTATCTTGACTCTATCAGCATTGTCAAATTTTAGTTGACATAAACACCTTAAATTTATGTATTAAGAAACTCTTTAATTTCGGAAATCTGCATAGTGACGGTTTCTCTTCCGATGTCGTAAATTTCTTTCAGCTTTTTGGGATTTTTTTCGACTTTTCCAATTTGTAATTTTTCTTTAGGACGAATTACAAACAGATTTCCTTGTTTTTCTTGTTCTTTAATGTACCTAAGAGTTTGGTTATAGACAATATGGCGATTTTCCATTACTTCTACAAGTTTTGGGTATTTTCTGTATTTTATCCGTATGAGAGGCATAAGATTGTTCTTCTCTTTCCGATAGTATTCCGGCTGAGTGAGAACAACAACATTTTTATCATAGCCCTTTTCTTCAAAGAATCTTACCGGAATAGAGTCGGCGACTCCCCCGTCAAGAAGCTTTTGACCGTCTATTTCCACGATTTGAGATACCATCGGCATGGAAGCGGAAGCACGAATCCAATCAAAACAGTGGTCGTCTTTTCCTGCATAATTGTGATATACGGCTTCTCCAGTTTCAATGTCAGTGCAGACAACATAAAACTCCATTGGATTACTCTCATAGGTGTCAAAATCAAACACATCGTATTTCAATGGCACTTCACCGTAAGCAAAATCTGTATTGTAGATATTTCCGGTTTTGATCAGACTTCTGATTCCTGAAAATCTCTTGTCATTGCAATACTTCATATTATAACGAATTACTCTCCCAATCTGTTTTGACTTATAGTTGCAGCCAAAAGCAGCTCCGGCAGAAACACCTATGATTCCATCGTAATCTATTCCATTCTCCATCATCACATCTATGACTCCGGCAGAAAACATTCCTCGCATTGCACCGCCTTCTAAAATTAAGCCTTTTTTCAATTTATTCACTTCCTTCTTTTGAATACTGTTTTTTTACTTTTCCCACAGTTCAGCTATTTCTTTTGGTGTTTCCAATCGTGTCAACTACCCATCACCTAAAGGTAATGGGCTTGTAACTGCCCAGTCGTAG